>JAFLTA010000017.1 GCA_022510685.1 Lachnospiraceae bacterium | reverse complement strand
TCGAACCACCAACTTCGGTTTTGCAAACCTATGCCATTCCAACGGCCACAGCATCCATATAAGATGATATTTTCCAAAAATAGAAAAATCGGCTGCCATATGCCTATGACAACCGCATTTCTCAATTTCACCGGTTATTCGCATAATGCATATGATAAAGATTCATATTGCATACGTATAATCATCCGGCAATACTCTTGCCAGAAACTGCTTTGTCCTCTCTTCTTTCGGACTGCTGAATATATCATGAGGAGATCCTTCTTCCACCACATATCCTTCCGCCATAAATACAACATGATTTGCCACATCCTGGGCAAAGGACATCTCGTGTGTCACAATCACCATAGTAATCCCACGTTCCTTAACGCGCTTGATCACATCCAGAATCTCCCCGATTAACTCAGGATCCAGTCCGGAAGTTGGTTCGTCAAACAAGATCACTTCCGGATTCAGTACAACGGCTCTTGCAATACCTACACGTTGCTGCTGTCCACCGGATAGCTGTGACGGATAGAAATCTGCCTTATCTGCAAGTCCGACCCATTCCAGTGCTTCTCTGGCACGCTCCTCTGCCTCCTTCTTCGGCACCTTCCTTGCAACTACCAGACCCTCCATTACATTTTTCAATGCTGTCTTGTTTTGAAATAATCCATAATTCTGAAATACAAATGCCGTTTTTCTGCGAATTTGTAATATTTCTTTTCCGGAGGCGTGTTTCAAGTCCACTACCTGATCTCCTATCGTCAACTGTCCTTCATCTGCCTTTTCCAGAAAATTCAAACATCTGAGCAGTGTAGTCTTTCCGGAACCGGATGGACCGAGGATTACCACAACATCGCCTGTATCTACTTTCAAGGAAACATCTTTTAACACCTGCAAGTTTCCAAAGGATTTTTTCGCATTTTTTATCTCTATCATACAGCGCCCCTCCTTACATAACGGTTACTGCTTTTTTCAATCAATCTCATAATCAGTCCGATCACTTCCGAGAATATCCAGTAGACAATAGCTGCCGCTGCATATCCTTCCATATAGCTGTAGGTAATACCACAGGGAATGATAGACCCCTGCATTACCTCTATAATACCAACTGCACTGACCAGTGCGGTTGCCTTGATAGTTCCCACCATGTTATTGGTCAGCCCCGGCATGGCAACCGGAATCATCTGCGGAATAATGATACGTCTCAATGTCTGCACCTTAGTAAGTCCGACGGAGTATCCTGCTTCATACTGATTATCCGGAATGGACTTTAATGCTCCGCGAAATGTTTCACTGATCTGCACAATACAGTACAGACTAAGTGCCACATATCCCACATAGATTGTACTCACATCTGCCAGTGTCAGCTTTGAACGAAAGAAAGCCGCCACGTCGTTAAAACAGGTAATAAACAGCAGATTGTAAATCAACAGCGCAACCATCGTAGGCACACCCTGATAAATCGCCACAAATGCAGCAAATATCTGCGTCAACACGGGAACCCGATAGGTTCTTACAATGGCAATCACCAATCCGATAACAACTCCTATGGCATAAGAAATCAGGGCAAGCTTAACGGTAACCGGCAGATACATAAATCCATATTTCAAAGAATCCACCAGATAGTCAAAATGAAATTCCATAACTTCCTCCTTTAATTCCTCCCATATTCCAATTTTTTATCAAGAGTTGCAAACAATATTTTCAATAACGCACTTACCACAATATAAATGATCGCGATAAATATATATGCCTCCAATGCGTGTCCCGTAGCCGCTTTAATACTTTGCGCTCTACCGATAATATCAATAACGCCTATCATGAAAGCAATTGATGTATTATGGAAAATACCGATCAGATCGGTACCATAAGCCGGGAGAGCGATTCGTACTGCCTGGGGCAGTACAATTCGCGTAAATGTCTGAAATCGATTTAATCCAACAGAATACCCTGCTTCTGTCTGCTGATAGGGTACCGCCTGTATCGCCCCACGGAAAATTTCTCCCAGAAACGCTCCTTCATTAATGATAAAAGTAACATCTACAAAGGTCAGATTCTCCCAACCGTTAATGTCAATCCCCAGCGTACTCCGCAATACAAAAGGAAGTGCATAGTAGATCAACATCAACTGTATGATCATTGGCGTCCCCCGCATAAAGGAAATATAAACATCTAAAACCTGCTGGACAACCGGAATATTATTGATTCTCAAAATTGCCACTATCAATCCCAGAATACTTCCAAACACGATGGCAACGATTACGATATGTGCTGTAATTCCCAAATATGGAGTAATCTGAGTAACCGCTTTCGTAAATCGGTCAAAATCAAATAAATCGCTCAATTGAAACAACTCCTATTCATCGCTTTCATTACTGGTACCCGTGTAATCCCCACCTAACCATTTTTCAGAAATTTCTGCTAACGTTCCGTCCTCTCTTAATTCTTTCAAAGCACCGTCAACTGCTGTCTTTAATTCCTGCTTATCCTTCCGGAATATATAATGTGTCAGGGAAGAGGTGACTGGATCACCAACGGTTTTTAATAGCTCTGTGCCCGCTTCTTTATTATAACCAGCCACATCCAGAGCCTGACTGATAGAGGCTACCCATGCACCGTTCTTTAAGTTTTCCGTCTGGTACTCATAAGTGGTGTCATCACTGTTTACGATGACAATGGGATTATCTGCATGGTCTTTGTTGTAGTTCACTAACGCTGTATTTACCTCACTGGTCACACCGCCGCCCCATACATTTTTTCCTTGAAGATCGTCAAGCGAATGAATATCATTGTTGTCAGCCAATACCGTGATATATGTATCAAATACGGTATAGGTTTCATCCGACAGCAAATACTTTTCTTCTCTTTCCGGATTTGCCGAATACTGATGAGCAACGAAGTCCAACTTGTCGGAATCTACGGATAACAATAAGTTATCGAATGCCAATGACTGATACTCAAATTCATACTGCGGTAATTTTTCATCAATTGCTTTCAAAAGATCGTATTCCAGTCCCACGGCATCTCCATTTTCATCCAGATAGCAGTATGGCTCGTAAGTGGTACCGCTACCTACGCGGATAGTTGTTACGCCGTCTTTCGATGTAGTGCTTCCGCTGCTGGTTGTTCCACACCCTGTTGCCAATGATGCAACCAGTGCAAGTGATAATGTTAATGAAAGTCCTTTTTTTACTAATTTTTCTCTTCTCATAATTCCATCTCCCAATTGATATAATTTCATTTCGCTTTCGCTACTTTGATTGAATAAAGTCTATCACCCTTTGGCGTTTTTGAAAATTTCCCGTAATTTATCATTTGTGATAAGTTTTACTTATTAAGTATAAACTCTGGGAATCGGAGTATTGTTGATCAAAACGGGAAGGATTATCTGATTCAATAAAAATATAAGGGATCAGAATCGCATCAATTCTTATCCCTTATACTTTTTTAATTCCTCAATATATATTTCTCCGATATCACTCAATTTATGATTTTTCCTAAGGATATATCCGATTTTGAGCGGATCTTGTTCTTTTAATTTAATGGTAACTATCTCATCTTTCATAATGACACTGTCCATCATGATTCCTGTCCCTATGGAGTATCCGTTTAGCTCCACCATGATTTCAGAAGTCGTTGCACGGTCTGTTGTCTTGATCAGCTTCTCAAACTCATAATTTCCCAACGCTTCCTCTGTAATATAAAAATCACTGTCTCCACTTTGATCAAAACTGATACATGGGTACTGAGCCAGCTCTTCCAGAGAAAGTTCCTGTCTGTCTGCCAAAGGATGCCCTTTCCACAAATATGCATAGGTATCACGCACCATCAACGGATGAAAATCCAACTGATATTCCCGAAACAGCCTTTTCATAACGTTCTCGTTGTTTTTTGAATAGGCTAAAACACCAATCTCACTTTCCATATCCCTGACACTATAAAGTACCTCTGCTGTTCTGGTTTCGCGAACCGTGTAAACATATTTCTTCTCTTCACACCGTTTTATGACATTCACAAAAGCATGCACAGCAAATACATAGTGCTGCATGGAAACAGAAAAATGTTTTACCTCTTTTTCCTTAGCTATATATCTTTCTTCAATCAACTCATATTGACTTACCGCCTGCTTTGCGTAGGAGATAAATTCCGTTCCTTGATTGGTCAGGGAAATTCCTTTATTCGTCCTTTCAAATATCTTGATACCCACTTCCTCTTCCAGCTCCCGAATAGTAGAAGAAAGAGCCGGCTGTGTCACAAACAGCTTGCCGGCAGCCTCCCTCATGGAAGAGGAATTTGCTATCGCAAGAACATATTTCAATTGTAGTATTGTCAATGATTCACCCGCTTTCTATCAGTCTCCGTAAAGGCTTACCCGGTTATCCGCTTTTGAAACGGTATACCCCGCATCCACCATGACAATCTGACCTGTAATTCCATTTGATGCATCTGTTGACAGGAAAAATGCAGCATTCGCAATATCCTCCGGGTTCAGCCACTTGTGTAATAAATTTTCATTTTTTGCCAGTTCAAAAGTCTCCGGATTTTCCCAGTCAATCCTGGACATCTCTGTTTTAGTATGACCCGGTCCCACTGCATTTACACGGATTCCATAACTGCCTAACTGAAATGCCGTAGACTTGGTAAGACCTTTTACCCCATACTTTGAAATCTGATAACCGAAAGGGTCCCAAGATGCCATTTCTGCAGCAATCGAAGAAACATTTACAACAGCACCCTGTATCTGATTTTTTACCCAATATTTTGCCACATGCTGTGTCATATAAAGCGTACCGAATACATTTACCTCTGTCGCCTTTTTTATCTCAACCGGATCACACTCCAGAATTCCCGGTCTGTGTCCGATGATTCCTGCATTGTTAAATAATGCGTCAATTCTCCCAAAATCCTTTATGATTTCAGTAACTATTTTTTTCCCCTGCTGGTAATCGCTGACATCTAACAGATATCCCCTTACATCATACCCCTTGTTTTTCAATTCCAGGACAGCTTGGTCAAGTGTTTCCTGTCTCATGTCGATCAATGCCACTCCCCAGCCATTCTCCGCATATTTTTCAGCACCGCCGAAACCAATTCCCGTCGCTGCACCTGTTACAATTGCCACTTTTTTATCGCTCATAATCATTTTCTCTCTTTCTATTTTATGGTTCTTCCTTAAGTTCTCACTTAAAAGGGATCATCCGCAAAGCGGTTTATATTTTTTTGTCCCGTCTCCAACAGATAAATCTGCAGCAAAGCATTTCCCAGCCCAGCATCCCCGTCATTATAAAAAATAGTATGGGAAAATTCATCAGGAACTACTCTTCGATATGCGATTGTCCAGCCTTTATTTCCACTTTCTAACTGGTCTATATTTGCCGCTACAATTCTTGCCGAATCTTTCGCCAGCCTAAGCCATCGCTCATCTTTCTGTGAACTGTACAGTCCGGAAAATGTATTTAACATTCCCCCTTGACCACAGCATACACTCACGTTATTCCACAACCCTGCTGACATTCGGTACGGCGCACCCAAAGACTCGAATCCGTCAATCAGGTCATGCAGTTTTGTTAAGTATTTTTCTTCACCAGTGATCTGAAACAAAAGATAATAAAATTTTGCGGTTCCTGCAGGACCATGACAATTCCCCAGATAATAAAAAGCCTCCTGCCCCTCGCCAACCCGGTATGGCAACAAAAATCCCTTCTTTTGAGGAATCTTGATCGTATCTAAATAAATTTCAACACCTTTCGCAGCTTTCAAATATCTGTCATCTCCCAAAACCTGATACAGCCTGCCCAGTACAAATCCAGCTCCGGCACTACCTAATTCAAAATTCGGCTGGGAAACATTGTCATAGGGGAAATCCGGCTCACTTAACTTCGCAGTACCATAGTCCGAAAACTCCAGACCATCTTTCCCATGATCGACTGCCTGTTCCAAATACCAATCCGCCGAAGCAATAATCAAATCCTTAACGTTATCGTTTGGAAACAATTCATAATATTTCAGCAAAAATAACAATACTCCGCCATCGGTAAGAATCGTGATACTATTCGTCCATGTGATTCCTTTTTTCTGCGGCTTCTTATTTTCCTGATAAAATTGCAGGACTGCATCCAGAGTTTCTTTGACATGGACATCAGCAAAGCGTTCATAGGCAAGCGTCAGAACAGCACCCACGCCTGCCAGTCCGAAATACAAACCGTATTTCATGCCATCCGGCCACGGAAGCAGCTCTACATCATTCTGAGATATCCATTCCTTCCAATGATTTTCGATAAACGTGAGTCCTTTCTGTATGTAATTCAAATATTCCTCTTTCTCTTTGACAGAATACAACTGTATGTAAAAATAAACAATTCCGGAGACTCCATATCCAAAACTCAGATCCGTTGTTTCATTAATTGCCAGTTTGGAATCCTTCCAATAAATTTCATGATCATTTTCAATCTTATGCTCGGAAATCTCTTTCTCCGCTTCCAGCACAAGCTCCAGATATTTTTCACCCTGATATTCCCTATCAATCTCAAATAACTTATTTATTTGAAACTGATGCTTCCTTTCCACCATGCTACCTCTCCTTTTATTCACTGGCATCAAAAGCCACTTTATATTTGTAAGCAGATAAAAATCAAGTTAATAAATCATATCATATCCGGGAGAGTCTGTATAATACATATTTTTTATTAGTATCAATAACAAAAACTTATCACACAAAAAATTGAGGAACTATGCCGTTAATGTAGCAAAAGGGTCGATAATCTCACTGTGTCCGATATCAAAAGAATCAATCTTTTTCATATCATCATCAGTGAGAGCGAAATCCTCCTATTTCTTTAGTAAGTATTATTTGTTCTCACACTCAGATAAAAAAAGGTTTAACTGCTTCAACAAATTGCTCCGGATCATCCAAAAAAGGAGTATGTCCTGCATTGTTAATAGTAACTATTTCTTTTTTCTTAGCCGTAACACATGAACAATTATGATCTACTAAATATGTTGGAGTAATCCAATCGTTATCACCTTGAATAAAGCAGAGCGGAATATCATATCTTTTGTTTAAATTCGTAATATCAAGCGGGGCAATAGGAATAATATGAACTTTCCCTTAACATCTGATCCCTAATTTATCTTGCTCACAAGTTAATATTTGTTGTTCTCTGTAACAATAAGATTGTACCATATAGCCCCTTTAATCACAAACATATTATAGCCCCTTCGGCAACTTTAATCTATCCATATTTTCGGACACAATCTTTTCTACTCCACCCTCAAGAAAGATTTTTTCATCCATCTCATTTAGACTAAAAATTTTTGCAACTTCCTCCTTATTTCCATTCTTTGCATGCAGATAGGCAAGCCATTTTTCATAATACCTGCTGGTAGCTGTCAGATAATCACTTTGATTTCCATTTACAGCATCTGTTAATGTTTGTCTATACTCCACCTCATCACTGTACTTCTCAAACCACGGAATCAAATATAACTCAATGGCATCTCTTACATTTTCAAAGCTTTTTCTCGCTGTTTTATCATCTTTATAATCCCACCAAAAATCTTTCTTACTGATGTACAAACCCAATCTGGTTCCAAAATTGGTTTCTTCCCATTGAAGGGGCATATATAATGGCATTACTGCAAAATTCACCGTAAATGTTCGTCCACCATGACGTTCTTTTTGCAGACCAATGTATTCCAATAAACCTATGTCATTCAATCGGACATAAGACTCTGATTTCCATTTCAAAAAGCCAGCTTGTTTCAGGTAGGAATCCATAATTTCTTTTTTATACTTTTTATAGGCTCCGTCGGCTTTCTCGGTATTCAGTAACAGTCTCTGTGCGGAGGAGCGCTGCCAATTTCCGTCGCCATATAGTTTAAATGTCTTTTTAATAGAAAATGCCATACCACACATCACCCTCTCCCCTCCAACAACTCCCTGTAAATCTCATAATCCCTATCCCCAAACACGTTAAAGATTACCTTCATACTGCTTTTCGTCTGCTCTCTATATTCTTTCACAGTCCTAATGGCAATTTCTGCCGCAATGTCATTAGGAAAATGAAATACACCCGTTGAAATACAACAGAAGGCTATGCTTGTGACATCATACTGCTCTGCCAGTTCCATACAGGAGCGGTAACAGGAAGCCAGTAAACGCTTATGTTCTTCCGTCAGGCTGCCGGATACGATAGGTCCCACCGTATGCATTACATAATCGCAAGGCAAGTTAAATGCCGGTGTGATTTTTGCCTGCCCGGTCGCCTCCCCGTGCCCCTGTTTCCGTATGATCTCATCACAGGCAAGCCGAAGCTGTATTCCGGCATAAGTGTGGATACAGTTATCAATACAATTATGGCAAGGCGTATAACATCCCGTCATACCACTGTTAGCAGCATTGACAATCGCACCACATCGCAAAGTGGTTATATCCCCCTGCCACAGATAGAGTCCCTCCAAAACAGGGGATAACTCCTCTAGAGCCGTTATGCCCTTTTCTTCTGTCTCCTCCTGCAGATACGCATCCTGCACAGCCAGAAAATCATCACTGATTTTCCCCGGCTGACGTACATTCATTAGCCCACGGAGAAGGTCACTCTGTTCATCCTTCTCCGATGGTATTTCCGTCCCGCGATACTTAGCATCCTCATTCAGCAGTTCCCGTATCAAATATATTCTTCGCTCACTCTGAGTCATCATCATCCTCCAGACCATCACTACATGAAACCAAAGGATTCCCATGCATAATGCCATTGAAAACCCTTTGATGTATAATTTATATTGTTAATCCTTCCATTTCAGGATATTTGATAATCATTATAAGCTATCACAGAAAATACCGTCAACCCTTGAAAACACTAAATTTAAGCTAGAGTAATAATGAGATGCAGATATTCACAGATGCCGAAGACAGTCCTTTTCCTTCATCATATTATCACTTATTTCTCTAAGATCTTTCCATCTGAAATTTCAATAATCCGTCCGCACTGCAGGGCTACTTCCTTATCATGAGTAACTATAATAATCGTCTTCCCCTGTTCGTTTAATTTTTGAAAAACAGACATAATTTCTTGCGTAGTCATGGAATCCAGAGCGCCTGTCGGCTCATCTGCCAAAATAACCGCCGGGTCATTGACGATGGCACGTGCAATCGCTACGCGCTGCTTCTGACCACCGGAAAGCTGACATACTTTTTTCCCCGCATAATCCCTTAGTCCCATTTGCTCCAAGACATTCATCGTCATTTCCCTTTTTTCTTTCCGACTCCGTTTCTTTTTTGCAAAGTCAAGAGGAATCATGACATTTTCTGTAGCAGAGAAGTTTTCCACCAGCGCAAAATCCTGCATGACGATTCCTATCTTTTCATTTCTTATCACTGCCAATTCCTTGTCTTTCATTCCGGCTACAGAACAGCCGTCCAAAATATAATTTCCGTCTTCAAAGGAATCGATGCAGGCAAGAACATGAAGCAGTGTAGACTTTCCTGCACCGGAGGTACCTACGATTCCCACCATTTCTCCCTCTTTTATCGTGAGGTCGACATGATGAAGCGCCTCAAACTCATTTGACTTTTTTTCGTGATAAATTTTTGTCAGGTCCTTTATATCAACCATAATCATTTCTCCTCTACTCATCCATGCTCATAAAACAGTGTTTTCGGTTTCGTTTTCCCAATGATAATTCTAGGCAGCAATACTGACAGAAAAATATTGAACAGTGATATCCCCAATATAATCAGAACACCACTGAGATGAAGGGCAATCAGATCATACCGGTATCTCAGCACCCCGGTAGTAACAAAATAGATCACCGCAAACAAGATGACCGCCGCCGTATGCAGCACCACTTCATGCCATAAACTAATCAGGGCACACTTTTTCCAATTCATCCCACATATAAAAAATACTGCATAGCTTTTCATCTGTTGTGTCGTCTGCAGTATCTCAAAACTCAGTATAGCAACCATGAGCAGCAATAAGACAATCATTCCAATCGGAGCAATAACAAAGAGCTGTGCCGCAATATAACGCTGTGAATTTTCTTTCCTCTCGTCAAGCGGCAATTTCTGCACATATTCGCATTGTACCTGCGTAAACTTCTCTAAATTTTTCTGGATCGTTGTTTCCGAAATGTCATCCTGCCAGATAATGACCACCATGCCGGACAATACTCTCTGGATACCTGTACCATCTCCTCCCGCTTTCTCACTGAAATACGGGTTCTTATCCAAAGCATCATTATGAAAAAACAGAACCGTTGGCGAAGGCGGTTTACTGCCAAGACTTACCTGTTCCGGTTCCTGCATAGCATATGCCCCCCTGTATGCCAGAATCTCCGGTGACACATAGTAATCCTCGTAAGTACCATTGTTATCCTCTGCCATTGTATCAAATCCGAAAACAAGACTCTCCTCTTTTAACACTCCGACCACCTGGACCTCAATAGAATACCCAAAATTATCCTCATCCAATGTCAATACATCCCCCGCATGCACTTTTCCGTCTCTGTTATACACAACTGCCTGAAGCATATGGGTTTCCCCATCTGAGCTGCGGAGCCATCTCCCTTCCTCCAGTTCCGGCGTATATTTTTCAATCAATTCCGTATCATAAGACCAGCAGGAAACCTGCCGACCGTCACAATACACCTGACTCCAACAGTAACTCCCATACACTTTTTTTACATCTTCCAGCCAATCTTCCATATCTGTCCTGCACTTAGCAAAATGCATTTCTCCATCTCTTTCGCAAGACATAGAAACCGCGCCATAACTCTCTCCTCTTTGATTCAAATCACTGCGCAAAGGCATATAATAACGCAGGCGGTAATTTACAATAGAAGTGCAGACGAGCACGATAAAAAAAACGGAAACCAATAACAACAGCATAAGTACCTGAAAAAGTTTATGCCTGCCTGATAAACGCAGCGCCAATTTTATTGGCATAATACTTCTCCCCTTCCTGAAATACTAAAAATGTCCTGTACTAGTACAGCGTATATTAATATCTGTTGTGCTAGTAAAATTGTTCAAACAATTCCTCTCTTTGTCAGTCGCTCCGCCGCAATAATACTCGACACAATTACATTTCCCATGAGGAAACTTCCACACAAGGCAGCCAGACTGACTCCGGTATATCCTTCTCCAAAAAATGCCATGACATCTGTAATCCGTGGCACTGCAAAATACATATAGGGAATTGCCGCCGCTACAAAACATACGAAGGAAAGCAGCGCACATTCCGTCGCAAAATATGCCACGCTCTTTTTCTTTTCCATTCCACATAGCCGGCATACCGCATAAATCCCTTCCTGCTGTTGACACACATACGTAAGTAGTAATGACAAAACAACTGCTGTCAAAATCCCCACCGAAACTAAAAGCAACGTCATAAGCAGATAATAATTGGAATCAAGTTCTTTAAAATCTTTCTCGGGAACTTTTAGGGCACCGGAAAATTCTTCATCAAATACCTCTTTAATATTTCCATATTGTTTTGCAGTGACAGAAACATTTTTGAACCCAAATGCCAGTGCAATAACCGGAGCATCATCCTTTAAG
Source organism: Lachnospiraceae bacterium (assembly GCA_022510685.1). GTDB lineage: Bacteria > Bacillota > Clostridia > Lachnospirales > Lachnospiraceae > Butyribacter. The sequence goes on along the minus strand of JAFLTA010000017.1, from coordinate 38,142 downwards.
CAGGTAACAGGTATTGTCGGGGTCGTCCATAATAAAGCTGCACCAATCCTTCGATAACTTTTCCCATCAATCAGATACTTATCCTTGCTCCCGTCCTCATATCGAACCGTATATTCTTTCTGTTCTGCAAAATCAGTATAGTCATACCCCAGTCCAAGCGCCACCCTTTCTCCATGGTCGAACTCATCTCTGGTAAACCAACGCCCCTCATATAACTGTCCCATGCTCTGCAGCGACTCTGTCATATCCAGATATGCAGGAGTTCCTTTCTCATCCAGTGTATAGTCAAAATTAAAAGAACCATAATAATCTTCCAAATCGCCATCCACCGCCGCTTTCATGACTATACCGCTGACAGCCTTCAGCGTATCCTTATCCAGTCTGTTAAAACACCTTTTGACTCTCTTCCATGTAATATCTTTTTGCAGCGTTTCCATTTCCATCTCCATATGTTGCAGCCCATTGACATTTGCCAAATTTTTCTGGGCTACCTGATAATACAAGCCAAACAGAAACAATAATGCAACCGCAGAAATAAGAAATCCGCAGACGAGACACACAGCTGCTGTTCTCTCTCTCTGAAATAATGACAAAACATTTCTCAAGATATACTTCATGTAACTACCCCTTTCCCACAGGCATCTTTTGATAGATGACTTTCTATTTTGGAGTAACACTTATATCAACTTCCCATTTTCCATATGCAGTACATCGCTACACAAAATTCCGATATCTTCCTCATTATGGGAGGAAAGCACAATGTTACTCCCCTTATCCCGAAGCTGTAACAAAACCTTGCGCATTTCCGATACCCCTTCCCGGTCCAATCCGTTAAATGGCTCATCCAGCACGAGGATTTCCGGCTCCTCCATGACAGCCTGTGCTATGGCAAGTCTCTGTCTCATACCCAAACTATACTTCCTCACCGCCATTTTTGCCACATCCGCAAGTCCCACTGTTTCCAATACGTTATATATCTCCTTCTTTCCAATGCAGTGACGGTAATCCGATAGGATTTTTAAATTGTGATACCCGCTGAAATAGGGTATAAAATTGGGTGTCTCAATGATCACCCCCAGTTTTTGCGGAAAATCAATCTCCTTTCCCACCAGCTTTTCATTCACGCGAATGCTTCCGGATGTAGGATGTATAAAACCACAGATGCATTTCATTAACATCGTTTTTCCGCAGCCGTTCCTCCCCACCAGCCCATGAATCTGTCCGTCCCCAAAGCCGGCATTGATATCCGACAATATTTTCTTCTTTTTTATCTCTAACGATACCCCTTTAATTTCTATCATTATTTCCCTCCGTTTCTTCAGCTTCCGCTCTCCTCTGTAATCACATACCGTTTCACCAACTTTGCATTAATCAGACATAACACCACGATCAACACACCAAAATAGATATAAGAATACGCAAGCGGAAACTCCGTTCTCGCCAGATAGGCTATAAAATGGGACTCATAGATTCCCTGTACAATCGGAAAAATCCACTTTGCCACACTGTTAAAATTATCTAATGCCACCCCGATTAGCGTAATGGATACGGTCAGGAAGATTCCCACTCGTTTCAAGGATAACAGCTTAAATAGTGCTAACAGTAGTGTCAGGACCAACAGATACAACATCATTAGCCCTACACTGTGTAACATGACCCCCACCGGCTTTCCCTGCGCCAACGTTTCTGTCTTGATAAATAACCGGTCATTCCATTCATACACTTCCGGAAATTCCATATAGAGTTTGCTCATATAGGGACTCCACTCCGTCATAAATGCGCTGTCCTTCCAAATCCAGGCCGCAGTCCCTGCAAACAGAAACAGGATAAATGTAAATCCTACCATTCCTGCATAGATTACTTCTCCAAACAACCATGACAGCCGGTTGATACGGCACATGGTAAAGTAACCGCTCTTTTCATTGGAGGGAAAATTGGACAGCATCACCACAAACATGATCGGTATGATCATGGCATGAATCTGATACGAAAAAATAAGTATAATCGGCTCCAACCTGCCGATCTTATATCCGTATTCTGCGGCAATACTTCCCATCTTTCCCACCACATCTTCCGCCAGAAAAATAAACGCAAACAGCATAAATAAAACTCTTTTACTGGTCATAAAACCGATATATTCCACCCAGGCAACTTTCAATATCTTCCCCATCATGCACCTCTCTTTTTTACAATACAAATCATTATTACAGACAAAACCCCTAAGAGTCCCAGCAGATAGGCAAACCAAAAATAATGGGATATTCCGAACCACATAAAGAAACTATTCTCCAAATCCACATACGTAGATGGAATCAACAATGTCAACATATTGACGGCATTAGGCGGATTCAACTCATATCTCTGCAGGAGAAACATACTGTAATAGTTTTCCACATGAGTGCTTAGATAGCATATCATCATAGGTACTGTCAACGCCAGAAAACAATCTTGTAATAACGGCACTAATATGAGGGAAATCACTGATGCAATACTCCCCAGAATACCTACATGCAGTAACGCCCTGATGAAATATATAAACCGTCTCCATGGGGTTTTTCCAAACGCCATGGCAATCAGGCCCTCGCCTGCCTCCAAATGATAAGAATCATAGGAAGGAAATGCAAACATAACAATGGCCGTATAAAGCAAAACACCTACGCAGACGGTCACAAATCCGATCAGTGCTGCAGAGAATACCTTTTCCATTGCGTAAAATGTCCTCCTGCCGGCACGATGCATCCTCATGAAATAATAACCGGTAAGCCATTCATCACTGAACTGGTTTATGTAGGGAATCGCTGCCACCATGGGAACGATTACGGCAAACCAGAAATTACCCCGAAACAATACAGCAACATAATAAGAGGAATACTCCTCCCCAAGTTTCAGCAAATCCTCTTTGCTCTGCTCCAACAGCAAACGATAGACAGCCGTGCTGGAAATCCCGAATGGGTCATTTATTTTGGCACAGAAACAAATTACGGCAATGACTGCCACGGCAATCCAAAACTTCATGGAACAGACAGCAGTGATAAAATCCTCAATAATTACTTTCATAGGTCCCCTCTTCCCTCACTATTGCACACCACACTCCGGCATCAACCCCCCTTGGTGCTTAAGTCACGCCAAATCACAACCCATACATCAGATCAATGTATCCATTCCTTCCACCATGCCGGTAATGGCATCCACATTAAAGAACAATACCGGATAATCCGGTAGACCGGTGTTAACACATCTCACCTGATACACAGGATGGCATTGTACCTCCTTGATACAATAATATGTAGAATCCTTGTGAAATTCTGTACGGTACAGCAGTTCCACCCTGTCACAATGTAAAGTAGTGGAGGAGGATACTGCATTACTCACCAAATACATGGCGTCATCAATGGAGAGAAATTTATCATAAACTTCCCCCTCTTTTTTCTCCTCATAGTTATTAGCCGACGACCAGATGAAATCCATACTGTTCTCCGCCAGCATTGATACATGATGAGTTTCAGAAAAAATCTCATAATCCACTTCACCTTCCAGCGGATAACCGGCAGCATACATATCCGAAGAAAAGGGGATGCCTTTGTACAATGCTTTTAACTCCATCGCATAATAATACTTGTCACCACCGTATTTTATCACATCCACATGAATCACTTCATAAGTAAGAAAAGGAGATGCTGCATAATGATATCCGGTTTTTCCTATATTTTCCTCCACGTATTCTATGGCATTTTTTAACGGCACCTCTTTACCATCCAGCACATAACTGACATCATCAATGGAATCCTTGGATATATCAATACTTCTGACGATATTGTCATCCGGTGGACGATGTCCGGCTTCATAGTACTTCTTTTTCCAGGTTCCGGATACTCTTTTATTTGTAAATTCACACATGAAAGATGAACCCCATAATAAAGTAGAATAGTCTCCGTCACTATAACCTATCATAAATCCATAGGCAGATTTACTCTCTTCGGGGTCGATGTTTCGTTCCTTTTCCCGTTCCTTGTGCTCGGGAGTCCCAATCAGGGATATCATCCGGTCTTCTTTCGTCACATCCTTTAATAGCACTTCTTTCTCACAGGCTGAATATTTGACATACTTCTCCTCGACCTTATCCTTCCCGGTGAGTAAGCGGATGTTTTCATACACATTGTTTTTTACTTTCTCAAAATTTTCTTCAGATTCTCCAATATTGATATCCACCGGAAAAATAAGTTCTTCGATATTGTCCCCATCGGGAATAATAATTTTTGTTTTCGATAAATCCAGATTCGGGTATTCCGCTTTGAAATTCTTTGACTCCTCACGAAGCTGTTCCAGAGTATACTCTGCTTTAATCTCTCTCTTCGTTTCCTTCTTCTCACAGCCACAGAGTGTAAGACAAATAGACAGTGACAACGCAAAGCAGAGCTTTGCGCCCTTAAAATGTTTTCTCATATTCAATTCCCCCTCATATTTTTTTGTGCATAAAGATATGTCACATTTTTCCCGTGTATCACAAGCATACAAAATGTGTTTGTCATACACAAGCACCCCCCAGTGCTTTATATATCATAATAGATAAAAGACAGGTTGTCAAGCCTGTCCTTTTAATTTTCCGAAAGCTCATTTGCTCCAACATCCCGCGACTCAATAACTATCAGCACGCCCTCCTGAAAAGATACGGTTGCCTCATCCACACCTTCCGCCATCTCGTTACTGATTGCCCGACCTTCACCAAATACCAGTGTATAATCCGTAAGTCCATATTCAAATCCCTTTAGCGTTACCGGATACACCCGCTCTGTCAAAGGCTGGAACGAAATATACTTACCAAAGAGTTTATCTCTATACAGTGTGGCATCACAGTCAATTAAATACAGGCGGTTCCATGCATCTACAATGTATGCAGGCACCCCCTGTTTTAACGGTTTCATCAAAATATTTAAGTTGGATAAAAAATGATCCAGTCTGCCACCCGTAGCACCCAGTATGGTAATTTCCTCTGCACCCTGCTCGAGAATCCATTCCAATACCATCTGAGTATCCGTAAAATCCTTTGCTTTCGGATACTGCACGAAAGTCGGTTTCTTCGACTGCTTGATTTCACCGGATTGGTATGCCCGCAAAGTCTCCGAAGACACGCTGTCAAAATCACCCATAATATAGTCTACGGAAAGCCCCAGGGAATGCGCCGCGTCCAGACCGGAATCTGCACATACTACCGTATCAAATGAGTAGCACTTCAAATATTCGGAGGCAAATGCCAAATCTGTTTTCCCTCCACTCATTAACAGTGTCTTTCCTAACATATGCCATATACCTTCCTCAGAAAAACAATACCTACTGTCCTCTCTGTCTTTTCAATGCCTCTCTCTGAACCTCAAAAATATACCGGAGCAGTTTCTTATCTGTCTGAGTAAGTACACAACCGTAATAGTAATCATAACGATAGTTTGTTGCCCGCAATTCATCCTTACGAATCACCTGTGCCTTACATTTTAACAAACCACGGGAAGATGGAATATCAAAAAACAATCCGTCTTCCGTGTCAAATTCATAATCGGTAAAAAGTCCTACACCTGTTTCACTGACATCTTTGATCACACCGCGGACATATTGAGGTTTTACATCCGGCAGTACCTCCATTCCCATCTCATCCTCTGTTGGCGCTGGGGGAACTGCACTCCTCCGCTGCCTTCCCGGTACGTTATAGTAACCGATCAGTGTCTCCTCACCCAAGGTTACCCGATAGGAATTACGTCTGTTAAAGGAATGTCCTTTATCGGTAATATGAAACACATGAACATCTTCATATTCCAATTTTTCCACTCCCGCCTTAACTTCCGGCCATTCCCATATTTGATCCTCATCACGGTATATGATACGGATATCGTCTTCCGGGCGGAAACGGAATGCCCTTCCGTTGGAAGCAATCAAAGTCACATATACTTTGTCTTCCTCTGCTTTTTCCACCTTACTGACCAGACGATAACGATATCCTTCTCTGTCAATATAAAATTCAAGTGTTTTTCCCATAGGAATATTTTCAAGAAGCATTGTGTCCCTCCATACTTATTTCTGTTTGCAATTGATCAATGTTACCTGCTATATCACCACGAAATACAGCAGTTCCCGCCACGATAATATCCACACCGTAACTTGCCACCTCACGAATATTCTCCCGGGTCACCCCACCGTCTATCTCAATGGTGTAGGATAATCCTTTTTCCTCGCGAAGCTTTTTCAGTTGCTCTATCTTGTTTAATGTATCCGGCATAAGAGTTTGCCCACCAAATCCCGGATGAACACTCATAACCAAAACCATATCTACCTGATTTAACACAGGTATAATTTCCTTCACTGCCGTCTCCGGACATAGAGAAACAGCCGGCTTAGCACCCACTTCACGTATTTTTTTCAAAGTCGCCGTTAAATCTTCGCAGGCTTCTACATGAACCGTGATGCCATCTGCACCCGCTTTACGAAAGGCCTCAATATAACGTATGGGCTCCTCCACCATCAGGTGCACATCAAAAAACATTTTATACCTGTCTCTTAGGGATTTGATCACCGGCATACCAAAGGATATTGATGGTACAAACATACCATCCATAACATCAATATGCAAATACTGTATACCTGATTGTTCCAGCCTCTGCAACTGTTCCCCGAGACAATTAAAATCTGCCGCCAAAATTGACGGTGCCAACTGCTTCATAATTCACCTCATTTCCATTCGGCTTCTATTATTTATATCGTTTTTTCCGGCGTAATTCTTCATAAAAAGAGAGATAATTTTCGTAACGGTTCTCTGCGATTTCTCCCTGCTCTAACGCCAGTTTTACGCTGCAGTCCGGTTCATTCACATGGACACAGCCTTGAAAACGACAGTGCTCTGTATATGGCTTAAACTCCTCATAGTATTCCCTCAATTCCTCCTTTTCAATATCCGGCAGAGAAAGAGATGTAAATCCCGGTGTATCCATCACATAAGTTTGTTCCGGCAGGAAGAACAATTCCGAATGTCTTGTAGTATGTTTCCCGCGTTTAATCTTCGTACTAATCTCCCCGATTTCCATTTCTGCCTCAGGAAAAATAGCATTCATTACCGAAGATTTCCCTACTCCGGAAGGACCTGCCAAAACCGTTGTTTTGTGTGCCAAATGGTCATGCAACAGTTCCAACCCTTCCCCGCTGTAGGTACTAGTAAAAAACACCTCTGCTCCACTTGTCCGGTAAATATCCTCTAACTCCGTGATAAAACTATCATCCGCCGCATCCAGCTTGTTAAAACAGATGCGGACAGGCACATCCTGCCACTTCATCATCAGTAAGAAACGATCCAACAAGTTCAAATTGGGCTTCGGATAAGAGGCCGCAAATATCACTACAGCCTGGTCTACATTGGCAACTGCCGGACGAATCAATTCCGAATGCCTGGGCAAAATATCCGAAATATTTCCCAGTCGGTTCTCCTCGTCTAAAACTTCTACCTCCACGTCATCCCCCACTAATGGTTTTACCTTTCGGTTGCGAAACACACCTTTTGCCTTACATTCCAGTAATCCCATCTCCGGTACATGCACGTAATAGAAGCCACCTACGCCCCGAATAATTTTTCCCTGCATTACATACTGTCCTTCTTGAACTCAACATTATAAGTACCGCCAACCTGCTGACCATCCTTATATACTGTTATCTTACCATTATTTTCACTCCATCCGTTTATTTCTCGCGTGAACGGGAAGTCGGAATAGCTGAGTGTTCCGGACCAAACCGTCTTTGTCTTACCATCCTGCTCCAAAACAAATTTAATTGTCGCTGTCTCCCCCTCATAATCAAAAGGATTGGCTGTAATCTTCATCGTGCCGACATATTGGTACGTAGGTTCTTTCGTCGGTGTCGCTACCGGTTTCTGTGTGGCAGCATTCTTTGGTCCCAAACTAACAGTAAAGTCAATGACCGTTCCCAATTCCACTCTCGTTCCGGACTGCACCGACTGACTGACTACACGCCCCTCTGCCACCGTATCACTATACACATAGTTAGGATTTTTCGGTGCTTCCAGTCCGGCATCTGCCAGTTTTTCTAAGGCAATCTCATATTTTTTATTGACCAGATTAGGAACCTTTACCATATCACTCTCCGGTCCTTTGCTGATAACCAACGTCACACTTGTACCCGGTTTCACACTGGAACCGACTACCGGATCCGTGCCACATACTTTTCCTTTGGGAACCGTATCGCTGTACTGTTCTGTCGTACCCTTAACAGACAGTCCCTGGCTTTCCAGTTCGGATCTTGCGTCTTCTACAGATTTATTCGTAACATCCGGGATAACAATCCCACTTGATTCCTGACTGTAGTATATGATAACTCTTGTACCCTCTTCAACTTCTTCCCCTGCCTTTGGCTCTTGATCTGTCACCTTATTGGCATCTTCTTCTGATTCCACCGGTTTCAGCTGATATTTCAGTCCTGCCTCATCTAACATACTCTCAGCTTCCTCCAGAGTATGTCCTATCAAATCCGGTACTTTAATCTTCTCCAATGCCGCAGAAGACTCTGAAGGAGATGCACTGGAATCCGCTGTTGTCTGAGGTTTTTTCGATTTGCCGGAAGGTCCCCACCAACCGGCTACTCTACCGATAATCAGGAATACCACCAATACGATAATCACCGCTACAACAACACTGCATATTTTTAATATTCGCTCTAATTTAGGATCTATGGCATCCTCGTCATCTGCTAATTCTCCAACATTCAGAGATTCCACCGGCATATCCTGCTCCGCATGCAGTGCACTTTTCTTGACCTGCTCCACATCATCCTTATCCATGACAATGGTGGGAGAATCGTCTACCACATCGGTAATCATAACATAGTCACCGTCCGGCTCTTTCAGTGCCCTTTTCAAATCCGCAATCAATGCCGCTGCCGTCATATATCGCATATCCGGTTTTTTCTGCATGCATTTCATTACAATCTTAGAGAGACTGTGCGGGATATCCGGTTCCAGCTGATCTAATATTTCTGCCTCCTCCTGGATGTGTGCCAACGCTACCGTCACCGTGCTGTCACCCTCAAAAGGTACTCTGCCCGCCAACATCTCAAACATGGTCACACCCAGAGAATAAATGTCACTTTTTTCATCACTATAACCGCCCCTAGCCTGTTCAGGGCTGATATAATGCACAGAACCCATCGCATTTGATGTTATCGTATTGGATGTGGCAGCCTTGGCAATACCAAAGTCCGTCACCTTCACTTTTCCTTCTTTGGATATAATAATATTTTGCGGTTTTATATCTCTGTGAATAATATGATTGTCATGCGCTGCCTGCATTCCCTGTGCAATCTGTACACCAATGCCTATTGCTTCATTGACATCCAGACGTCCCTTCTTTTCAATAAATTTCTTCAGGGTTATGCCCTCTACCAACTCCATGACAATATAGTATAAATCGTCGTCTTCTCCAACATCATATACATTGACAATGTTGAGATGAGAAAGTCCTGCTACCGATTGCGCCTCACCACGGAATTTGGAGACAAACTTTGCATCGTTACTATATTCCTGTTTCAGTATTTTTATAGCCACATAACGGTTCAGGCGCCGATCTCTCGCTTTGTATACATCTGCCATACCACCGGCACCCACACGATCTATAATTTCGTATCTATCACTTAATAACATTCCTGGATTAATCATAATTACCCTTCCCTCCTACTTAGGCACAAACCTTTGCCAGCACAACGGTTATATTATCGCTTCCGCCATTTTCATTCGCCCTGGCTATCAGTGTTTCTCCGGCTTCCTGCAGAGACTCACTGTTCTTAACTATATATTCCATATCTTCATCTTCAATCATGTTGGATAATCCATCACTACAAAGCATAATAATATCGTTCTGCTGTACCTCTATTTCAAAGAAGTCTGCCTGTACTTCTCCGTTAATGCCTAATGCTCTGGTAATAATATTTTTCTGGGGATGCATTCTGGCTTCGCTCTCTGTTATATTTCCCTGCTTCACCATTTCCTCCACCAGCGAATGATCATCTGTAATCTGGGCAATACCATCCCGGATAATATATAATCTGGAATCTCCGATGTTTGCAATGTAAAGCGTATCCTCCTGAATCGTACAAGCTACCACGGTAGTTCCCATTCCCTCGTACTCTTCATGCTTTTTTGCTTCTTCATAAACTGCCTTATTGGCAACGGACACTGCTTCTTCAAACAGAGACACCGGCGTAATATGGGCGCTGTGTTCAATAGAACGAACCATACTTTCCACACACATTTTTGATGCGTGGTCTCCCGCTCTATGACCGCCCATGCCATCTGCTACTATAAACAGATTCTGGAAACTACCAACTGGTTCCGTACTGCAATACAGATAATCTTGATTCACTGTTCTCTTGCTGCCAACGTCTGTCTTTGCGTATGCTCTCATGTAGTTTCCCCTCCTTTGTGCTTATTTCGTAATTGCCCACAGGCAGCATCAATATCACTGCCCATTTCTCTTCTAATTGTACTATTTATACGATATTTTTCAAGTATTTTTTTAAATTCAAGAACATTCGTTCTTTTTGAGCGTTCTCCCATTCTCCCCTCAACAGGATTTAAAGGAATGAGATTTACATGACAATTCATGCCTTTAAGCAGTGCTGCCAACTCAATTGCATGCTCCTTGCCATCATTTTTTCCATCCACCAGACTGTACTCAAAGGTAACCCTTCGCCCTGTTTTTTCAAAATATTTCCGACAAGCATCTATAATTTCGTCTATGGAAAACCTGTTTGCCACCGGCATCATCTCCCGACGCAGTTTGTCACCCGGCGCATGGAGAGATATGGCGAGAGTAATTGCCAAATCCTCCTCCATCAGACGGTGTATCCCATCCACCAATCCACAAGTAGATACCGTGATATTTCGCTGACTGATATGAAGACCATGCTCATCGGATAACATTCGGATAAACCGCACAACATTATCATAATTGTCCAAGGGCTCACCAATGCCCATCAAGATGACATTGGATACCCGTTCCCCTGTCACACGCTGCACTTCATAAATCTGCTCCAGCATTTCGCTACAAGTCAAACTTCTGACCAGCCCTCCCACGGTGGAAGCACAAAAGCGACATCCCATCCGACAACCAACCTGCGTAGAAATACATACACTATTGCCATGATGGTACTTCATCCTGACAGTTTCTATGGTATTTCCATCAGACAACTCCATCAAAAACTTGCAGGTACCATCCTCTGCCGTCTGTCTTTCAATCATCCGACAGCCTGTCATCACTGTTTCCTCTTCCAGACGCTTTCTGAACTCTGCCGGCAGATTTGTCATCTGTGAAACTTGCGTCACCAGCTTCTGATGCATCCACTGGTAAAGCTGCCCGGCACGAAATTTCTTTTCTCCCAGTTCCTCCACAAATTCCTGTAATTGTGGCAGAGTCATACTTTTAATATCTGCTTTTTCCATCACGTAATCACTAGCACAGACTGAAAAAACGCTGATTTTTCAACCTATATCCCTTTCCGCTGAAATTTAGCTACAAAAAAACCATCGATACCATCCTTCGGCAATATCTGTATATATCCTTTTTCTCCGGTGTCTCCACGGAGTTTTTCCGGCAAATCCTCCTCGATAGAAACAGGCTCAAAGGGCAGTGTTTCCCGAATCCATTCCACATTGTCAATATTTTCCTCTTTGGTAATCGTACAGGTGCTGTACAGCAATACTCCTCCCGGACGGACATACCGGCTCACCACACACAGGATATCCCGTTGCAGGGATACCAGTTCTTCAATATCCTCCCTCTCTGTATGATACTTGATATCACACTTTCCACCGATGACCCCCAGACCGGAGCAGGGCAAATCCGCAATCAGCACATCCACGGAATCAAGCCAGTCTTTCCGCAAAATCCGGGCATTCTGCCGGTACAATTCACAATGCTCCACACCGGCACGCTCCATATTTTCCTGTATCAGGCGCACTTTTGATTCGCTTACATCACAGGCAAATACCGCGCCACTGTTTTCTAATAAGTCTGCCGCATGGAGAGATTTCCCCCCGGGTGCTGCACACACGTCTAACACCTCCTGGCCCGGATGAATACCGGACACGGCACCTACCACCATGGAGCTCTCATCCTGCACCTGCAACCTTCCCTCACGGAAAGCCGCTAATTCCGGCAGCCTGTCAAAGTTATCAATCCGAAGTGCATAAGGGAATAATATTCCTGCATCCACCTGAACTCCCTGCTGTTCCAGAGAGTGCCGTATTTCGCTGACTGCCTGATCGGGGTCTCCGGCAGGATTTTTCAAATGAAGATTACAACGTACCGTAACACCGTGATTCTTTTCTATGAATCCCCGTAAAATAGATTCCACCTGACTCTCATTGTATTCTTCCATAAGATATTCCACAATCCACTCCGGCATGGAATATTTTATGGAAGCATACGATAAAAAATCGGATTTATCCGGATAGCGGATACTGTCTCTTCCGCGAAGTATACTCCGCAGCACTCCGTTTACAAATCCACGTAATCCCTGAAGATGTCTCTTATTTACTAACTTTACAGCCTCGTTACAGGCAGCACTGTCCGGCACATTATCCAAAAAAAAGAATTGGTATACTGCCATACGCAATATACCCCTTACCACCGGTTTCATTTTTTTCACCGGAATCTTGGAAAACTGATTCAGAATGTAGTCCAATTGTATGCATCGCTCCACAGTTCCCTCCACCAGACGGGTCAAAAACGAACGCTCCTGTTTTGTTAACGAGGACTCCCTATCCAATGTACGGTGCAAGACCCGGTCACAATAACGTCCGTCATCCATCACTTGAAGAATGATGTCCAGAGCGAGCGCCCGCACATTTTTTTTATTCATTTGTACTGACTGCTCTTTTGACATTTCTTCCTTTATCCTTTCTGCGTACTTATCCCGCCAGAATCGTGCCTTTTTCTATGGACACACCCCGCAGAAACACATTTGTTTCCATACGTTTTTTTCCTGCCAACTGTAAATTTTGCACGGCAAGGCATCCATCCCCCGTCTGTATCCAGAGAAATTTTTTATCCGACAATACAACCTCTCCCGGCTGCCCCTTGGAAACACCCTGTTTCTCCTGCTCATCTGACGAAATCACGTCAGCTTCCCATAATTTGAGCATCTTATCTCCCAACATGGTATACGCACTGGGCCAGGGATTTAACCCCCGAATGAGCCGCTCCAGTTCCACAGCTGACTTTGTGAAATCAAGCCTGCCTGTCTCTTTGGAGAGCATCTTTGCATAAGTATATTCCTCTCCCTGAGGCGTGGGATGTAAGTCCCCCTGCTCAGCCTGCTTTAGCACTTCCAAAACCATCGGACCGCCAAAGCCTGCCAATTTATCAAACAAACTTCCTCCGGTTTCTTTTTCGTCCAGAGTATATGTTTTTGTAAGTAATATATCCCCTGTATCCAGTCCTTCATCCATCTGCATAATCGTCACACCACTCTTGGCATCCCCGTCAATGACAGACCATTGAATCGGTGCCGCTCCCCTCAGTTTGGGCAATAGAGAGGCATGTACATTGATGCATCCGTATTCAGGAAGTTCCAACACATCTTTTGGTAATATCTGTCCGAAAGCAACTACGATAATGACATCCGGTGCCAATTCCTGCAAGGTAGGCAAAAAACTGCCATCCTTAATCTGTTCCGGCTGAAAGACAGGTATATCTGCCTCTACCGCTGTCTCTTTCACCGGAGAGAACTGTAACTTTCCGCTTCTTCCCCGTGGACGGTCAGGCTGCGTCACAACCCCCACTACCGTGTGGTCACTCTGTATTAAAGTCTCTAAAGTCGGTACCGCAAAATCCGGTGTCCCCATAAACACAATCCGCACTGTCTATCCCTCGTTTCTTATGATTCTTTTTCGGAAGCTTCCACATCCATCAAACCACCCTCTGTCTTGGATACATACATGACACCTGACAAATGGTCAATCTCATGCTGCAGGGCTCTGGCTAAAAGTTCTTCTCCCTCCACAATGAATTCTTCCATATTTTCATTAAAAGCTTTTATTTTGGCATAGTTCGCACGCTTCACCATACCCACTTTACCCGGCACACTCAGGCAGCCCTCTTGTCCCGTCTGCTCCCCGGACAATTCCACAATCTTTGGGTTAATCATAATAATCGGCTGGTCTCCCTCCGGACTGACATCTACCACAGCAATCTGCTTCAGAACTCCTACCTGCGGTGCCGCCAATCCCACACCATCAGCATCATACATCGTCTCCAGCATATCCTCGATCAACGTCTGTATCCTCGGTGTTATTTCCTTCACCTCACGACACGACTTCGTCAGTATTTCATCCCCTAACACCCGAATTGTTCTCAATGCCATAGTATCTCCCCCATTCCGCTGCCTTTGGCATGCAGCATTCATTATCTCCGGCTGTATTCTAACTATCACATCCGGTCTAATCAAAAGAAAATTGAACTGTGCATCTGCTGCCTAGTCCCTTTCCATGTATGTATTCTTCTAATTCATCTTTTGCCTGTATCATTTTTTCCATATCGGCAGACTTTCCGTAAACCACATAACGGAATATGTCCCGCAATTTTCCGATAGATGCCTCTGACGCTCCAAGCACATGCAGCTCCTCTTTACATCGTAGCTTGTCCGCCAAATCTTTCGCAAATTCTTTTGCGAGAGATTCCTCCTTAGAAAGCACTAATATCTCTAGTATATGGGAAACAGGAGGATATTGCAACACTTGCCTCATTAAAACTTCCTGTCTGTAAAAACTTTCATAATCCTGTGCCGCAGCACAAACCACACTATAATGCTCCGGTTGATATGTCTGTAATACGACCTCCCCGGGACGTTTTCCACGCCCTGCCCGACCTGCTGCCTGAGCAAGTAGCTGATACGTCCTCTCCGCTGCACGGTAATCTCCTATATGCAAAGATAAATCTGCTGCCAAGACACCAACCAGTGTCACTCTGGGAAAATCATGTCCTTTGACAATCATCTGTGTCCCCACGAGGATATCTGCTTCTCCCCCTGCAAACTTCTCCAAGACACGGTCATGACCTTCCTTGCCTCCCGTAGTATCCGCATCCATACGGATAACCCTTGCATCAGGAAACTGTTTTGCCACCATCTGCTCTACCTGCTCCGTACCAAGACCAAACATGCCGATATATTTTGAACCACACTTCGGGCAACTGTCCGGCATCGGTATTTCGTATCCACAATAGTGGCACTGCAGAGAAGATACTTTTCCGTAACGGCTGTGTGGCTTTAAGGATACGGCGCAGTGGGGACAGCCCGGCACCTCTCCACACTTTCTGCAGGACACAAAACCGGCATATCCACGACGGTTTAAGAAAAGAATCATCTGTTCATGTCCGGCAAGCCGCTCCCTCATTTTCTCTGCCAGCGAACGGCTAAATACCGAATAATTTTTCTCCTCCAGCTCTCTTCGTAAATCCACAATTTCCACAGAGGGAAGTCTGGCTCCACCGGCTCGCTCCGTCAATATAATCTTTTCATATTCCCCCTGCTCTGCAAGGTAATACGCTTCTATCGATGGCGTTGCCGAACCTAAGATGACATCAGCTCCCAGCATCTCTGCCCGTTTGACCGCCACCTCTCTGGCATGATATTTGGGCATAGACTCACTCCGGTAACTCCCCTCATGTTCTTCATCTATTACAATGAGCCCCAATCGTTCAAAGGGCGTGAACAACGCGGAACGAGGACCAATCATAATAGAAATTTCCCCATTTTTTGCCCGTGTATACTGGTCAGACCTCTCCCCAGCCGAAAGTCTGGAATGAAGTACCGACACTTTATCGCCAAAACGGGCATAAAACCGGTTCACCGTCTGAAGGGTGAGGGCAATTTCCGGAATCAGCACAATTGCCTGCTTCCCCGCCGAAATCACCCTGTCAATGCACTGCATATACACTTCCGTCTTTCCGCTGCCGGTGACACCGTGCAGTAAATACACATGACTGTTTCTTTCATTTTTCTGCACAGCATCCTTCTCATCTTCTGCAGAAATATCTCCCTTTTCGGACAGTGCCCTAGGACGGCAAATACGATTTACCGCCTCCTGCTGTTCTGCATTAAGATCAGGTACATCTGCCTTCGTCTGTATGTTTTCATAGGGGTTGCGGTACAATCTGGCAGATGTAATCGTCAGAATCCCTTTTTCTTCCATGGCACTAAGCACAGCCAATGTAGCTTTATAATTCCTGCATAAAAAATCATAATCCACACCTGCCTCATAGGGAGTGGCAGATAGCAAGGCATCCAGCACCCGCACTCTTGCCGTCTGATGCTTTTTTTCCAGCGTCTCACGCAAAGCAAACATCTCTTGTCTGCTTATCGTCGGGCAAACCTGCCTTTTCTGTTTTTCACGGATTTCACGACGCACTGGCATAACCGCCTTTATGGCATCGTTCATCGTCCCCCCATATTGTCTTTTCATCCAGTGCGCAAGGGTGAGCAGATGTGACTCTGCCACTACACCCTGTCTGACAACTCCCACGATTTCTTTCGTCCGGGTAACATCAAAACGGGGGGTATCCGACAAGTCGATAATATACCCCCTCATAATACGATTCCCCTTACCAAAGGGAATCTCCACCAATGCTCCGATCACGGCATCCGCTTCCATTGACTCCGGAATGCGGTATTGAAACGGACGATCCAGACTCTTTACGGAAATGTCCACAATAATATCTGCAAATTGCATAAATCCTCTTTTCTGACCATTTTATTTCAGGAAATTTCCGTCTTTTACCACGTCAGCCACTAATTCCCGCTCATCCATGTGATACTTCTTCCCGCAGATTTCCTGATAGTCCTCATGCCCTTTTCCTGCCAGTACAACGACATCTCCCTCTTTCGCATTCTCGATGGCATACCGGATTGCCTCGGCACGGTCAATGATGGTCACATACTCTCCGTCTGCCTTTTCCACACCCACTACGATGTCCGCCAGAATATCCTCCGGTTTTTCGTCCCGTGGATTATCGGAAGTCACAATCGTTAAGTCTGCCAGTTTAGAGGAAACCTCCCCCATCTCAAAACGACGGTCTCTGGAACGGTTTCCGCCACAACCAAAGAGGCAAACCAGGCGTTTTGGATGATATTCTTTCAGCGTTGACAACAAGCTCTCCAAACTCATGGCATTGTGGGCATAGTCAATCATTACCGTAAATTTCGGAGAAACCGGCAAGAGCTCTACTCTGCCCTTTACCCTCACCTTTGACAGCGACTCGGCTATCGTCTCTTTGGACACTCCGAAATGATGACAGATGGCAATGGCAGTCAGAGAATTATATACGCTGAATGTACCCGGAATATCAATTTCCACATCCATTTCCATAGTACCGCTCATATGATATGCCACTCCCAGGGTACCTCCCTTATCCATCAGGTGTACATCCGATGCACGGATGTCAGCATCTTCTCCGAATCCATAGGTCTCCACCTCACACGTATGCCCCTTAAGTATTTCCTCCAGATGATGGGCATCCGCATTAAAGATACCGTGCTTACACTGGCGAAACAGCAAACTTTTACAGTAAATATAATCCGCCAAATCTTTATGTTCGTTTGGTCCGATATGGTCCGGCTCTAAGTTGGTAAAAATTCCATAGTCAAACACAAATCCTCCGACCCGGTGTAACATTAACGCCTGAGAGGAAACTTCCATCACCACACACTTGCAGCCGGCATCTGCCATTTTGCGAAAAGATTCCTGAACCACATATGACTCCGGCGTAGTATTTACTGATGGAATCGTCTCATCCCCGATAATTGTCTCAATGGTTCCAATCAGCCCCGTCCGGAATCCGGATGCCTCCAAGATGGAACGCACCATGTATGTTGCGGTTGTTTTTCCCTTCGTTCCGGTAATACCGATGGTAGTCAATTCGTCAGCCGGATGCCCGAAATAAGCCGCTGAAAGCTCCGCCAAAGCCACACGACTGTTTTCCACTTGGAGTACCGTAACCTGCTCCGGCACATCCACCGGTTTTTCTACAATCAGGACAGAAGCACCTTTCTCTGCCACTTCGCCTGCAAAGTCATGACCGTCCCTTACTGCACCACTGATGCAGACAAATACGGAACCCTCCTCCACTTTGCGGGAATCATAGACAAGTGTGCTTATGTCACGCTCTGTCTCCCCCTGTAATACCGTATAAGTGATATGTTCTAATAATTGCGCTAACTTCATAAACTCCTCCCATATATTTCATAAAACTATACTTCCTAATGATACCGACGGTACAAATGTCAATCTAGCATACCGACATCAATTTCCCCGTCATAGACCACTGTTGCAGGACCCGTCATCCATACCGTGTTATTTTCCCTGTCATAATTAATCTGTAAATCTCCTCCCAGGAGGTGTACCGTAACTTCCGTATCGGTTTTATCGTTTAATACACACGCCACAACGGATGCACAAGTACCTGTTCCACAGGCAAGAGTTTCACCGGAGCCGCGCTCCCACACACGCATATTGATTTCTTTCCGGTTTAACACCTGAACGAACTCCGTATTAATCCGCTCCGGAAAAGCCTCATGATTCTCAAAATACGGTCCGGTCTGCTCCAACGGTAATTCTGCCGTTTCCTCCACAAATGTAACTGCATGGGGATTTCCCATGGATACTGCTGTTATACGATGTTCTTTTCCCAGTACGATAAGTGGTTCATCCACACAACGCTCATCGCCAATCAGTACCGGAATCTGTTTCGGTGTCAGCTCCGGCGCCCCCATATTTACCTTTACCAGAGCCACTTTTCCGTCCTCAATGGTAAGCTCCAGATGCTTAATCCCTGCCAAGGTTTCTATTGACAGATTGGTTTTGTCCGTCAAACCGTAATCGTAGACATACTTTGCCACACAGCGAATTCCGTTGCCGCACATTTCTCCCTCCGAGCCATCGGCATTGTACATTGCCATCCGAAAATCGGCTTTGTCTGATGGATGAATTAAAATCAATCCGTCGGAGCCAATGCCGAAATGTCTGTCACTGACAAATTGCGCCACCTTGTCCGGATGACTGACCGTCTCCTCCAGACAATTCACATACACATAATCATTTCCACATCCATGCATCTTTGTAAATTTCACACCAATCCCTCCAATCCTTTTCCTATCACATTATGCAGTTACTCTATTTTGGTTGCACTGTCCCACTATTACAGTATCTACTTGCCCTTGCACCAACCGGCACAAAGTGACCTTAATACCTAATCTTCTTTCTCCTTGGACAGTCCAAAATGCTGATATGCTTCGTCGGACGCAACACGCCCCCGGGGTGTACGCAGTACCAATCCGTTCTGCACCAAATACGGTTCATACACATCCTCCAGTGTACCGGCATCCTCCCCGATAGATACCGCCAGCGCTTCCAACCCTACCGGACCGCCACCAAAATTATGAATTAACGTCAATATAATCTGTCTGTCAATCTGATCCAGACCCAATTTATCCACTTCCAATAAATCTAAGGCAAAATCCGTCACTTCCTTGGTAATTCGTCCGTCATATTTTATCTGGGCAAAATCCCGCACTCTTTTTAACAAACGATTTGCCAAACGGGGCGTTCCTCTGGAACGTCTGGCAAGCTCCATAGCACCTTCCTCATCAATCTCCACTTCTAATATTTTTGCCGAATGTAAGATAATCTGTTTTAGCTCCGCTATGGTATAAAACGCCAGACGATTTACCACACCAAACCTGTCCCTTAAGGGGGCTGACAGCATTCCTGCCCGGGTGGTAGCTCCGATTAATGTAAACTTCGGCAAATCCAGCCGTATGGAGCGTGCTGCGGCTCCCTTGCCGATTACTACGTCAATGACAAAATCTTCCATAGCCGGATATAAAACTTCTTCCACCTGCCGGTTCAGACGATGAATCTCGTCCACAAACAAAACATCTCCGTCCTGTAAGTTATTTAAAATCGCTGCCATCTCTCCCGGTTTTTCAATTGCCGGTCCTGCAGTCACTTTGAAGTTAGTCCCCATCTCATTTGCCACAATCCCGGCAAGTGTGGTCTTGCCCAGCCCGGGTGGTCCATAGAGCAAAACATGGTCAAGGGAATCCCCCCTCTGCTTTGCCGCCTCGATATACACTTTCAAATTGCTTTTTACTTTTTCCTGTCCGATATACTCTCCCAAATACTGTGGACGCAGACTGGTTTCTATCCCTGCATCCTCACTGGTAAATTCCGTGGTAATACTTCTTTTCGCCATATGTACTCCCATCTGTTTTTATATATGTTTCAAGCTCTGTTTCAGCAATTCTTCCACCGTCATCTCTTCTGTAATCTCCACAGAGCGTACAGCCCGCAAAGCATCCGTAGATGAATAGCCCAATGCCGTCAACGCCTCCGCCGCATCTGCCTGTATACGGCTGTCTTTTGGCATAGCTTCTTTCGTCTCGCCGTGCTTTAATGCTGTCTCAATGGAATCCTGCATATCTACTTTATCTTTCAGTTCCAAAATGAGCTTCTTTGCCGTCTTGGCTCCGATGCCCGGTGCTTTGGCAATGGTTTTCGCATCTTCCGACAAAATAGCAAAACGGATGTCGTCACCGGTCAGGGCACCCATCAAAGCCAGTCCCCCCTTGGGTCCGATACCGCTCACCGTTATTAAAAGCTGAAATAACTCCTTGTCCTCCGGGTTTGCAAAGCCAAATAACTGCATGGCATCTTCTCTTACATGAAAATATGTATATATTTTGACCTCTGTTCCTACTGCAGGCATCTGTTCTAACAGGGAGCCGGGCACCAGTATTTCCAAACCAATCCCCTGGTGGTCAACTACCACACAAGTTTCTCCTTTGGCAACTAATTGTCCTGCCACATAACTAATCATAACCTTCCTCCGTGCCGCAAAACGGCTGTATCTCTCTGTATGTATTCTCCGTATACTACTGTAACGACTGCATTCCGTATACTAATCCGGCAGCTTGCTGAACGTACCATGGGACTTTTCCAGCCAGCCCTCCTCCATAAATTTGATAATCTCAAAAGGATGTATTCCCAATTCTTCGGATATTTGCAATGCATTACTGTTCGGATACCGTCGCAAATACTGTACGATATCATCCAACTGATCGTCATCCAGACTACGGCATTCCTTGCAGCATAGCGTAGATATTTTCGAACGAAACACTTTGTGACAATGTTTACACACATTCGTATACAACATCTGTTTTCTCCTCTCTGCTAACAAATAATTACAACAAAATAGAGAATAAATTCAATATCGGCTGAATAATCTTATACCGTCTCGGACGATTTCTCCATTCTTCATAACTAATCTCCCTGCTTTCCTGAAACATTTTGAAAAAGTCCTCCCGCATATCCTGTTTAATATGGTCACCACACATCCAGATTCCGTTTTCATAATGGAGATAAAAACTTCGGTAATCCATGTTTATGGTTCCCACGATTGCTGCATCCTCCGACAAAATCTGCTTGGCATGAATAAATCCCGGTGTGTACTCATATATGCGGATGCCTTCTCTCAAAAGACTGCCGTAATTATAATTGGTCAATATTTTTATCATTTTTTTATCCGGAATACCGGGAGTAACGATACGAACATCCACACCTCGCTTTGCCGCCTCAATCAACGACTGCTTCATATAATCTTCAAGCACCAGATAAGGTGATGCAATGTATAAATATTCGTCAGAGTACATAATCATCTGATTATAGACACTCTCTATGGGATTATACGGTTTGTTTGCCGGACCGTCTGAAATCACATGGCAGTAGGTATCTCCTTGCACCTGAGGCATCACCCGGTACTTTAAATAGTCCATGTGTTCTTTACTGCCGCTGCAGGCTTCCCACATTTGCAGAAAAATAACCGTAAGTCCCCATACCGCTTCCCCCATAACCCGGATACCGGTATCTTTCCATACACCAAACCGTTCAACCAGATTGGCATACTCATCCGCCAGATTAAATCCTCCTGTAAAAGCTGTCTTTCCATCAACAACCACTATTTTGTGATGAGAGCGATAATTCATATACAGCTCACCGGTATATTTGTGGATGGGATTAAAAATCCGAACTTCAATCCCCTCCTCCTCCAACATAGCAGAAAAATATTTGCCGGTGCGGATAGCCCCTCCAAAATCATCATATAAAAATTTAATCTCAACACCTTGTCTTATCTTCCTCTTAAGAATCTCATGCATTTTATCCCATAGAGCACCTTCCGCCACAATGAAAAAATCAATTAATATAAAATACTCTGCCCGCTCCAGTTCCGCAAATATATCCTCGAAGGCATCTTCTCCCATAGGATAGTACCAAACCTTATTTCCCGCAGACAAAGGAAAACCCTCCGTCTCCATATATTTTACCATGCGTCCTGCCACGGGGTTTTCCTGCAAAAATTTATGATAGCTTTCCTCGTCATGAACCAGAAATTGTCTTCCATAGGAAATCTGCTGCATAATATAGTGGTCCATTTTCTTTTTCTTACCGCCGGAACGCCCCCACAAATAGTACATCACAAATCCACTGATAGGCAAAATCAAAACCGCGGCAATCCACGCCAGTCGGAATGAGGGACTCTGGTTACTGTTGAGCAGCGTAAGCATGGCTATGACCGCCACCAACTCCAAAATAAAATAAAAGTATACTGTCATGTTTCTCAAAACAAGCGGCAGCATCAAAATTAAAAGGCACTGAATCAACACAATCCCTGCAGTCAGTGCTACCCGTAAGAATCCCGCTAAATTGTTTTGGATACGTCCTTTTAAATTGCGAAGATGCTGATAACTTTCCTTTCCTTCGGAAAACATATCGCCTTTCTCATTCCAAGGCATCTCATTTTCGCAATCACCCTCAGACAGAATTTGCGTATTCATTGGTTTTTCTATCTCCTATCTAATGTTCTCATAGTGTCTTATTGATAACGTATTTACCAAACACACTTTTGGTGCATTATATAGATATCATAGTTTTCGCACTAACCCCTAATAGTATACTAGAACTGCACAAAAAACTCAAACTTTTTTACAGAAAATATGTTCGATTTTTTACATTTATGCTATACTATACAAGAAAAGCGTAAAACCGGCATATTTCACAAATCTTGCAGATTACAGAAAGGCATGGAAATTTTTATGAAAACAGTGACAGAAGTTTTTGAAAGTAAAATACAGGCAGCGCTATTTCCGGTTCCTCCGGAAAAGGTGCTCTTTTTTGATATTGAGACCACCGGTCTGTCACCGAGGACTTCTTCTCTGTATCTGATAGGGACCATACACTATCAGCCGTCCTCCGGACAATTTCAACTGACACAATGGTTTGCAGATAATTCCCGCAGTGAACGGGAAATCGTAATGGCTTTTTTAGAGCAGTTGGAGCATTTTGAGTGCCTGTGCCATTTCAACGGACGCACCTTTGACATTTCTTATATTCTGCAAAAATGCGATAAATATGATCTGTCGGTGTCATCCCACTGTGAGAAAATATTTTCCGACCACAGCCAGACGACATCTCTGGATTTACTCATCGCCCTGCGCCCTCTAAAGAAAGCGTTCGGACTTCCCCATTGTACGCAGAAAGACTTTGAAAACTGGTGCGGAGTGTGCCGCGAGGATAAATATAACGGGGGACAGCTTATAGAGGTGTACAGTCAGTATCGTCAGGACCTGCTGCTACATCCCGAAGCTGCACCGGAAAAAGAGAAACTGCTTTTGTTACACAACCATGATGATTTATTGGGAATGCTTTCTGTAGCAGAACTCCTCGCTTACAGACATTGCCTTACACTCAAAAAAGAGACTCCTGCGATGATATCATCCGCATATATACATACACTGGATTTATCTGAACATATATTACAGATTGGATTTTCGCTGCCGGTTTCCGTTCCAAAAGAAATTACATTAAACGGAAAATATCCCTGCGTAACACAGGACAGTGAAAATGAGAGTCTGCCGGACTGTCGTGTTACTTTATCGGATAATACCGGTGTATTATCCCTTCCCATTCGGCAGGACACCCTAAAATATTTCATACCGGACTATAAAAACTATTATTACCTGCCGGAGGAAGATACTGCTATCCACTGCAGCGTAGCAGAATTCGTTGACAGCCAACACCGAAAAAAAGCGACAGCCGCCACCTGCTACCTTAGGAAAACCGGGTTGTTTATCCCATCCCTTACCCCCAAATTAAACCTTTCTGACACCCCTGTGTTTTTTAAGGAATATAAGGACAAACTGTCCTATCTTTCTCTGTCGGAAGAATTTATCGAGATAGCAAAAAAGAATTCCTCCGCAGAGGAATCCTTCCATTGGTTAGTACCCTATGTCACTGCACAACTGGGATGCTTTTTATAAGCTATATAAACTGTTTTCCATTCACATATAAGTGATGTCCGTTTGCATGAATCTGAGATGTATCTCCATTCCATTCTGACACATAACTGTCCCCTGTCAACGTCCAGGAAGTACCTTTTTCCATGGTAACTTTTACGCTCCCTGCTTCTCCGTCCGTATTAATAGTCCCCTCAAATTCAGTACTTCCTGACATTGTCATTTCCAGAGACGAAATCTTGTCTACAATAATATTCCCGGTTAATTTCTGATTGGTGGTCGTGAGTACTACATCTCCTCCATTGGCACCTTCCGTACCCCATCCACGGGAAGAACTGTTTCCCTCAACACGCAGTAAAGTATCGTTAGCCAGTTTTAAGTCCACATCCTCCAACCCTATTTTGCAATCTGTATTCGTTACATAAATCAAATCTCCGCTTTTTGCCGTAATGCTGCCGGATTTAGCTGAAAAGGAAGCCTCTCCCACGTCAGCATCTCCGGACATGCTTTGATAAATCATAATACCGTGGATATTTTCTGTGGAATCTCCCTGATAGGTATTACTCATATTTCCCACAACATCACAATTCTCTAATGTAACGGAATTTTTCCCCTCCACCACAACTCCCTCACTGGCATTTGCCGTGAGAAATGCATTCTTTACCGTAATATCAGCCGTAGAATACACTGCCGGACTTCCTGTACCATTGGTCACATAGGTTCCGCCATCCACTGTTACCGTTCCACCTCCCCGGTCACTGCGAATAGCTGCAGCTGAATTGCCTTTTGTCTGCACATCCAGATTTTTGGCATTCATAGTCCCACCGCCAGTGGTTTGAATGCCACCGGAATTATTGTTCTCCGTGCGTATTTTGGAATCGGAAACAGTCACTTCCGTTCCCTCTCCATAACTGAATATACCATTGCCGTTTACGGCACTGGTTGTAACGTCCGCTCCTGAAATAGTCACCTTAGACTGATTCATCGCCAGAAGTCCCGCATTGGCACCATAAAAATCTCCGTTTTCCGTATTGGAAGATTCCCCTCCCGTCTTTTTGACTGTAATATTTTTCAGAGTTGCCGTTGCATTATCCACACGCAGGGCATTTTCATCATCGCCATCGGACTCGTATGTTTTGCCGGACTCCTCGGTATCAGAGTCTATCGTGGTTACCGCTGTTCCGTTGGTAACTTCATCACTACCGCCAAATCCATTTCCCGCCTGCAAATTTTTAACCACAACCTTTGTAGCAATATTCTTTGCATCTAGTGTGATTTCCAGAACGGCACCGGCAACGATATCCTCCGTGGTGCCGTCTGCACTGCCCTGAAGTTGTTCCAAAGTCACCTGGGTACTGTCAGATAGCTGAAATGTGATTGTTTCCTCTCCTGCCACAAAGGAGCTTCCACCCGGAGCACCTCCCGGGGCGATTCCGCCACCTTTATTATCTCCATTACCCATGTCTGACGGCGGCTCTCCTTCCGGCTTTTGTCCTTCCGGTCCGTTTCCGTCATTTCCACCACCTTTGTTATCTCCATTACCCATGTCCGCCGGTGGTGTTCCTTCCGGTTTTTGTCCTCCCGGTCCGTTTCCGTCATTTCCGCCACCTTTGTTATCTCCGTTACCCATGTCTGACGGCGGCTCTCCTTCCGGCTTCTGTCCCCCCGGTCCGTTTTCGCCTTGATTTTCTGACAACTCTCCTACCTGCGCTGTCACTGTATTACCATCCACATTCGTTACCTGCACAATTTTTGTGCCGGTCTCTGTTTTCTTTGTCTCTTTGTTACTACAACCGCCTAACAAAGTTGCGAGCATTGCCAGTGTACAAATGACTCCCCATGTTTTTCGCTTCATAGCATTTCCTCCCTTTTCTAATTCATTTTCTGTCATAATACGGTAAAAATCTGAAAAACATTTTAAGAAAAAGTGAAAATGCTGTGAAATAAATCTTGTGTTTGATTGGTGCGAATCCCCTTTGCCCCCGAACCATATAACGAAAAAACAAATTACATAATCGGTGAAATTCCTTGACTCATTACATGCTGTACCCCATCCCGGATTTCCTCTCTGGAGAAATCATGCTCCTCCAGAAAATCCTCATCCTTATCGTTCATGTAAGAATAGATATCAAGCGCCAATTGAAAATCTTCTGTCTGTCCCTGTTCCATTCTCTCCCAAAGGCAGTTTTCTGCCTCCCCAAGGGCACCTTCATCTACCATTTTTATCAACTTTATATACAGGGAATCCTCCGCGGCATTTTCTACAAACTTCGGCTGTTTATGCTTTTGCTGATATACTCCTGACATCATAACCATCGCCATACGAATAGTATCTGAAATTTCCCGTTTTAACGAAAAGTTACTTTTAAATTCCATAATTTCATCCTTCTCAAAAATATGTTCTTTATTCTATATTTATCTCTACCAAATTTCTGGCGTCTATCATGTCCTTGTAGGAAAAAGCAATTTCCTTAATGCAGCTAAAATAATCGCCCTTTACTGTATAGTCGCCACTTATGGCAGTTCCATAAATCATGTTATCTTCACAAAGCAAGATAGGAGTCGCTACTTCCTCCTTCAAAACATCGTAGAGAAAAACAAACTTTTTATTTCCGTTGTTTTTCAGTATTTTCAGAATGGAATTATCAAACTCCTCAATACTCTGAGAAATGCATTGATCATTTTCATACAGCATGGAATAACAAAATGCATTATTAAAGTCATGGGAAAAGACAATCACATCTATCTGCGCTGTACCCACTTGTCCCTTTTTGGGATTCCAATAGTAAATGGGCATAGTTGACGCAAAAAATTTCTTCTCTCCATAGCATCCCATACTCTGATCTTCGGAAATAGTCCCCAAAAAAGCCAACAGTTCATCATGCATCTCTCCATATCCCGGCATATTTTTCAACATTTCCGCAACCGGTCTCAAATACCCCTTTTCTATTGTGACATCTTTTAAATCCTGAGCGTCCAAAACGGAATAGTCACTCATTTTATAGGAAGCCTCCGATTCCCCCGCCACATCCACTTGTTTGACTTCATCCTCCTCAGATGGCGTATGCTGCATCTTACTGACCACAAATACGCACAGGAGAATACTACACACAAAGACCCCACTTAGCCATAACTGCTTTTTCATAAAAACATTCCTCCCTTTCCATACGCCGCAAACTTTTCACGTAAACGCACAATCTCATGTCAGTTTACTCCCAGAGGAGTTATTGACACTCAACCCATTCCTATTTTGACAAGTATTTTACTTGAAATCCCAATTTCTTAAAGTGCTCCTCTGCCTTACTATCCTTGTAACAATATATTGTAGTGTTTTTGCCGTCTATTTTTTGCAGATTACCAAATTGCGTATCCATCCCTTTAATTATGAGCTTATCCGTCCATGATGAATTCACAAACTCATCTCCCACAATTTTTGCGGATTTCGGTATCGCAAACTTCTTGAACTCCACCATAGAAAATGCCCCATCGCCGATTTCTTCCACACCCTCCGGCAGTTTAAACGATTTTAGCTGGCAATGCATAAATGCACTCTCTCCTATTTTTTTCAGATGGTGTCCTTGGAATGTAACCTTTTTCAGATAGGCCGCCTCCATGAACGCATAGTCACCGATTTCCTCCACGTACTTTGGAATAATAATCTCTTCCATAGGGCTAAAATGCATAAAAACTTCTTTTCCAATCTTTCGAGTCTCCTCTGGGAGCTCTACTTTGACTTTTCCGTTTTCAGTATCCATAATAGTCCTGGTAAAACCAATAAGCGTATAATCTGAATTCAAGACAAAATAATTATCTTCCTTCGTGTCATACTCCGGATATTTTTTCAATATACTCTGCTCTACTGCATCTTCTATCTGCTTTACATCTTTCACTTGGATGCCTATTTCCCGGAGCCTATTCCACAAATAGGTATCTTTTTCGCAGTAAACAGTCAACTCATCCGAACATCCATAGAAAGCATCCTCCGCAACATATGTCACATTGTTGCCTGATGCCACCGTAATCTGTCTTAACTCCAAACAATTTTCAAAAGCTCTCGTTCCAATCTTGTATCCTCTCTTCTGTAAATCAGAATCAGCTTCATAATTTTGGACAACGCGCAACCCGCCTCCTGTCTCCATACTCAAGTCAATACAACGCACATCCTGAAAATGTCGGTTTCCTATCACGTTATAATCCTTATCCACCATCAGATACGGTGTCCCTTCTCCCCCTTCCTGCACCTTTTCAGGTACAGCAGTGTCTATAGGTTCTGCAGAAGATATCTGTGTTTCCCGGACCGGCTGCGCTTTCCGTGGACCTTCCAGATATTTTACAGGGGATACTTTCTCCGTAATCGATTTCTCTGTTTCACTGTCTTTAAAACAATATATATCTGCATCATCGTAATATATCAGTCCCTTTATTTGGACATTCTTTCCATTGAACACCAGATCATCTATTCCGTATGCAACAAAATTCCCATCCACCGTCTGTAACGATTCCGGCAGAATTAACTCCTTCATATTCAGTTGGGTAAATATAGAAAAACCTATCTGCTCTACTCCTTCCGGAATTTCTATCTGTTCCAGCACACTTCCTGCAAAGGCCTTATCTCCAATCTTTTTTAAAGAATTGCCCATGAAACTGACCTTTTTCAAATCCTCCATATTAGCAAATGCACAATTTCCGATTTCCTCTACCTGCTCCGGAATCACCACTTCGGATACCCCATCAAAAAATAAAAACACAAAATCTCCGATTTTCTTCGTTTCCTCCGGTAGATGCATCACCATGTTTTCCTGTACTCCATCATAAGACACCCCTACGAGTGTATTTTCTGTATCCATCAGAAAACAAGCATCATAATCGCCTAGATAGTCCGGAAAATCTTTCTCCAGATTACCTGTATACTCTGCTCTTTGAACAGGTTTCACATCTTCGGTATGGATACCCAACTCCTGCAGACGATTCCACAAATAAGTGTCTGTATCACAGTAAATCGTCAAATCTTTAGAACAGCCATCAAAGGCATCCTCCGCAACAAAAGCAACATTACTCCCCCACTTAAACGTAATCTGTTTCAGATTGGAACAGCCATTAAAAGCATTCTCCCTGATTTCAAATCCATCCTTGTACAGATCATGCTCTGCCATGGAAAAGGCACCGGCATCCAAATGAAGCTGTATGGATTTCACCTGTCCGAAATGGCTGTTTCCCTGTATATTGCAGGATTCATCCACAATTAAATAGGGAACTCCGTCTTGTTCTTCTGTCCCATATTTCGGACCAGACCTTTCGCCCTCACTCTTTTCTCCCTTTGTTGTCATTTTGTCCGCCAACGCACATCCTGACAACAACAATGCAAGCACCATGATTCCTACTAAAAATAATCTTCTCTTCTCCATAAATATACCCCCTCGAAAACATTTATTTACTGCAAATCTGCGTCAATACTGTCTCCTCTCTTTTGATACTTTCCTCCAGTTCCCTTGCAATATTTTTTTTCACCGCAGAATCTTCCACTACCTTATTCATAGAATACAGCTTTTCCTCCTTACGTAATTCTTTTAAATAAAGCAGGCGTACTTTTTGAAACGCACTTACAACCTCTTTCATCTCTTCAAGAAGTTTCTGATTCGCTTCTGACAACATGTCTCTCTCCAACAAATATTCCATACGGCTGCAGATACATTTTTTATGTTCATACAGCAAATGTATCACCCGGTAATCCACGATATTTCGTATCTTTTCACCTGTCAAATCCTGTAATATCCAATCGTATACGTTTTTTCCGTAAACATGAATATCGTTTTCCACCGGCTCATCATCGTCCGGATTTAGGAACGCCGCAATCTTATGAACAAAAACGTTCTCTGTAAATTCATACTTATCCAACGCCGGAATACTGTATACAATAATCGGGTAATACCCTTCAATATCCAAATAATCTGCACCGCAAAAATAAAACAGCTTTCCTTTCTCATATGCCGGCAGAAATTCCTCATAAGATATGGTAAATTCCGCTGTCTGCTGACGTTTTGTCATGCCGTATGCATAAAACTCCCGCTTCTCATCATCAAAGCCGTAGATTAAGTTTTCATGTACAAAATGCCGTTTATCGCAATAGTCCTTACTACTCATATAAAACTCATCTAAATGGACATTGACATAATACCCCCGGCACAACTGTCCCCGCAAAAAATCAAGAATCTTTCCGTCTTTTTCCACGTCAATATATGACTTGTACTGCAGGCGCAGCATTTTTTCCAAATCTTCTTCAAAAAACAAAAAATTACTATAATTCTTATTGTAAAATAACCGTAAATCCAAAAAATATTGTTGCAAATGTTCAGCCGCCGAGGAGTCCGTCTGCAGTATTGCCAGTCTGGTACTGTAAAACAAATAGGTATCGGAATCGGTCTCCGGCACCAGCGGCAATTTTTTCTGTGTCTCTCCCACATCGCCTAACTCTATTTTCAAGGGTGCATACTTATCCAAATATTCCGACAAATATCCCTTAACTATTACCTGAGTCTCATAAGAAGTTCTCTTACGCAAAGTCTGTATAGGGAGTACCCCTATTTCTCCACACTCTGCTAAGTGTACTTTCTTTTTTACACGTCGCAAAAAACGTGACCACATTTTTTCGTCCCAATTGATATGTCTTAAATCCAGTATCATTTCCGCTTCCTGTTTCATCCTCTACTTCTCCCTATTCGTTGTTATAGCCTTTTTTGAAACAGGACATTATATATGCAGACTCTGTCAAACAGGATTCTCTACTAAAAATACTACTATACCTCCTGCCAAAAAAATACATAGGCTTTTATATATGATATACCATATTTATTGCGCATGTTTTATGCGTATATGATGGACTCTGATTTCG
Source organism: Lachnospiraceae bacterium (assembly GCA_022510685.1). GTDB lineage: Bacteria > Bacillota > Clostridia > Lachnospirales > Lachnospiraceae > Butyribacter. The sequence continues at coordinate 6,866 of JAFLTA010000017.1, read as the reverse complement.
TCATTTGTTTATAGTAACTCCTGTATTCCCTCATAAATATCTCTACACACGTTGACGCGCTCTAAAAAATCCGGCAACGTTGTATAATCAACACCGTAATCTTCCTCTATCTTTGACAGCAGCTCTACAATGGCAATGGAATCATACTCCAAATCCTCAATCAATCTGGTCTCCGGCATAATTTCCACGCTTTTAGCCAGTTCCCTGTTAGGAATCTGTGAGCGAATTAATTCTGTAAATTCTTCCCAAGTAATCATATGCCACCTCCAAAATTAGTTTTAAATATTGCAGTTTTTCCCGTATGTTCCACCGGTAATACCTTAGGATAAAATTCAAACTGAACCTCCACTCCCTGACCCAATCTCTGAGCAAATTTTCCACTGAGCGCCTCTGTAATTTCTTCCGCAAACTCCTCTTCATCCAATACCAACCGCACGATAAACTGTTCCACCTCTCTCTGCTCTATCTGGAACTGCAATATCGCCCCTTCCGTCTGATGATTGATAACATGAAAAAATTCCGTCAGCATATAAGGGTGCTTTCTGGAGCCATCCTGCATCACAACCATATCATCAGCCCTGCCGCTCTTTAAGTCTAATATATCACCTGTGCAGCCGCACTCACAGTTTACATTGCGGCGGATTTCTCCCCGGTCATCCAATTGAAAACGAATCAACGGCATCGCATAATTTTGCCGGGAAGTCACACAAATAAAATGCATATCGGAGTCACTATTATCCGCTATCGTTTCCGCATAGACGTTATCTGATAAAATATGCAAATTTCCACACGGGCACTCATAGGCAATAGAATTTACTTCCTTGGTTCCATACTGGTTCGCCGTCTGACATCCGAATATCTCCTCCGTCTTTTTTCTGACGGCAGGATCCAAATACTCCCCTGTAAATTCGATATATCGTAATGCAGATGGCGTGCCGAGACGCTCTGCACAATCACATAAAAGAACAGCAATGCTCGGCTGTAATATCATCCATTCCGGGTCGTAGGAAAGGATTTTCTCGTATGCCTCATCTAACCTTGATGAATACAGACTGCTTCGTGCTATTAACAGACTATTGCCCCTCTCCAGAAACAATTCGTCTGCTTCTCCTGAGCGGTAGAAATAACACATTCTGTTCTTTGCCGTGATATCATAGTATTTCTTTCGCAGCAGCCATAACGGCAACAGCGAACGGTTCATCTCCTTCGGATGCCAGTAGACTTCAGAACACATTCCGGAGGTTCCGCTGGTACGGGTCCATATCAATTCATTCCGGATATATTCCCCCATATATTCCACCGACAAACCCGATGTTCCCCCTGTCACATATTTTTCTTTGTCAATCACCGGAAGTCCGGAAAAATGTTCCTCATCAATGACATCCTGATAATCACTGTATAAATCCATATAAAACGGGACATTGCGATTAGCATAACGAATAATAGAAAATAAATTATCTTTCCCTGATTCTTTATCTGTCTGTATGTTTCTCATAACTTCCTCCACCTGTACTTATTACCACGGCAGCACGATAACGTCCACCGGTCTATCAGCGCACGAACCATTTATAATTGTACAAAAGTATACGGTGGAATGCAAGTGATTTTAACTATTTCTGCTTACCATCCTTTTCTGTTTGCATCAATTCGGATTCGGTAGTTTTTTCTCCTTTGCTATTTGTTTTTCCTTTTAACCATTTTCTAAATCGTATATATTCCATTAATAGAATTATAAACGTAAACATAAGTGTAGAAGGAATCAGCATCATTGCAACTCCACCTCTGGTGAGACCAATCGCCTCACGATCAACAGATGATTCAAATATTCCCCACCAAAAGTCAACCGACATTATTCCCACAATATATTCACTGGGAATAAATGCCAAGGCACATAGAGTCCTCCCTGACCGCATAAACAGAAAATAAAATGATAGATACGAAAACATTGTCAGTATTAATAAAAAAGGTATAAAATCATTAGCAAAAGGCGTGATTGTTGGCAGAAACTCCCAAATACACGCTAAATTGCCAAAAAATCCACCAACTGCTATTGCAAGCAATAAATATTTTATTGCATCTAATAACCCTTTCTTTTTCTTCATTTAATGTATACTCCCCCTTTATTGGATATCTCAAAATGTATTAACAAAAAAGCCAATACATCCACTTGCATAGATATATTGGCTTCATGTACTTATTATTTTTCACTTACTCAGCATCAGCAAGAATCTCTTTTTTATTATAAGAACCACATGACTTACACACTCTGTGAGACATCATCAGTGCTCCACACTTGCTGCATTTCACCAAATTTGGTGCAGACATTTTCCAATTTGCTCTTCTCTTGTCTCTTCTTGACTTGGAAGATTTATTTTTAGGACAAATAGACATTCCTTTCCACCTCCTAATCCGTTTCCTTTTACAACACTTTTTCGATTATAACAACTTGACCATATTTTGTCAATAAATTTTTTCCAAAAACTTGCATCGTAGCCATACCGACCTGTGGCAGAATCTATACACTAAACCTATAACAGAAGATAATTCCCTGTTTAGCAGACCAGTATAACGAATATTAAGTTGTTGATATATTCGTTATACCAACGCTGCCGTCTCTCTGGCAATGGCAAGCTCCTCATTGGTAGGTACTACCCACACCTGAACTGAACTGTCTGCAGTGGAAATTTTTCTCTCATCTCCACCCTCTACATTGGCATTATCGTCTAACTTCACGCCAATTGCTTCCAGACCCTTCACAATCCTGCCGCGAACCATCAGATTATTTTCGCCCACACCGGCTGTCAGGGCAATGATATCGGCACCGCCAAGTGCCATATAATATGCACCGATGTATTTGATAACACGATAGATCATGACATCCAGCGCATTCTTTGCATCCTTGTTACCGTCCTCTACAGCCGCAATCAAATCACGATAATCACTGGATACACCGGAAAGCCCCAGTGCACCGGACTTTTTATTCAAAATGGAAGTCATTTCACTCACGGAAATATTTTCTTTCTGACAAATGTATTCCAGAATCGCCGGATCCATATCACCGGAACGGGTACCCATCATAAGTCCCTCCAATGGGGTCATTCCCATACTGGTATCCACAGACTTTCCGTCTTTAATGGCAGAGACACTGGCTCCGCTTCCGATATGACACACGATAATACGGGAATGGTTGAAATCCAGACCGGCAAGCTCCGCTGCACGCCGAGACACATAGCTGTGGCTTGTGCCGTGGAATCCATAGCGACGAACTCCATACTTCTCGTAGTATTCCTTTGGCAGTGCATATAAATATGCCTTTGGCGGCATCGTCTGATGAAAAGCCGTATCAAACACGGCAACATTAGGTACGCCCGGCATCACTTCCTGACAGGCACGCACACCTAACAGATTTGCCGGATTATGTAACGGTGCCAGATCATTACAGGACTCAATCTCCTGAATGATTTTGTCATCAATGATGACGGAAGATGAAAACTTCTCTCCTCCATGCACCAAACGGTGACCAACGGCATCAATTTCCTCTAAAGACTGCAAAACACCATGTTCTTTATCTAACAGCGTGTCCAACACTTTTTTAATAGCAACTTCGTGGTCGGGCAACGAGACACTCTGCTCTAACTTCTCTCCATTCACCTTATAAACCAATGCTCCGTCCAGACCAATCCTCTCACACATGCCTGAAGCTGCTACTTTCTCTGTCTCTGAATCAATCAATTGGAATTTCAGTGTAGAACTTCCACAGTTTACCACTAAAATCTTCATCCGAATACCTCCATTCCTGCGTGGCAGAATAATATCACACATATTAAAGTATACTTGATTCATTTTTCTTTGTCTAGTATTATTGAGAAAAGTATGAAAATGCCTGCGAAAGTAAATCCGCTCTGGGGCTACTATCAGACCGGCAAAAATCAGGAAAGAACAGATATAACAAAGTAACTGGGAGGACGCTCATGAAAACGATAGGAATTATAGCCGAATATAATCCCTTTCACCGGGGACATGCCCACCAAATACAGACCGTGCGCAACATGACGAATGCTGACTGTATCGTCGTCGTTATGAGCGGAAACTTTGTGCAAAGAGGCGCACCCGCCTGGACGGACAAATATCTCCGGACACAAATGGCACTGGAGGGCGGCGCCGACATTGTGATGGAATTGCCTGCCGTCTACGCAACAGCAAGTGCAGAGCATTTTGCCATGGGTGGCGTGAGTCTCCTGCATCAGTTAGGCTTTGTGGATGCTCTCTGTTTTGGGAGCGAATGTGACGATTTGTCAGTTCTATCCAAAATAGCGGACTTTCTGTCCACACCGGACGATGACTATCAAAAGGAGCTTACCGCAGCTTTGCGCACAGGATTATCCTATCCTGCCGCCAGAGAGAGTATATTAAAAAAACGCTTTCCGGATATACTGCAAAAAGAGCCGTCACTCCTCGCGAGTCCTAACACAATTCTTGGAATTGAATACTTAAAAGCCTTAAAAATACGAAACAGCGAAATAACTCCCATTCCCATTTTACGGACAGATGGAGGCTATCATGCAACAAAAGAATCCGCAGGATTTCTATCTGCTTCCGGCATCCGCAAAGCCTTTGCAGATGCTTTCAAAGAGAAATCCATTGCATACGAGAATACTTCTCTTAAATCGTCATTAACCGTAAATCATATTCCAAATGACGTAACCACCAGGGGAAAGTTATCCGAAAAATATATACAGGATACTCTTGATGCTCTGAGAGAATGTGTCCCAAAATACGTACAGCAAATACTAACCGAAAACACCTCCCGCTTTCCCATAACGGAAGATGATTTTTCTTCTATGATATATTATCGGTTAAGGACAGCGACTGAAGAAGAATTGTTATCCGTATCGGATATGACACCGGAACTATGTCACCGCATCACGAAAGAACTGTCATACTTTACGAACATCAGCGATTTCATTACCCGCATCAAGACAAAGGCATTTACTTACAGCAGAATCAGCCGGGTATTGTTTCATATATTATTGAATATAAAAACTGAATATGTGAATACTCCGCCACTATATGCAAACCTGCTCGGATTTCAAAGAACGGCGAGCAGTCTATTACGAAACGTGACGGAAATCCCTGTTATCACAAAAGCCGCCGATGCAGACAGTCTGTTAAACGTATTCCATGAAGAAAACCACGCCGTGACGATTGAAAAGGAAAACAACATGGACACTCTCCCGTCAATTCAAGCACAGGGCAACAAATTCATGCTGGCACGGAAGCACTGGCAGACTGATATCCTGGCAGATGATTTGTACCGGGAAATTGTATGGCAGAAATACGGTTCATCATTGCCGGATGCTTTTCATACTTCGCCTATCATTAAAGAATGATTTAGCACATTCTGTTCTGATGAGGTAATACTACATTCCACAGCGAAAAATTTCCTACGAAATCCAAAAAGAGGAACACCGCAAATCTGCGATGCACCTCTTTTTTTGTAAGCGATATTCTCGCGCCCAAAAAGGCTTTCCTTCAAATATCTGCCAATGATTATTTATAAAGCTCAACCAGCTTCTGCAAGTGATCGTAACGCTCTTTCGCAGCAGCCTCAGACTCTTTGAACAGTCTCTCAGCACGCTCCGGGAACGGCTTGATCAGACGGGTATAACGTGCCTCGTTGTTCAGGAAATCCTGATAATCGCCGAAGTCTACACCCTTTTCGGAAGTAAAGGTAAATGGATTCTTACCCTCTGCCTTGTTTGCCGGATTGAAGGAGAACAGATTCCAGTATCCAGCCTTCACTGCTTTCTTCATCTCATCCTGGCAGTGGTTCATACCACCCTTAGCAATTCCGTGAAGCTCACATGGCGCATAACCGATAATGAGTGATGGTCCCGGATATGCCTCTGCCTCAGCAATTACTTTAACAGCCTGAGCCGGATTTGCACCAAGAGCAATCTGTGCTACATAGATATAACCATAGCTCATAGCAATCTCCGCCAGAGACTTCTTGCCGATTTCTTTACCAGCAGCGGCAAACTGACAAACCTCACCGATATTGGAAGCCTTGGAAGCCTGACCACCTGTGTTGGAGTACATCTCTGTATCGAATACCATAACGTTTACATTCTCACCGGATGCCAGTACATGGTCTAAGCCACCGAATCCGATATCGTATGCCCAACCGTCACCACCGAAGATCCATACGGACTTCTTGCCAAGGAAATCTTTCTTTGCAAGAGCTTCTTTTGCATTGTCACATCCGGCAGCTGCTGCCTTCTCTAACTCTGCAATCAGCGCCTTGGTAGGCTCAACGTTTGCTTTCGTATCCTCTTTTGTCTCCATGAATTTATCGTACGCAGCCTTCAACTCTGCAGATGCCTTGTCGGACTCTACACAAGCAGTAATCTTCTCGATTGCCTGCTCACGGATATATTTCTGTCCGATATGCATACCAAGACCATGCTCTGCATTGTCCTCGAACAGGGAGTTAGACCAAGCCGGTCCCTTCTTTGTATCCTTGTTCACGGTATATGGTGAAGTAGCTGCCGGGTTACCCCATATAGAAGAACATCCTGTTGCATTGGAGATGTACATCTGCTCACCAAAGAGCTGTGTAATCAGTCTCGCATAAGATGTCTCTGCACAACCTGCACAACTTCCGGAGAACTCAAGAAGCGGCTGATTGAACTGGCTACCCTTAGGTGTAGTATCTGCAAATCCACTATCCTTCTTACCTACGTTAGCAACTAAATAATCGAATACCGGCTGCTCGTCCGCCTGTGATTCCTGCGGAACCATCTTGATAGCGCCTTCTTCTGCCTTCGGACATACAGTGATACACTCACCACATCCCATACAATCCA
>JAFLTA010000016.1 GCA_022510685.1 Lachnospiraceae bacterium | reverse complement strand
TGAAGTGTAATGATTCTTGGACTGCGTTTTTGGCTGTCCTAGAATCATTTTTCAACCTATAGTCCATGATACCATTGGAGTAGTGGTGGGTTTATAAAAGTCTCTGCGATACAGCCTATACAGAGGATTAACAGACAAAGTAACAACAGGGGCAGTCCGGATAGCAGGGACTGTCTTTTTTGTGTTGTATGTCTTAAAGTATGCAGTTTGGCAACCAATACCAGATATACGGGAATATAAATTAAACAGTGGGGCAGCAGCAGACAAAAAAAGTCCCACCAGCCTCCCTGTCCGCCTAATTGGACACAGAAAGATAATAAAAGTCCATTGTTGAATCCTGTATATATCATGAAGCCGCACAGATAGAAGAGCCATGCATTGGTCAGCGCAAAAAAAACTAACAGTGCAGCGTATTTTACCTGCTGTTTGATACAGAGGAGAAACAGTGGAGTATGGCGGACGCTGGTTGTATCCAGACTTTGGAATAATTCTTCAAAGGTAGCTTCGGCAGAAGATAACAGGTTGTGCCGGAACAACCAGCCCACAAAATAACCTGCCGCAACACCGCCTAATACCAGCAAAATGCTTGTGATACAGATTGATGGAATCTTATAGTTATATATATTGCGAAATGATCGTACCATTTGGAAATTCCTTTCCATGGGAAAACGTTATGATTAAGTGTATGGGACAATCAGAAAAAATATGATAACGATGTGAGGAAAATTCGTTATTATCAATCGATTGACAAAATATTACAAAAGTGGTATTCTCTGTATAAATAGAGCTTCTATAAACATAGAGAAAGGGGATTTTATTTATGAAAATAAAACGTTCAGAGTTATCAGAATGCGAATTAACTGTTATGAAATGTATATGGGATGAGGAAAAACCTGTCACCTGTCCGCAGATCATGGAACAGTTAAGAGAAAAATATGGTTTGGATTATAAAGATACGACCGTATACACCTTTCTAAAGGTGTTAAAAGAAAAGGGTTTTGTTAAATCCGAACGAAGGGGAGTAACGTATTACACAGCGATAAAACAGGAGGAAAAATACAGGGAAGAAGTGTTGAAGAAAACAGAGAAATTTTGGTTTGGCGGCTCCTCTTTACAGATGATATCCGCGCTTTTGCGTGTGAAGGACATAAGTGATGAGGAACGGAAAGAAATTAAGAGGATAATCGATGAGTTGGATTAGGGATTTCATGTGGGTATTGGTGCTTACTTCCGTTACAGGAAGTTTATTGATGGTTGCCTGGCTGGCTGCAGTATATGCCGGCAGAAGAAGGCTGCATATTCGCTATGCTTACCGGACGTTGAGGGGAGTACTTGCAGGATATCTGATAGCCCTTGTTTATCTGGTGATTCACCGATATGTGGAGCATATAAGGAATGAGTATGATATTTTGTCGGTATCTACCCCACTGCTGGATAAGGTATTCCTGCTCTGTTTCCTTTTATGGGTGGTGGGAGGATTAGTGCTGTTGTTGCCCCAGTTGCGTATGTGGGTTTGCTTTCGACGGATAAAAAAGACCTGTATGGCTGTGCCGAAAGAATATGTTCTTCTTCTGCAGAAATTGTGTTCCGAGATGAAAATCCGCAGAACGATTGGTTTATATCGGGGATATGGAGTGCAATCACCATTTATCATTGGAATACGGACCCCGGGGATTTATCTGCCAATAAGAAAATTTTCTCCGGAAGAACTGGAAATGATCTTGTACCATGAACTGATTCATTATAAGCAGGGAGATACTTTCTGGAAACCTATATTCGGACTGGTGGGCAACATCTATTGGTTCAGCCCGTTGTCCAGACTCTTGTGGAGGGAAGCAATCCGTTGGACGGAAGCAAACTGTGACTCTTATTGCTGTGAAGATAAATTTAACACAAAAAACTATTTTGCGCTGCTTCTGGAGATGGGAAGTGCTGATGCGTTTCGGTTAAATGGCTATGCGCCCATGTGGACGGAAGGCAGTGAAGAATTGAAATGGAGGGTTAATTGTATGAAAGGATATTTCAAGAAAAAAACAAACATGGTTGTTGTCGCAGCTATAACAATTATTTCTGTATTGAGTGGTGCAGTATCCACTCACGCAGCATCCAGGGGGATAAAAATCGTATATCAGGAAGCATATCTAGGTACTGTTGAGGGAACAGAGGAACCTTTACAGGATGAAAATGTGTTGCCGGAGTACGAAGGTAGTGTGTTTGATTTTGCAGGGATGGAAATCGTAGAGCCTTCGGAAGAAGAAATTAATACACTCTCTAACGTTGGAGGAATTAAATGGACAATAGCTAATAAAGTGGTACGCTACTCAGAAGGCTTTACAGTAAAAGCTGGTGAAACGATATTAGTTTCAATGAAAATTGAGCCAAAGGATGCATCTGTAAAAGTGGGAATTGTAAAGCCAGATGGAAAAACATCTTATGTAATTGTAAAAAAAGAAATGTCACACTCTTTTATAGCTCCAAAGACAGGTACGTACAAGGTGTTTGTGTCAAATGCCAGTGGGAAAACAGTATCAGTCAATGGCGCTTATATAGTATGATATACAACAGATGATTAGAGGGTTCCTTAATACACTGTACGTTTGTCATATCATAATACACTTTATAAGTGGAACGTGGAAAGGAGGTGAAAGAATGTATCTGGATGTAACGAGAGTATACAGAGAATGCATTGAAAAAAGCGTTCTTTTCATATGACAGTAGGATGTCAGAAAAGAACGCTCAACAAAAATAACATCTTTATAATACAACAAAAAGTAGAAGGATACAAATGGAAGGAGAAAAACTGATGAAAAAAACAAACATTAAAAAACATTTAATTGCGTGTGTTGTCTGCCTTTGCGTGGCAGGAAGTATCAATATTCATGCAAATGCAAGTGGAAATGTCAAAAATAAATTGTTTAACTATAAAAAGGATGCTCATGTAACATATACAGATGAGGAGTTTAAGGCTGATGCTACAAGAACTTATGTTATTTACTCTGATGGACTTGCCAAGCCTAAGGTTACAGTAGTGGGCGTGAGCGGGAAAAAGTATATAAATTGCAGTGGTTCATACACTCTTAGTAAATATAAGCAGTATACCATTAAAAATTCGGTATATAAGAATTATAAATATGCAGCTCTTCGTATTCAAGCGGATGGATATGGAAGTGGATATTGGAGCCCAGATAGCACGAAAAATTATATTAATCTAGGCTAAATTAAATCTGGAAGTTATTATCCTTTATTGGCACAGTACTACATTTATAATGCAGTATTGTGCCATCTGTGAGGTGTCAAAATGAAAAAAAGAAAACTACCGTTTCTACTTATCTTGTCATTACTGGTTGTCGCATATATAGTCCGTGTGATTTATGTCAATGTCAGTGCTGAACCGCTGAAGATTACTTATTATACAAGTGAAGAAACGATTGAACATCAAGGCATGGAGATTTCTCTGACAGAACAAAAATTATATGAGGTCTCTGCCTTTGTAAAGGAATATCCGGAAATCGCAGATGCCTATTCTGAAGAAGGTAATAGCTATATGCAGGCAGATGCGCCGGAGGCATACGAATCACTAAAGTATGTTGTGGCAGTGAAATTACAGTTCAAAAACCAGTCTTCCGGAGAGCGAACGATAGACTTGACGGAGTATTCTCTGGTTAATATTACACAATCTATTTCACAGGGAATTAATCCTTATGAGGAGACAGATTTAAACGGTGATATTTTGTTTTCAGTGGCACCGGGAGAGCGCAAAGAATTGATATTATGTTTTGATTTAATAGGAATCACTATACGAAATATGTCCTATGAACGATTCAGGAAGGAACCATTTACCATTCCCGTATCTTCTTATCCCGAAGCAAAAACCTTTGTGTTAGATGATTTGGAATTGGTGGAAGGCGAGGAAAACAACCGGAAAACAACCGATCAAAAAGATGAAACTGAAAATTCCCCTTTGCCACAGGTACAGAAAGAAAATACACCGGCTGGAACCGTACTGCAACTCGGAGGGGAAATTATTGATGGGAATGTGGGTGTCACAGTAAAGCAGGTGGATATTGTAAAAAATGCAAAGGAATATCCGCAATATGATGAATCTGCGTGGTTGGGATTTTTTAAGGAATCCTTTGTAAATTCGGACGGTACCGTAAAAACAATAATGGAATATACCGGTCTTCCGGGGTCCTATGGTCAGAAGGGATATCAAAATTATATTATTTTTGTAAAGCTTAACATACATAATTACAATCAGAATAAAACTTCTGCCTATATCGAGTATTCGCTGGTGAACTCTTCAGACACTCTGGCAATTGACAACTCATCGGAATATTGCTCTTATCGGACAGACGAAAATGAGGAAACAAGCTCCATACTCCCGCTTGAACCGGGTGAAGACCGGGAGGTCGTACTGGGATATGCCAGAAGCATCAGAAACGATTGTGATATTTATTCAGAGCCACTTTACATCACCAACAACTTTGACAATTCCAGCCAGACTTTCGATTTGTCAAAGGGGAAAGGCGGTTATGGCATCTATTTACAAATTCAATAGGAGGACCATAGCATTGCGTATCGTAAAAGAAGAATGTTGCCGGGCTTTGTCCGGACGAAATATGAAAATATGCCTGCTCATCAGTTTCCTGTTGGCTGCAGGACAGATGGCTTGTTTTTACTACTTCCATATGCAGGAAGTGGAATTTCTGGAATACCCCACCGTCTTATATGAAGGTTATATCGGAGGAGAAGGTTATACATTTTTTAATGAATTGTATTTTTCTCTGATACCGATTTTAGCTGCCTTTCCTTTTGCAGGAAGTTTTTATTATGACACAAAAACGGGATATATAAAAAATCTCTGCTGCAGGGTGCCGAAAAGTAAATATCTGCTGGCAAAATATCTGGCAGTTTACATAAGTGGAGCTGTGGGAGCTGTTCTTCCGTTTATCCTTAGTTTCCTGTTAGCTGCCTTATTATATCCTGCCCAAAAACCGTATGAATTGGCATCTCAATCCGGAATCATGGATATTTCCATGTTTTCAGAATACTATTTCACAAAACCCCTATGGTATATGTTTTTGTACGTCTGTATTATCATGGTATTCGGTGGTGCATTGGCAGCTATTTCATTAAGTATAACGTATTATGCTCAAAATATATTGGTAGTGCTTTTTGCACCATATATAGTATATAGCATACAAAATTTATTGATGATACAAATGGAGCTGGCCGGTTGGTCCTGGAGGCAGATTATAGATCCATGTTCTGCGCCGGTCTACCCATCCATGATAACCGGGACGAGTATTTTAAGCAGTATTATATTTCTGTTATTCACCACCCTGTTTAGTTTCCTGTTCATTGGATGCCGGCGGGATACGGTGGAATGGCTGAAAAACTAAAGAGGGAGAATCTATTATGATGCAGATTGAAGTCAAAAACTTAATTAAAAAAATACATGGAAATCAAATATTAAATGATATCAGTTATACTTTTTCCGGTGGAAAGGTCTATGGACTACGCGGGAAAAACGGCTGCGGAAAAACGATGTTTATGAGGACGCTTGCCGGGCTGGTACGCCCTACTTCCGGTGAAATATGGATACAGGGAAAACAATTATATAAAGAGATGTCCGTCCCGAAAAGCATTGGGATATTGATTGAGAACCCCTCTTTTCTGGGGGAATATACGGGATTGCAGAATCTGAAGATGCTGGGTGATTTGATTGGCGGTGTCAGCAGAGAGGAATTAACCCGGTTGATGGAGCAGGTTGGTTTAGGTGAGGCAAAAGATAAAAAATATTATAAATATTCTTTGGGAATGAAACAGCGTCTCGGCATCGCGGGTGCTGTCATAGGAAATCCGGAGATTATTTTATTGGACGAGCCCATTAATGCCATTGATGAAAACAGCGTGGGAGATATCCGGGATTTGATTTTATCATTAAAAACACCGGAGCGCATCATTATCGTTGCTTGCCATGACAGAGAAGAGCTGGAACTTCTCTCGGATACTATTATCAATATGGCAGAAGGGAGGTTTCGATGAAATATTTAATCAAGAGGGACATGATACAGGGAATATGGAAGAAAAAACAGATGTTTCTATTGGCTTCCCTGATTACGTGGAGCTGCTGCCTGACCTTGTCAGACAAAATACAGGGTTTAAGAAAATTATATGCGCTCAAAGGCACAGGGACATTAATGGATTATTGGATTTTCTTAATACAGGGAAAGGAACCTTATGAATTTTCCATCACTGACTTATATGAATTTCCGATTTTCTGGCTGCTGTTTTTTTCCTTCTTGCTCATCATTACGAATATGTATCCCATGGTGGATTTGGAACAGTGGGGCTATCAGGTGGTCACCCATTCAAAGAGCCGCCAGTCATGGTGGTTTGGCAAATGTATCTGGTGTGCTGTCAGTGTGTTTTCCTATTTTGCTCTTGCCCTGCTGACGATTTCTTTCTTTGCACTGATACAGGGGGTGTCTTTCAGCCTGAAGCCTTCCTGGTATGTGATGGAATCTTATGGCAGAGATGGATTTCTTACACTGTCGACTTGGAAATCCATCAGTATTCTTTTTTTGCAGCCGTTTTTTCTGGCGGTTTTATTGGGAATTCTGCAAATGGTATTGTCTATTTGTTTGAATGCTCTGCCTGCCTTTTGCATGACATTTACTATTCTGATAATATCTGCTTATTGGAAAAGTCTGCTTTTGTGCGGAAATCTTGGAATGTCCTACCGTATGTCCGCTGTTTCTGATGGTGGATTGAATTCAACACTTTGCCTGCTCCTATTGCTACTGGAAATAATATTCTGTACTTTGGCGGGGGCTGCATTATTTGCAAGGAAAGATATCTGTTAATACTTAGAAAAAATTTAATTTTATCTTAGAAAAATAGAATTCGTATTATCAACTTCTGTATTCTAAAATGATTCTGACAGGTCTAATATTTTATTTTGTTATGAGGTGAAAATATACTTGATGGGCTATACTGGTTTGTATATAATATCAATTATGATATTGTTGTAAATAATATATGTATTTCGGTGAGGCGGAGTGGATTATGAAAAAGATTCGTGAGAAACTTACAAAGAAAAAAATAATTGGAATATTGGTCTGTATTGTTCTTTTTTTAGCATACGAGTTTGGGCTCAAGGCGGCACCGTTTGATTATGATACGAAAGAAGTGGAGTCTATTACGGTATTAACGGTACTTAAGGAGCCCGGCTTGGCTGTGATTAAAGAAAAAAAAGATATTAGGAGAGTGATGAGAATCTTGAAATCAATTGATGCGTACAGAGGTCCATATTCAGTATATGATTTGGCAGGGGATACCCCTGATGCAGAGGTGACTATCCATTTGGTTGATGATTATGGATATGGTCATAACATTAGATTTAGTGGGGGTATTTTGGTTGATGATGAGGGGAATTTTTATAAAGTCAGGATGTCCGAGTTAAAAAAATTATATAAGATCAAGAAAAAATATGAGAAAAATGATACTGCGGATTCTGATGCATAGGATGTATGATGTTTCCGTGAGCAGTTTGTGGTATTCTGCAGTGACAGAAAATGTCGTCTGATATATTCTAAGATTTTTTGACCGGTAAAGTACATTTAGTATTTATGATAGGGAAAGAGAGGAACTTATTATGAATAGTGTGGGGAAGAAAATTGCGTTAGGAGTTGTCATTGCAATCATTGTTGGCGTGGCAGGATTTTTTGTGTATATGAAGGTAAATACGACAAAACCCATCCAGCCGGATAGGGCAAATATCGACCATGTGAGTGTACTTGATATTCGGAGTGGTTATGAAGCTTCATTAACAGAAAAAGATCAGATTGAAGATGCGTTAAATATTCTGGGGGAGATAAAAGCATATCGTACTAAGGAGTCTACAGAGGATTATACTATTGAAAATATGGGAAAAGTACATATTGATGCCTCTATTATTATAAAGTATAAAGAAAAAGGTGAAGTTGGTACTGATATGATAACGTATGGTTTTTATGGTGAAGATCTTGGTATGTCTACGGATGAAAAAATGTATAAGGTGAAGCCATCTGTATATGATAAAATTGCGGAAGTCAGCAAAAAATACGGAGAATACAGCGAATTAGTCAATTCGGTATATGAATAAGTTTTTTATGACCGCAAGATTATTTCGACAGGGGATGTAGTCGTATATATGGAAAAAGATGGGATAATACGTACATACCGTACATAAACGGAGAGTCTGACCGTCATAATAATTTGAAGTTGTGGTGTTATTGAGTCGTAAATTGTGTTATACTTTGGAAGAATAAAAATCCAGCAGGAACGGAGGAAGCAGTATGCGTAAGACAAAAATTATTTGTACACTGGGACCGGCAACGGATAAGGATGGTGTTTTGGAGCGTCTGATACAGGAAGGAATGGATGTAGCCAGACTGAATTTTTCCCATGGAACCCATGAGGAGCAGAAGGAGCGTCTCACGAAAGTGCGCCTTTTGCGGGAGCGGTATGGAAGACCGGTGGCGACATTGCTTGATACTAAGGGACCGGAAATCCGTGTGCGGGATTTCAAGGAGGGAAAAATCACACTTCATGCAGGAGATTCTTTTATATTGACCGGGCGTGAGGTGGCTGGCGACGAGAATATCGTCAGCATCACATATCCTGATTTGGTGAAGGATGTGCAGGTAGGACAGCGCATTTTGATAGATGACGGTCTGATAGAGATGGAAGTGGAGAAAATCGACGGTTTGGACATTCACTGTCTGGTGAAAAACGATGGTGCCGTTTCTAACCATAAGGGCATTAATGTGCCGGGCATTCATTTGAGCCTTCCATATATCAGCGAGGGTGATAAGTCGGATATTCTGTTTGGTATTGAGCAGGATGTAGATTATGTGGCAGCTTCCTTTGTGCGCACTGCAGATGATGTATTAGAGATGCGTAAGTTATTGAATGATAACGGTGGGGAAGAGATAAGAATTATAGCAAAAATTGAAAACGGTGAGGGTGTGGATTGCATTGACGAGATTATAGAAGTTGCAGATGCAATTATGATCGCCCGTGGTGATATGGGTGTGGAGATTCCTACGGAGGATGTTCCGGTCATTCAGAAGATGATTATCAAAAAAGTATATGAGGCAGGCATGCAGGTCATCACTGCAACCCAGATGTTAGACTCCATGATGCACAATCCAAGACCTACCAGAGCGGAGTCAACGGATGTGGCAAATGCCATTTATGACGGAACCAGTGCTATTATGTTGTCTGGTGAGACGGCAGCAGGAATGTATCCGGTGGAGTCATTGCAGATGATGGTGCGCATTGCCAACCGGACAGAGGGGGATATTGACTATCGCAAACGTTTCTTCCAGAGAGACCGCAAGGCAGACCCGGATGTGACAGACGCTATCTGTCATGCTACCTGTACCACGGCACATGATATTAATGCGAGAGCCATTATCACGGTTACCAAGTCGGGACGCTCTGCACGACAGATTTCCAAATATCGCCCGGACTGTGATATCATCGGCTGTGCCATTACAGACAAAGTGTATCGTCAGCTTAATTTATCCTGGGGTATCACGCCGGTACTCTTGCAGGAAAAGAAGGATGTGTTTGAGTTGTTTGAGCATGGTATCTGTGTCTGTCAGCGTATGAATCTGGTGGATCATGGTGATACTGTGGTATTTACATCCGGTGTACCGATTGGCATGTCCGGAACGACAAACATGATTAAAGTACAGACCGTGGAGGGATAATGAGATACTATATTGCGGATTGCCATTTCGGGCATGACAAGGTACGCATGATGGATAGACGTGATTTTTCCTCGGTGGAGGAAATGGATGAACGGATGATTGCCTGTTGGAATGAGAAAGTTCGTAAGAGCAAAGATGAGGTTGTGATTTTAGGTGACCTCTGTATGGGAAAGGGTGAGCAGGCAAACGAATTGCTTAAGCGCCTAAATGGAAAGAAATATCTGGTCACGGGCAACCATGACCGCCTGTTCCTGCGGGATAAGAAGTTTGACACTTCCCTGCTAGAGTGGATAAAACCCTATGCGGAACTCAGAGATAATAATCGTAAAGTAGTGCTTTGTCATTATCCCATTATATGCTATAACGGACAGTATCACGGGGATTCGGTATATATGTTATATGGGCATGTACACGCTACCAGAGACTACGTCAATGTCCTAAACTTTCAGGAGCAGTCAAAGGAAATCATATACCGTCCCAATGGGCGGGGGACAGCAGAGGAGGAGGAACGGCATCTTGCCTGTAATCTGATAAACTGCTTTACTGTATTTGCAGACTACCGTCCGCTTACACTGGATGAATGGATTGCCCTGCCCCCCGGCAAGCCGTTAGAGAGATAAAATTCAGGTGTGAGTCACCGTTCCCGCACAGTAAAAAATATTTGACAAGCAATGGCGTGTCTGTTAGTATAAGGTCAGATGCGAAGAAAAGAAGAAGTAGTAACGGATGGAAATCTACAGAGAGTTGCCGGTTGGTGAGAGGCGTCGGAGGAGAGCCGTTATGAATACATCTTGGAGTAGCGGATTGAAGGAATGTTGTATCAAATATGCTTTTTTTGATACATTCTGGTAGGTCTTGCCGGTGATGCACCCGTTATCGTGCAGGGATATGCAGGTATCCTGCTGAGGCAGTTTTGGCGTGAGCGGACTGTGAAGAAAGGTGGTAACACGATGAGTCGTCCTTTTGTCATTGACAAAGGGGCTTTTTTTATTTTATATGAAACTGCTCGAATCATAGTGGAATGCCAACAAAAAAGCCGGAGGCTTTTTTGCAGAGGCAAACTGCTGAGTTTACCTCTTTTTTCTTTGCATAAATATTTGATTTTGGAGGAATAAAAAGATGACAGTGTATGAGGAATTAGTTGCCCGTGGCTTGATTGCCCAGGTGACGGATGAGAAAGAGATTAAGGACATGATTAACGAGGGGAAAGCAGTGTTTTATATCGGGTTTGATCCTACTGCCGACAGCCTTCATGTGGGACATTTCATGGCACTCTGCCTGATGAAGCGTCTGCAGATGGCAGGGAATAAGCCTATTGCCCTTATTGGCGGTGGTACGGCTATGATTGGTGACCCCAGTGGGAGAACAGATATGCGCCAGATGATGACTACAGAGACCATTGCTCACAATGTGGAGTGCTTCAAGAAACAAATGAGCCGGTTTATTGATTTCTCCGAGGGGAAGGCGATGTTAGTAAACAATGCAGACTGGCTGTTGGATTTGAACTATGTGGATGTACTGCGTGAGGTGGGTACACACTTCAGTGTAAATCGTATGCTGACGGCTGAGTGTTACAAGCAGCGCATGGAAAAGGGTTTAAGTTTCTTAGAGTTTAATTATATGATCATGCAGAGCTATGATTTCTACGCATTGTTTCAGAGATATGGCTGTAATATGCAGTTTGGTGGGGATGACCAGTGGAGTAATATGCTTGGCGGTACTGAGTTGATCCGTCGTAAGCTTGGCAAGGATGCTTATGCCATGACCATCAATCTGCTCCTCAATTCCGAGGGCAAGAAGATGGGAAAAACCCAGTCTGGTGCTGTATGGCTTGACCCGAATAAGACCAGTCCATTTGACTTCTACCAGTACTGGAGAAATGTAGGGGATGACGATGTATTAAAATGTCTGCGTATGCTTACATTCCTGCCGTTAGAGCAGATTGACGAAATGGACAAATGGGAAGGCAGTCAGTTAAATCAGGCAAAAGAGATACTCGCATTTGAACTGACGAAACTGGTACATGGTGAGGAAGAGGCGACGAAAGCACAGGAAGGTGCAAGGGCATTATTTTCCAGTGGAAATGCGGCACAGATGCCGGAGACCGTCCTCTCTGATGCAGATTTTGAAGAGGGACAGATTGGTATCCTGAAGCTTATGGTAAAGGCAGGACTTGCCACATCCAACGGAGAGGCACGCCGTAACGTGGAACAGGGCGGAGTTTCTGTTGATGGAGAGAAAGTGACGGATGTGAAGATGCTTGTGTCCAAGGAACAGATTGGTACAGATGGTATCGTTATCAAACGTGGTAAAAAGAAGTTTATGAAAGTGGTTTGCGAGTAAGGGCGTTTTAGCAATAAAACAGATAGGATAAAGGTAAAGCTGTGAAAATATTGTTATTAAAAGGTGTGTCCCAGTATGGGGCAATGAGAAATTATATAGACCATTGGAATTATATTTTACAGGAAAAGGGATATGAAACCTATATCATAGATATCAGTGCAGGTGTGAATGTAGAGCAGTTGAGTCATTTTATTACCTCTCAGCGACCGAATCTTGTGCTGGCGTGTAATGCGATTTGTGGAAAAATTGCAGAGAATGCAGTGGCAGGTTTCGGGAAATATGTTACAGTGCTATATGATAATCCGGTGATACACACAGGACATTTAAAAGAACTGGGAGAAAACTCAGCTGTATTTTCCTGTGATGCAATTTATGCAGACTATATCAGGGAGCATTATCCTGCAATTGGCTATGTAGGTTTTTTACCTCTATCCGGTGATGCTGCTAAGCAGTTGATTCCCTATGAGCAGAGAAACTGCGATTTGCTTTTCACAGGCTCCTATTTTAATGTCAATAAAGCTTACGAGACTTTGTGCGAACTTCCGGTCGATTTACGTGGAATTGCCATGCAGGTTGCACAAGAGATGATAGATCATCCGTCCTTGGTACTGTGGGAAAGTTTGGACAAGGTACTTGCAGCTTTTGACATTAATCTGTCTATGAAACAGAAAGAAGTGTTGCTTGATACCTTTCGATGTATTGATATTTTTGTGCGGGCATATATACGGGATAAGGTGATGCATTCGATTGTAGGCAGTCAAATTCCCATACATATTTTCGGAAATGGCTGGGAGGAATTTTCATGTAAGCATCCGGAAAATCTGATTCTCCATGAAGGCTATGGGGAGGTAGCGATGACTGTCTTGGCCGATACGAAGCTTTCCCTCAATATAATGCCTTGGTTCCGAGCAGGAATCCAAGAGAGAAATATTGCGGCAATGCTTGCGGGAACTGTGTCCGTCACAGATAGCAGCTTGTATATTGAGGAGAATTTCACGGATGGAGAGGATATCGTTTTGTACTCTCTGGAACGGCTGGAAGAATTGCCGGGGATTATTACCGGTTGCCTGGAAGATACCGAGCGAAGCCGTGAGATTGCCGAGAGAGGTTACGAAAAAGCCGTAAATGGACATACATGGAAACACAGGATAGAGCAGCTTTTGAGCGAGTTAAATCTAGTTTAAAAACTTCCCCTGATAAATCCCCTGTACTTTCATAGCGTGGGAGATATGATTCAGGACTTTTCGTTTATTTAAGCTCCATAGGGGAGCTAACAGTAAATCCTTTGCACCATCCCCTGTGAGGCGATGAACCACAATGTCAGGGGAGAGATTTCCGATACATGCCAGTATCCAGTCCACATATTCATCTTCTGTCAAAATATGCAGCGGAGTTTCTGACATACAAGATTCATCCATGCAATCGCCATCGGAATTTTGCCATTGTACATAGTCTGCCAGATCAGTTCCCCGTAGTATATGCAACAACTGCAGTTTGATTCCCTGAATATCCATATTGTTTAGATAGTGAATGGTATCCAAAATATGTCTTTTTGTTTCTCCCGGCAGTCCCAGAATAATGTGTATGATGACGGTGATACCACGTTTTCGCAATTCGTGGACTGTATTTTCAAATACATCCAGTGAATATCCCCGACGGATAAATTTGGCAGTATCTTCATGGATAGTCTGTAAGCCAAGTTCCACCCAGGTGGGTGCTTTTCTATTGCATTTTTCCAGTAAATCATAAATAGCCGGAGTGAAACAGTCCGGACGTGTGGCAATGGAAAGAGCTGTCACGTCAGGGTGTGACAGTGCTTCGAAGTATTTAAAGTGTAGCACTTCTATCGGTGCGTAAGTGTTAGAAAAAGACTGGAAGTAGGCGATGTATTTTCGTCCGATTTCTTTTCTTCCGGATTCCAAGTTCCGTATTCCGGCATTAATCTGCTCGGTAACAGATTCACCTGCCATGGCAAATTCTCCGGAACCACCGGCACTACAGAAAATGCACCCTCGGGTGTCTGTCGTGCCGTCGCGGTTTGGACAGGTCATACCGCTTTCCAGAGCGATTTTATATACTTTTTCGCCAAAAGTCTGTCTGAGATAATAGTCCAAAGAATAGTATGGTTTTTCGCCCCAGCGATATTTCGGATTAGATGTTTGCTTTAACTGCATCGGCTACCACCTGTGCTGCACGGGGGTCAAATGCCTCCGGCAAAATATGTTCTTCATTCAGTTCCTCATCAGAAACCAGTCCCGCCAGTGCCAGCGCTGCAGCGAGTTTCATTTCTTCCGTGATATTTTTGGCTCTGCCCTCCAGAGCTCCTTTAAAAATACCTGGAAATGCCACTACGTTATTGACCTGATTTGGAAAGTCAGAGCGACCGGTGCCGACGACTTTTGCTCCGGCTTCTTTGGCAAGGTCCGGCATGATTTCCGGAACCGGATTTGCCATGGCAAATAATATGGCATCCCGGTTCATGGACTGCACCATCTCCGGTGTGACAATGCCGGGAGCGGATACGCCCACAAAGATGTCTGCCCCCTGCATGGCATCTGCTAAGCTGCCGGTTTTGCCGGAAAGATTTGTCACTTCCATCATTTCTTTCTGCATCCAGTTTAAGTTTTCGCTCTGTTTGGAAAGAATACCGGAGACATCGCACATTGTCACATCCGGAAAACCGTATCGCAACAATAATTTTGATATGGCAACTCCCGCTGAGCCGGCTCCATTTACTACAACTCTACATTGTTCTTTTTCTTTTCCTACCACTTTTAACGCATTGATGATTCCAGCGAGGACGACAATGGCTGTACCGTGCTGGTCATCGTGGAATACCGGAATGTCCAAGGCTTCCTTTAAGCGTTCCTCAATTTCAAAACAACGTGGCGCGGATATATCTTCTAAGTTGATACCGCCAAATGCAGGTGCAATGCGGATGACAGTCTCGATAATTTCTTCGGTATCCTGTGTGTCTAAGCAGATGGGAAAAGCATTGACGTCACCAAATTCTTTAAATAGGACAGCTTTTCCTTCCATAACAGGCATGGCAGCTTCCGGTCCGATATTACCTAATCCAAGTACGGCGCTTCCATCGGATACGACAGCTACTGTATTGGATTTGATGGTGTAAAGGTATGCCGCAGCTTTATCTTCGGCAATCACTTTACAAGGTTCTGCAACACCGGGAGTGTAAGCAATTGCTAAATCTTCTCTGGATTTTACCTGACATTTTGGTGTCGTATTGATTTTTCCGTTCCATTGTTTATGTAATTCCAGTGCCTTCTCTGCGTTTGTCATGATTTCCTCCGTTTCATATATGATAAAAATATTTAAAAAATATCATAGCATAGTTTTTTTTTTAATACAAGAAAGCATCGTTTGACTCGGATTTTAAATAGTATATATTTTGGATGTTTGCTATACTGTGTATGGCGTTACATTGGTCTATTTGCGATAGAATACCAATAAATAGGTAATTATCGCAGAATAAATACTTTACAGGTTGAAATAAATATTATATAATCAGTCTGTATGAGAATCTACTATTCGGTCTATAACTCATTAGTATATAACTTATGTCTCATGTCGTCATAATTATATTCAAGAGCGTTTCATTTACAGACCAGAAGTATAGCATCAAAGAAAATCTCTCAAAGATAATAGTTTAATCATTGTTTAGAAAGGAAGAATGTATGACAGAATACGAGAAGTTGACTTTAGTTGAACTGCGTTTAGCAGCAAAAAAATTAGGGATCAAAAATGTCACCACTTTTAAGAAAAAGGAGTTGCTGGATAAAATTCAGGAAGTTGTAGGTAATGATACTACGACATCTGTATCTCAGCAGAAAAATGATTCAGATGCGGAGGATATTCCTGAGAAACCGAGAAGGGGACGCAAGCCGGTCGTGATGGAGCCGGAGGAACCGGAAGAAGTTGAGCATGAGATGGTGGGGGGATATGTCCCTGAAAGAGAATCTATGCGAAATTCAGGATATATGAGAGAACCGGATATGGGAATGAATCGTGGCGGTTACAATCGGAATGAGGGAATGAACCGTGGCGGTTACAATCGAAATGAAGGAATGAATCGTGGCGGTTATAATCGAAATGAGGGAATGAATCGTGGCGGTTACAATCGAAATGAGGGTGTGAATCGTGGCGGCTACAATCGAAATGAGGGGATGAGTCGTGGTGGTTACAATCGAAATGAGGGAATGAACCGTGGAGATTATTCCCGAAACGAGGGAATGAGCCGTGGAGACTATGCCCGAAATGAAGGGATGAGTCGTGGAGATTATGCCCGAAATGAGGGAATGAACCGTGGAGACTATTCTTCGCGTGGTCAGGATGCAGACAGAAGCAGATACATGATGCGTGAGATGCGGGATGACAATCGCAGTGGTTATCGTACGGAAATCAGAAATTCTCAGCCGAGAAGGATGCAGAATCAGGATTTGACACCAACAGAAATTGAAGAATTAGACAGTGGCATAGGTCGTGAAGGTATTTTAGAGGTTTTATCGGAAGGATATGGTTTTATCCGTTGTGATAATTATTTGCCTGGTGAAAGAGATGTCTATGTGTCTCCGGCATTGATTCGGAAATATAATTTGCGCACAGGTGATATATTAAATGGAAATATCCGCATTAGAAATCAAAATGAAAAATTTGCAGCACTGTTATATCTGAAAGAAATCAACGGATGCGATCCGGACAGTATCATATCACGTCCGAAATTTGAACATCTGACTCCTGTATTTCCGGATGAGCGGCTTCGTTTGGAGACAGCGGGGTGCCCGATTTCCATGCGTATGATGGATTTAATTGCGCCCATAGGCAAGGGACAGCGTGGAATGATTGTTTCACAGCCGAAAACAGGAAAAACCACTTTGTTAAAACAGGTGGCAAAGGCTGTTAAGACGAATCACCCCAAAATGCACTTAATCGTACTCTTGATTGATGAGCGTCCGGAGGAGGTTACAGATATCAAAGAGTCTATTATAGGACACAATGTGGAAGTGATTTTCTCTACCTTTGATGAACTTCCGGAGAACCATAAGCGTGTATCGGAAATGGTTATTGAGCGTGCAAAACGCTTGGTAGAGCAAGGTGAGGAAGTCATGATTTTGCTGGATAGTATTACGCGTCTGGCAAGGGCATACAATTTGACAGTACAGCCTAGTGGTCGTACATTATCAGGAGGTCTGGATCCGGCAGCACTACATATGCCGAAGCGTTTTTTTGGTGCTGCACGTAATATGCGTGAGGGAGGCAGCCTGACGATTCTGGCGACAGCATTGGTAGATACCGGAAGCAAGATGGATGATGTAGTGTTCGAAGAATTCAAGGGAACCGGAAATATGGAGCTGGTGCTTGACCGTAAACTTTCCGAAAAGCGTGTATTTCCGGCAATTGATTTGCCGCGCTCCAGCACAAGACGGGATGATTTATTATTGACGCAGGAGGAAGTGGAGACGAATTTCTTGATGCGTCGTGCGTTATCCGGTACCAAGTCGGAGGAAGCTGTGGAGAGAATTATCGAAATGTTCCGACGTACAAAGAGCAATCAGGAATTTATACAGATGATCCGCAAAACAAAAATTGTATAAAACTCTTGCATTCCGCTTTTTGGTATGTTATACTAAGGCAGTTGTGTTAAAAAGAGATTTGGAAAGACATATACAGTCTTTCTCACAATAGGAATTTGCTGTGATTTGACAGCGGAATGGAGGATAAAGCGATGAGAGAAGGAATTCATCCGGAATACTATCAGGCAAAGGTTGTTTGCAACTGTGGAAATGAGTTTGTGACAGGTTCTACAAAGGAGGAAATCCATGTGGAAATTTGTTCCAAATGTCATTCTTTTTATACAGGTCAGCAGAAAGCTATTAAGGCTCGTGGTGCTATTGATAAGTTCAACCGTCGTTATGGCATTCAGTCAAATTAGCAAAATAATCGGCTGGTGAGCCGGCCTTGTGAGTGGACACAGTACCTGTTTTATGCAGGTATTGTGTCCATTTGTCACTGTATGAAAATATTATGTAAAAGAATCATAAGACAAGGTATTGGGGAAACGAAAGACAATCGTGTAAAATGGAGGTAAGAATGAAATCATCGGGAATTGGAGGACAGGCGGTATTAGAAGGCGTTATGATGCGCAATAAATCGCAATATGCGGTAGTGATCAGAAAGCCTGACGGGGAGTTGGAAGTAACAACCGAGCGATGCAAGAGCGAGGAAGATCGTAATATATTTTTTCGTCTGCCTTTGATTCGTGGTGTTGTTGCCTTTGTGGATTCTCTCGTGCTGGGTATGAAGACGTTGACATATTCGGCAAAGTTTTATGAAGATGACGAACCGATAAATAAAGAAGAAAAAAAAGAAGATAAAAAGAAGACGAGTAAAACATCCGAAGGAGATGCCAAAAAGGAAGAAAAGACCATTGCTGAAAAATTAGAGCAAAGGGAACAGATTGAGATGATTTTGACGGTGGTGCTTTCTGTTGTTTTGGCTTTAGCAGTATTTGTGGCATTACCATTTGGATTATCAATGTTGCTTAGAAATAAGATTTCTTCCTCTGTGGTATTGGCATTGATTGAGGGATTCATTCGAATCGGATTGTTTGTGGGATATGTGTACGCGATATCTTTTATGCAGGATATACGCAGGGTATTTATGTATCACGGTGCGGAGCACAAGACGATAAATTGTGTGGAGTCCGGTGAAGACCTTACGGTTGCCAATGTACGTAAGCAGTCCAGACATCACAGAAGATGCGGAACCAGTTTTCTGTTTATCGTTATGTTAATCAGCATTGTTTTTTTCATGTTTTTACATTTCGATAATGTATGGCTTCGCCTTCTGAGCCGTCTGTTTCTTGTGCCGGTGGTAGCGGGTGTTTCTTATGAATTTATCCGTCTGGCAGGGAACAGTGACTCCAAAGTGGTAGAAGTACTCAGTAAACCGGGGATGCTTTTGCAGAAACTGACAACCAGAGAGCCGGAAGATAGTATGATTGAGGTGGCAATTGCTTCCGTAGAAGCCGTTTTTGACTGGAAAGAGTATCAGGGTCGTCTCGCGGCTATGAAAAAGAGTGAGAAACGTAAAAAAGTAGCTGAGGAAATGATGAAGACGGGCATGACTGCACCAATACCAAAGGTGGATGCAAAGAACGAAAAGAAAAAGACCCGTGCTGAAATTGCTGAAGAAATAAAGAAACGTGAGCAGGATAATGAAAAGCGTGCAGATGAGCTGAAGCAGCGTATCAAGGAGCGGGCAAAGTTTGAAGAAAGACTGGCACGGAGAATAGTTGGTGCATCAGAACGGAATGCGAGACGTGAGGCAGAACGCAAGGCGAAGCGCAGCCCTATGGAGAAAGCACAGGTAGAGATGGCAGAGGATGAATTGGAATCACTGGATCGTTTCTTAGATGCCCCAAAAGGCTCGCAGACTCCGGAGCAGAATATGCAAGAGTTTAAACAGCGGGATAGAGCCGCGAAGAAATAGTGATAGAAAGTCAGGGGATAATAAAGTCATGACAACGCAGGGAGTAATGCCGCCGGATGCCACTTTGAGACAGATACTGCAGTGGGGAACCATACAGTTGGAAAAAGGTGATGTACCGGATGCTTCTTTAGATGCGTGGTATTTACTGGAGCATGTGACGGGACTTACACGCGCGGATTATTTTTTGCGGCAGGATGAAGTATGCTCAGAAGTCTGTTGTAGCAGGTTTGCAGAGGTAATCCGGAAACGTGCCGATAGAATTCCGCTACAACATATAATCGGCGTGCAGGAATTTATGGGTCTGCCATTTCGGGTTAGTGAGCATGTGTTGATTCCCAGGCAGGATACAGAATGTCTGGTTGAATTGGTAATTCCTATAGTGGAGGGTAACCGAGTGCTGGATTTGTGTACCGGTTCGGGATGCATCGGGATTTCTCTGGCGAAGCTGGGGAAACCGGTTATCGTGCATGGTGTCGACATTTCTGAGGAGGCACTGAGTGTCGCCAGAGAAAATGCAGACGTATTGCAGGCGGAAATTACGTTTTGGCAGAGTGACTTGTTTGAGAATGTAACGGAAATCTACGATGTGATTGTCTCCAATCCTCCGTATATTCCACCGGATGTGATAGAATCATTGATGCCGGAAGTGAAAATGCATGAGCCGAGAATGGCGCTCTATGGTGGAATGGATGGTCTGGATTTTTACAGACGTATTGCAACAGAGGCAGAGAAAGTTTTCGGAAATGAGGGAAGCATTTTTCTGGAAATAGGATGTGAGCAGGGAGACGATGTGAAGAATATATTTACTCTGGCGGGTTATCATAATGTGCAGATTCATCAGGATTTGACAGGAAAAGACAGGGTTGTACAGGCATATTATTGCCGCTGACAAAAGGCGGTAGAATGGAGGATTATCATGTTTGATAAACTGGAAGATTTAGTGCGACGACTGGAGGCTCTTAACCTTGAGCTTACGGATCCGGACGTGATAGGAAATCAGGAGAAATATCGTCAGCTTATGAAAGAGCAGAATGAGTTGACTCCCATTGTTGAGAAATATAAGGAATATTGTGCTGCCAAAGACGGTGTAGAGGATAGTCTGGCAATTCTGGAGGAGGAAAGTGACGAGGAGATGCGGGAACTTGCCAAGGAGGAGTTGGCTGAGTGCAAGGAGAAAGTGGAGACTTGTGAGCAGGAGCTCAAGATTCTTATGCTGCCGAAAGACCCTAACGATGATAAAAACGTGATTGTCGAAATCCGTGGTGGTGCCGGTGGTGATGAGGCAGCACTTTTTGCAGCAGATTTATTTCGCATGTATTCTAAATTCGCTGAGACAAACCGTTGGAAAGTGGAAGTTATGAGTGCCAATGAAAACGGTATCGGCGGGTTTAAGGAAGTCGTGTTTATGGTGCTGGGAAGCGGTGCTTATTCCAGACTGAAATATGAGAGCGGTGTACATCGTGTACAGAGAATCCCTACCACGGAATCCGGTGGACGTATTCACACGTCCACGGCAACAGTGGCGATTATGCCGGAAGTGGAGGATGTAGAAGTTTATGTAGACCCTAACGACTGCAAAATAGATGTGTTCCGTGCCTCCGGTAATGGTGGACAGTGTGTCAATACGACAGACTCCGCTGTGCGTATTACACATCTTCCTACGGGAATTGTAGTTACCTGTCAGGATGAAAAGTCCCAGCTTAAAAATAAGGACAAGGCGATGAAGGTACTTCGCTCCCGTATTTACGATATGGAGCAGGAGAAGGCAAGCAGTGAGCAGGCGGCAGAACGACGCAGCCAGGTGGGAACCGGTGACCGCTCCGAGAAAATCCGTACTTACAATTTCCCGCAGGGGCGTGTGACGGACCATAGAATCAAGTATACTAGCCATCGTCTGGGAGAGATTCTGGACGGGGATATTCAGGAACTACTGCAGAATATCATTGCTGCAGACCAGGCGGCGAGACTGGCAAAGATGAATGAGAGTGCATAGGTTGGAGCTTAGCGAAACCGAGGAGCGAGAAAGGAAGGATGTAATGAAGAAAAAAATTTTATTGCGTGGATTATGTAGTTTGGTTTTAGTGGGAGCATTACTGTTTGGGGTTGTCAGTCCTGCAGCGATGGTGCCCCATGCCAGTGCGGCAGTAAAGCTGACCGGCAAGAGGAAAACGATTGCTTTTGGTAAAACCTTTTACGGAAAGCATGGCAAACTGAAAGTAAAGGGAACGAAATTAGTGGATAAGGCTGGGAAAGCTGTGCAGTTAAAGGGCGTATCCAGCCACGGTATCAACTGGGATGTGGGAGAGCCCTTTGTCAATGAAAAAGCATTACAAAACCTTCGTGATGAGTGGGGTGTCAATTGCTTCCGTGTAGCCATGTATACCGAGGATTACAACGGATATTGCGTAACAGATAACGCCAGCCGCAAGAAACTGCTCAATAAAATTGACGTGGCAGTTAAGGCGGGAAAAAAGCTGGGAATGTATGTCATTATTGACTGGCATATTTTAAATGATGGCAACCCAAAGAAAAATCAATCCAAGGCAAAGGCATTTTTTAAGAAGGTTGCGAATAAATATCGTGGAGAAGGCCATGTGCTTTATGAAATTTGCAACGAGCCAAACGGCGGAACAAAGTGGAAGACCATAAAAAGCTATGCGAAATCTGTTATAAAAGTGATTCGTAAGTACAATAAAAACGCCATTATCATAGTGGGTACACCAAATTGGAGCCAGGATGTGGATGTTGCATCCAAATCTCCCATTACCGGGTACAAGAATATTATGTATTCTTTTCATTTTTATGCGGCAACTCATAAAGATAGTTATCGCAATAAAGTGAAGACGGCATTGAAAAATAAACTTCCTTTGATTTGTACGGAATTCAGTGCTTGTGAAGCCAGTGGAAACGGAAGTTATGATTTTTCTTCCGCAAACAAATGGATGAGTCTGATGAATAAAAATAAAATCGGTTATTGTTGTTGGAGCTTGAGTAATAAACCGGAGTCTGCTTCCCTGTTGAAGAGTTCGTGTAAGCGTACCAGTGGATTTAAGACAAAAGATTTATCCAGGATGGGACGCTGGCTGGTAGAGAAATACCGCAAATAAAATGATAGCATAACGGAACTGATTTGTAATATGCGTTTGATGCGGCATGGAGGAAACCTGTGATAAGTAGTAATGCAAACGGACAGATAAAAGAGCTGGTGAAATTGCAGAGACAGCAGCGTCAGCGAAAAAAATCAGGACTTTTCGTTGTGGAAGGTGCAAAATTAGTGGCTGAGGCAGCGGAGTATGGTAAGCTGGAAAAATTATATCTGGCAGAGAGTGTGTCCGGCAGGGAAGACGAACGGATTTCCCACCTGTTAAAGCATTATCCGACAGAACTGGTTTCTGACAGTATCTTTGGCGAAATTTCCGATACGGTAACTCCACAGGGAGTGCTGGGATTAGCTGCCATGCCGGTCTATGAAACGGAAGATTTGCTGGCACTCCCGGGGAAACGTTTTTTACTGTTGGACGATTTGCGAGACCCCGGGAATCTCGGGACCATTATGAGGACGGCAGAGGGAGCCGGTATGTCCGCTGTCATTTTAAGCAAGGGAAGTGTGGAGCTATTTAATCCTAAAGTAGTGCGTGCCACGATGGGGGCTATTTTCCGTGTACCCTATTGTTATGTGGAGAGTTTGCCTGAGATTGCAAGAACTTTGAAATCGCAGGAAATCCCTGTGTTTGGAACGGCTATGAATGGTGATATTTTATATGATGAGCCGGATTACACAGAGGGAGCAGCAATCGTGATCGGTAACGAGGCAAATGGGATTTCGGAAGAAATGTTTGCGGAAGTAACGGAGAAACTGTGTATCCCTATGGCAGGAAAGTTAGAGTCCTTAAATGCAGCAGTGTCTGCAGCGCTTATCATGTACGAAATGGAGCGACAGTGTCGGAAAAAATGTTGAAAAAAATAAGGAAATGTTCTATAATGCTGACAATTGTATAGCGGATGGCAAAATGGAACCTGTCAGATGTTGTGCGGACATCGGTTCGGAAAGGAGGGGACGACATGGAACTATTACATGGAGAGCCATTTTATTGGTTGGTTTTACTTGCTGTTTTTCTGGTAATAGAGATTATTACGCTGGGTCTCACCACAATCTGGTTGGCAGGCGGTGCTTTAGTGGGATTTTTGGCATCATTAGTTCATGTCCCGTTAATCGGACAGATTGTGCTGTTCCTTATAGTATCTATTATATTAATAGTCTTTACCCGACCGGTGGCAGAGCGATATTTTAATAATAGCAGGGAAAAGACCAATGTAGGTGGTTTGATTGGCAGAGAGGGAAAGGTGATTACTGCTATCGACAATTTCAATCAGACAGGCAGCGTTCTGATTGGTGGTGTAGAGTGGACAGCGCGCAGTGACACGGAGGACGACACTATCGAAGAAGGGAAACGGGTAGTTGTCCGGCGTGTGGAAGGTGTCCGGGTTTTTGTTGCAGAAGTGGAAAAATAACAGTGTAGAAGAGAGGAAGAGTTATGCCGTATTTAATTGGATTATTAGTGATTGTAGTGATTGTGATGATTTCCTGTATCAAAATTGTACCGCAGGCAAATTCTTATGTTGTTGAGCGTCTCGGTGGTTATCAGGCAACATGGGATGTGGGAATTCACTTTAAGGTGCCTTTTATCGACCGTGTTGCGCGTCGTGTCATCTTAAAAGAGCAGGTAGTTGACTTCCCGCCGCAGCCGGTTATTACGAAAGATAATGTAACGATGCGTATCGACACGGTTATATTCTATCAGATTACCGACCCGAAGTTGTTCGCTTACGGTGTGGATAATCCGATTATGGCGATTGAAAATCTGACAGCCACTACCTTGCGTAATATTATCGGTGATTTGGAGCTGGATGAGACACTGACCTCCCGTGAGACGATTAATACAAAGATGCGGGCGTCTCTGGATTCTGCAACCGATCCATGGGGAATCAAAGTAAACCGTGTGGAGCTTAAAAATATTATCCCGCCGTCTGAGATTCAGGATGCCATGGAGCGTCAGATGAAGGCAGAGCGTGAGAAACGTGAATCCATCCTTCGTTCTCAGGGTGAGAAAGAGTCTGCAATTCTCGTGGCACAGGGTAAGAAAGAAGCAGCAATTCTGGATGCAGAGGCAGAGAAACAGGCTGCTATTCTTCGTGCTGAGGCAAAGAAAGAGGCTATGATTCGCGAGGCAGAAGGTCAGGCACAGGCAATTAAGACGGTGCAGCAGGCAAATGCGGATGGTATCCGCATGTTAAATGAAGCAGAGCCCACCAAGCCGGTATTGCAGATTAAGAGTCTGGAGGCATTTGGCAAGGCGGCAGACGGCAAGGCAACTAAGATTATTATTCCGTCTGAGATTCAGGGAATGGCAGGTCTTGCAAAATCTGTGACCGAGGTTATTAAAGAAGATTAAATCTGAAGTGTTTCATTGAAAATGTTTAGACAGGAAAAGCGGATAAAGATTATACTACAACGAAAATAAATCTATTTTACAGGGGACCCGTATAAGGTCCCTTGTAAAGAGTAAAGAGAACTGGTGCCGCTGATGACGGCGAAAGAATGGGGGATTTCCATGAGCGTGAATTTGAAGGGAAGAAATTTCCTGACATTAAAGGATTTTACGAAAGAAGAAATTACTTATCTGCTGGAGCTTTCTGCAGAATTAAAGGCAAAGAAAAAGCAGGGGATTCCGGTAAATCATTATACACAGAAAAATATTGCTTTGATATTTGAGAAAACCAGTACCCGGACAAGGTGCTCTTTTGAGGTGGCGGCTTATGATATGGGAATGGGTGTCACTTATCTGGATCCTCAGGGTTCCCAGATTGGAAAAAAGGAGAGCATTCCTGATACTGCGCGAGTGCTTGGAAGAATGTATGACGGTATTGAATACCGTGGATTTGATCAGGAAATCGTAGAGGAGCTTGCCAAGTATGCCGGAGTGCCGGTGTGGAATGGTTTGACGAATGAGTATCATCCTACACAGATGTTGGCAGATTTATTGACAATACAGGAGCATCTCGGGCACCTTGAGGGTGTGAAGCTGGTTTATATGGGAGACGCCAGATACAATATGGGTAACTCTCTCATGATTGCCTGTAGTAAAATGGGAATGCATTTTACTGCCTGTACGGCAAAAGAATATTTTCCGAATCCGACTTTGGTGGAACAGTGCCAGAAGTATGCGGCAGAGTCCGGAGGCTCCATTACCCTGACAGAGGATGTTGTGACAGGTACCAAGGATGCAGATGTAATTTATACGGATGTGTGGGTATCCATGGGAGAGCCGGAGGAAGTGTGGAAAGAGCGTATTGAAATGCTATCGCCTTATCAGGTAAATGGAGATGTGATGAAAAATGCAGGTGAAAAAGCGTTGTTTATGCATTGTCTGCCGGCGTTTCATGACTTAAAGACCAGTATAGGCAGAGATGTCTATGAAAAATTCGGGTTGAAGGAATTGGAAGTTACTGACGAGGTATTTGAATCCGAACAGTCGGTGGTCTTTGATGAGGCAGAGAATCGTATGCATACCATCAAGGCAGTGATGGTGGCAACTCTGGGTGAGGTTTAGCGGGTAATGAAAACAGAGATTTTAAGGATTTTACAGGAGTCGGGAGACGAGTTTATATCCGGGCAGAGATTGTGTGAGATGTTGGGTGTGACCAGACAGGCTGTGTGGAAAAATATCCGACAGCTAAAAGAATACGGATATGAAATCGAGTCGGTATCTAACAGGGGGTATCGGCTCGTGGCGCGACCGGACAAGCTGTATACTCCGGAAATACAGGGATTTCTGGAACCGGAAAGTTTTTGTAAGCGTGTAGAATGCTATGACACGATTGATTCCACGAATCTTAGGGCAAAGCAGTTGGCAGAGACGGGCGAGCCGGAGGGCACATTGGTTGTCGCAGATAAACAGACGGCAGGACGTGGAAGGCGGGGCAGGGATTGGAGCTCTGAGCCGGGTGTGGATATTTACATGTCTTATGTTTTGCGTCCTGACCTGCCGCCGTCACAGGTGTCCGGTATTACATTGCTGACAGCACTTGCAGCGTGCAAGGCGATTCGTAATGTATGTGGTGTACAGGCGGAAATTAAGTGGCCAAACGATGTGATCATCGACGGGAAAAAGATTTGCGGAATTCTCACGGAGATGAGTTCAGAAATCCAATTTGTACATTACGCAGTGACGGGAATCGGCATTAATGCCAACAGAAAAGAGTTTGCAGACTCCATTAAAGACAAGGCAACCTCATTGTATTTACAGACAGGAAAGCCGGTGGATCGTGCAAGATTGACGGCAGAATTTGCAAACTGTTTTGGGGGCTACTATCATCGTTATTTACAGGATGGTAATCTTTCTGCATTTGTGGAAGAATATAATGGAATTCTTGCTAATTTCAACCGGGAGGTATGTGTGTATCACGGCATGGTGGAGGATGTTGCCGGGGAGGATGTCTCTCATGGAATTGCCAGAGGGATTGATAAAGATGGCTCCCTGCTTGTGGAAATAGACGGAAAAATCCAGGCGGTGATGTCCGGTGAAGTATCAGTGAGGGGAGTGTATGGATATGTCTGACAGTGGACAGGTCGTGTTGTGTGCGGCAAGTGCTTATGAGGAAAAATATTATTTGAATGAATTATTTGCCGGACTACCCTCGGCAGTGAAGAAGGAACTGCAGATCATGTGTGTGTTGTACACAGCGGATGTGGGAGGTGTTCTCACGATGCAGTTTGATGAAGAGGGAAATCTGCTATTCCATGTAACTTCAGAGGAGAATGATTTTCTCTTTGACGAGATAGGAAGTGTGCTTAAAATAAAGCAGTATCAAAGGGAGAAAAAGGAACTGCTGGAGTCTTTGGAACTGTATTACAGGGTTAAAATATTGGGTGAGGATATAGGTTGAAATGGAGGACATTATGCTGCTGGCAGTAGATGTGGGAAATACAGATATAACATTTGGTTTGTTTCAAAAAGAAGAATTGATTACGAGGTTTCGTGTGACGGTAAAGGTACCCCGCAGTTCAGACGAATACGGGGAGCTGATATGTACTATCCTGCAAAAGAAGGGATATTCCCCTTCGGATGTGGAAGAGGTGATTATTGCTTCCGTGGTGCCCAAAATCATGTATTCTTTTACCAGCGGAATTTACAAATATTTAGATTGCCACCCGTTGGTAGTGGGGGCAGGGACAAAAACCGGGATTCGCATTGAGACGGCAAATCCCCGGGAAATCGGTCCGGACCGCATTGTGGATGCAGTCAGTGCCTATGAGCAGTATGGGGGACCGATTATCGTAGTGGATTATGGAACAGCTACTACATACGATTTGGTTACGGCAGACGGTGTTTTTATGGGTGGAGTGATCAGTCCGGGTATTCGTATTTCCGCAAATGCCCTGTGGAATAATACGGCAAACCTTCCGGAGATTGAGATTAAGTGTCCGGGGTTTCTCATTGCAAAGGATACGGTAACCTCCATGCAAGCCGGATTGTTCTATGGGACGATTGGTCAGTCGGAATATATTATACGCAGAATGAAGGAGGAATCCGGTCTCTCTGATGTGAAAGTGGTAGCTACCGGAGGACTGGGAAAAATCATTGCGGAAAATACCAACGAGATACAGGTGTATGACAGTGATTTAACGCTGCGGGGATTGCAGTTGATTTATGAGAAGCAGAAGAGATAGAGGGCAGGATGTAAGAATGCTTGGAATCCGATGTGATAGATGGCAGAGAAAAAGATTTGCCGAAGTTAGAAATGGTAGGAAATCATGAGTGAATTTATGATTGGGGACGTATCTGTTCCCGGCAACTTAATATTGGGACCAATGGCAGGTGTGACAGATCTGCCATTTCGCATCTTATGCAAAGAGCAGGGAGCGGATTTGGTCTATACGGAAATGATTAGTGCCAAAGGGATATACTATAATAATAAAAATACGGAAAAACTGTGGGAAATTGATGAGAAGGAACGACCGGCAGCACTGCAGCTTTTTGGCTCCGATGCAGAACTAATGGCGGAGATGGCAAAGAAAATAGAGCATCGGAATTTTGATATTCTGGATATCAATATGGGGTGCCCTGTTCCCAAAGTGGTAAATAATGGGGAGGGCTCTGCATTGATGAAAAATCCCAAACTGGCGGGTCGTATCATCAAGAGTATCTCAAAAGCGATATCCAAGCCGGTGACAGTGAAGTTTCGGAAAGGTTTTACGCCGGATAGTGTCAATGCGGTGGAGTTTGCTAAAATTGCCGAGGATAATGGAGCGGCAGCGGTTGCCGTCCATGGGCGGACGAGAGAACAGTATTACAGTGGTAAGGCAGATTGGGAAATTATTGCCAAAGTGAAGGAGGCGGTTAGTATTCCGGTAATCGCCAGTGGAGATATTTTTACTCCGGAGGATGCTGCCATGTGCCGGGAAGAAACCGGATGCGATGCGCTGATGATTGCCAGGGGTGCCAGAGGTAATCCATGGATTTTTGCACAGATAAGGGAAGCACTCTTACAGAATGAGAATGGTGAACCGATCCGGATAGAAAAGCCGTCTGTAAATGAAGTGTTGGATATGATACTTCGCCACGGAAAAATGCAGATGGAATACAAAGGAGAAACTATGGGTATGCGGGAAATGCGTAAACATATGGCATGGTACACCGCAGGGTATCCTCACTCTGCATCCATCCGCAGGGAAGCGAACCACATTGAGACTTATGAACAACTGAAAGAACTCTGTGAAAGGTTGCGCTAAGCCTCATTTTCCGCTGCTTTGTCCGCGTATATTTTCCGGTACACTTCGTCAATTTTTGCCTCATCCAATTTCGTGTCCAGGAAAAATTCCACAGCATAGAGTGCCTGTGCCACTAACATTTCCAACCCATTGACGCCTATCATGCCAAGTTCTTTGGCTTGGGCAACCAGTTTGGTTTCCAGGGGGTTGTAGATAACGTCGGCAACCGCTTCACAGTTTGGGAAGCGTGTTAAATCTACCGGGCTGGCATCACTCTTTGGATACATGCCCACCGGACTGGTGTTTGCGATAAACTGTGCGTCTGTATGCTTCTCGAAACATTCTTCATAGGTGATGGCAGATTCTGTCTTGATAATGTCTACGATTACGATTTCTCCTGCCCCCAATTTTTTCAATACTGCCACTACAGCTTTGGACGCACCACCGTCGCCCAATACGACACATTTCTTTCCTTCCACGGAAATGGAATGTTTGTTTAACATATACAGAAAACCGGAAAAGTCTGTGTTATGTCCTTCCAGATGCCCGTTTTTGTTGACGATGGTATTGACAGCTCCAATAGCTTTTGCGTTGTCATCCATAGAATCCAGATAGGGTATGACATCCTGTTTATAAGGAATTGTCACGTTGATGGCCTGAAAATCGTGTTTCTCCATGAAAGGATGAAACTCCTCTTTACTCAACGGGCAGATGGTATATGTATAGTCTGCCAGCATTTCATGAATATCTTTTGAGTAGCTGTGTCCCAACTTCTCGCCAATTAGTCCGTAATCCATTATATTGTTCCTCCTGTAACATCTCAAAATTTATAGTTATAGTGTACTCCATTCTACAGAATTTGGCAAACGTGGGGATTGTGACGGGAGCGAATATGTGCTATACTGTTTTTGATGTTGTATTATAAAGGCGGCATCATCGATTGAAAGCAACAACGCTATTTTGCTCTAGCCGGGGACTAAACAGGGTTCAAATAGGTACCATCATGCTAAGTGAGCGGAGATATACATAAGTGTTATCCGTAAAGATAAAATAACCGATATTATTTTAAGTAAGAAAGGGGGAGAACGGATATGAATATAGAAGGATTGTCAATGGGAATGTCCCAGACACAGCTTATGAATTCTGTCAGCACACAGGTGTTGGCTATGAGTCTTGATATGGTTGAGGAAATGGGCGAGGGTATGATAGAAATGTTAGAGGAGTCCATGATGGATGCGCCTGCCACTCCGAATCTGGGGGCAAATCTGGATATCTCCATATAGGGTATGTAACAATTATGATTCAATGCGAGGGTCATACGCCGATGGTGTATGACCCTTTGTAGTTGGATTAGGAAATTCTGCGCTTGCATAAAGTGATTCCTTATTATATAATCTAATTTTGGAAAGAATTGATTTCAATGGGAAATGGAGGATAAAAAAGTTATGAGCAGAAAACCAGTTGTTTTGATGGTACTTGACGGATATGGTTTGAACGAGAAGACAGAAGGGAATGCCATTGCACAGGCAAATACTCCGGTGATGGACAGCCTTATGAAAGAATGCCCTTTCAAGCCGGGAAATGCCAGCGGAATGGATGTAGGACTTCCGGATGGACAGATGGGAAATTCTGAGGTGGGTCACATGAATATCGGTGCAGGACGCATCATTTATCAGGATCTTACCCGTATCACCAAAGCAATTGAGGATGGAGACTTTTTTGAAAATAAAGTATTACTGCAGGCAGTGGACAACGTGAAGAAAAATGGTTCCGATTTACACTTATTCGGTTTGCTTTCCGATGGTGGTGTACACAGCCACAACACTCATTTGTATGCGCTGCTTGAACTGGCTAAGAGAAATGGTCTGGAAAATGTGTTTGTACATTGCTTCCTGGACGGTAGAGATACACCACCTACATCCGGTAAGGATTATGTGGCACAGTTGCAGGCAAAGATGGATGAGATTGGTGTTGGTAAAATTGCCACTGTACACGGTCGTTACTATGCCATGGATCGTGATACCAACTGGGATCGTGTGGAGAAGGCATACAAGGCGTTGGTAGAAGGTGTGGGTAAGAAAGCTACTGACGGTGTGCAGGCAGTGGCTGATTCCTATGCG
This sequence comes from Lachnospiraceae bacterium, assembly GCA_022510685.1. GTDB lineage: Bacteria > Bacillota > Clostridia > Lachnospirales > Lachnospiraceae > Butyribacter. The sequence continues at coordinate 20,791 of JAFLTA010000016.1, read as the reverse complement.
GAGGATGTGACAGATGAATTTGTTGTTCCTACTGTCGTTGAGAAAGACGGGAAACCTCTCACTACCATTAAGGCAAATGATTCGGTTATCTTTTTTAACTTCCGCCCGGACCGTGCCCGTGAGATAACTCGTACATTCTGTGATAAAGATTTTGAACATTTTGAGAGAGCAAATGGCTTTATGCCTCTTACCTATGTTTGCTTCAAGGATTATGATGAAACCATTGAAAATAAACTGGTTGCCTTTGAAAAAGAGGAGATTGTCAACACCTTTGGTGAATTTCTTGCTGCGAATGGCAAGAAACAGCTCCGATTAGCAGAGACGGAAAAATATGCTCATGTCACATTTTTTTTCAATGGTGGTGTAGAGGAGCCGAATAAAGATGAGGAGCGTTCTCTGGTAAAATCCCCATCGGTGGCAACATATGACTTACAGCCGGAAATGAGTGCGCCGGAGGTGGGAGAACGTTTGACAGCAGCTATCACTTCGGATCAATACGATGTGATTGTGATTAACTTTGCAAATCCTGACATGGTGGGACATACGGGAGTGATTTCCGCTGCAATTGCCGCTGTGGAGCGTATTGACCAGTGCGTAGGTGCTGCTGTGGATGCAGTGAAAAAAGTGGGTGGTGTTCTGTTTATTTGTGCAGACCATGGAAATGCTGAGAAAATGGTTGACTATGAGACCGGGGCTCCGCATACTGCCCATACCACAAATCAGGTACCGTTTATCTTGGTGAACTATGATGATGCATACACGTTGCGTGACGGTGGACGTTTGGCAGATATCGCACCTACCTTGATTGAGATTATGGGTATGGAGCCGCCGAAGGAAATGACAGGAAAGTCTCTGCTGGTGAGAAAATAAACGCACGGTGTGCGTTTATCATGTGAGAACTTCGTTCTCAGTATGCGCGGAAATCATGCGCAGAAGATATGAGAAAATAAGGACTTGTCAATGGCGCAAGTGTGTGGTATGATACTATGGTGTGGTTTTTAAGAACCATACGATGTGAAACGAGGGAATTATTTCCCGGTAATGATTAGAGAATGGAGGAGTTTTCGATGATTCATACATTGCATACAATTTTATTGTTGTTATATATCCTTGTATGTTGTATTTTGACAGTGATCGTCTTGATGCAGGAAGGCAAGCAGGCAGGTTTGACCGGTGCTATCAGCGGTGCTGCGGAGACCTACTGGGGTAAAAACAAAGGTCGTTCCATGGAGGGCGGTTTGGAATTAGCAACAAAGATTTTGGCTTTTGTTTTTATTCTGTTATCTTTTGTTTTGAATTTAAAGATTTTCCAGTAGGAAACAGTTTGGAGGCAGACTTAACTTCAGACGTACGAGAAATGCGAAATAACGGGGATTGCCGACAGGCAATCCCTTTATTGCTTTTGGTAGGAGGTGTTATGTTGACGCGAGAGCAAATGGAAGAAAAAAAGAAATTGGTCTATGATTTTGTTACCGATAAACAGTATCGTCCCATATCTGTGAAAGAAATGGCAATGGTACTGCAGGTGCCGGCTGCAGAAAAAAAAGATTTGCGGCGTGTGATCGAAGCTTTGTGTGACGAAGGGAAGTTACATATCAGCCAGAGAGGAAAAGTACAGGCGTTGGCGGATAATCTTATAGAGGGACGTTTCATGGCGACGCAAAAGGGCTTTGGATTTGTACGGGTTGAGGGAGAGGAAGATGATTACTTTATTCCCGCCCATCATGTCCTGAATGCGTTGGATGGAGATAAAGTGCGGATTTCCGTGGATGTCAAACAACATGGCAAGAGGAAGGAAGCACAGGTAATCAGTATACTGGAGAGGGAGTCCAGTATCGTGGTGGGGATGTATTCCAAAAGTAAAAGTTTTGGTTTTGTAGTGGCAGATAACCACAAATTTACCAAGGATATTTATATCCCGAAGGCAGAGTCAAAGGGAGCTGTTACCGGGCATAAGGTGGTTGTGGAGCTGACGGATTACGGCAGTGATAATCACAATCCGGAGGGAAGGATTATTGAGATTCTCGGTCATATCAATGACCCGGGAGTAGATATTTTGTCAGTCATTAAAGCATATGGTCTGCCGGAAGAATATCCGGACGAAGTGATGCGTCAGGTGGAAAATACACCGGATGAGATAGCAGGGGAAGATATGGACGGACGTGCGGATTACCGCAGTTTGCAGACGGTGACCATAGATGGTGAGGATGCCAAGGATTTGGATGATGCCATCACTCTGACGAAAGAGGATAATATCTATCATTTGGGGGTACATATAGCAGATGTGAGCCATTATGTGACGGAGCATTCTGCATTGGATAAGGAAGCACTGAAACGGGGTACCAGTGTCTATCTGGTGGATCGTGTGATTCCCATGCTTCCCCATAAATTGTCTAACGGAATCTGTTCTTTAAATCAGGGGACGGATAGGCTTGCCCTCTCCTGTATGATGGATATCAATGAAAAGGGAGAGGTAGTCAAACACCGCATAGAGGAGACAGTGATTCGTGTAGACCGCCGTATGTCTTATACCAGTGTAAATAAAATTATTGAGCTGAAAGATGAGGCAGAGCGGGAAGAATACAAGGAACTCATTCCCATGTTCGAGTTGATGTATGAACTGGCATCAATTCTTCGATCCCGCAGGGAGAAACGTGGCTCCATTGATTTTGATTTTCCGGAAAGCAAGATTATTCTGGATGCAAAGGGAAAACCTCTGGATGTGATGGAGTATGAGAGGAACAATGCCCACCGTATTATCGAGGAGTTTATGCTGGCGGCAAATCAGACGGTAGCAGAAGACTATTTCTGGCAGGAGATGCCTTTTGTCTATCGTACCCATGAGGCACCGGACAGCGAAAAGATACAACAGCTGGGTATCTTTATCAACAATTTTGGTTATACCATAAAAATGGGAGCAGAAGATGAAATCCATCCAAAGGAAATCCAGAAACTGGTTTCCAAGGTGGAGGGGACACCGGAGGAAGGACTGATTAGACGGCTTGCACTGCGTTCCATGAAACAGGCGAAGTACACTACCGGATGCGAGGGACATTTTGGTTTGGCGATGAAGTATTACTGTCATTTTACGTCTCCCATCAGACGGTATCCGGATTTGCAGATACACCGTATCATCAAAGAAAATCTGCGTGGGGGCTTGAGTGATAAACGAATTACTCACTATGAGCAGATTCTGCCGGAGGTGACGGCGGAGTCCAGTCGCTTAGAGCGTCGCGCCGATGAGGCGGAGCGGGAAGTGGAAAAGATGAAAAAGGCAGAGTATATGGCACAGTTTATTGGGGAAAGCTTTGACGGAGTGATTTCCGGAGTGACTACGTGGGGACTGTATGTAGAACTGCCGAATACCATTGAGGGTATGGTGCGGGTTGCCGACATACCCGGTGACTATTATTATTTTGAGGAAGAAAAATATCAGATGGTTGGGGAGCATACCGGAAAGCTGTATAAGCTGGGACAGCCTGTGAGGGTGACAGTATCGGCAGTGGATAAGCTGCTTAGGACCATTGATTTTGTTCTGGCTGAGGAGGACGATAATGGCGAAGGAAGCGAAAAAGTTGATAGCGAACAATAAAAAAGCTTTTCATGACTACTTTATCGAGGAAAAATATGAAGCCGGCATTTCTCTTGCGGGAACGGAAGTAAAGTCCCTGCGTATGGGAAAATGCAGTATCAAAGAGTCGTTTATCCGTATCGACAAAGATGAAGTGTATGTATATAACATGCATATTAGTCCTTATGAAAAGGGCAATATCTTTAATAAAGACCCTCTGCGTGTACGGAAGCTGCTGCTGCATCGCCACGAAATCCGGAAAATTCAAGGACAAGTGGCACAGAAGGGCTATACAATAGTGCCTTTAAGCGTTTATTTCAAGGGCAGTCTTGTGAAAGTGGAGATTGGACTTGCCAAAGGTAAAAAACTGTATGACAAGCGTCAGGACATTGCCAAGAAAGACCAGCGCAGGGAGGCAGAGCGCAAATTTAAGGTACAGAATCTGTACTGAGGTATAAAATCTATAGCAGGTGTGGGAAGCTTCTTCGAGGACATTGACAGATGACGTCTAAGAAAAAGGAAGATAGATGAGAGGGAGATTATGAAATACGATTATTTAGTAGTAGGTGCCGGACTTTACGGAGCCGTGTTTGCCCATGAGGCGAAAGCAGCCGGCAAGTCAGTGTTAGTCATTGACAAGAGAGACAATATAGCAGGAAATGTATACACTGAGGAGATAGAAGGGATTCATGTACATAAATACGGAGCCCATATTTTCCATACGAACGATAAGAAGGTTTGGGATTTTGTGACGTGTTTTGCAGAATTTAACCGGTTTACTAACAGTCCGGTGGCAAATTATAAGGGGGAGCTGTACAGTTTGCCTTTCAATATGTACACCTTTAACAAAATGTGGGGAGTGGTAACCCCGGAGCAGGCGGCAGCAAAAATCGAAGCCCAAAGGCAGGAGGCAGGTATTACGGAAGCCCGCAATCTGGAAGAGCAGGCAATCAGTCTGGTGGGAAAGGATATTTATGAAAAACTGGTAAAGGGCTATACCGAGAAACAATGGGGACGTCCCTGTGACCAGCTGCCGGCATTTATCATCAAAAGACTGCCGGTTCGTCTGACCTTTGATAATAACTATTTTAATGCACTGTATCAGGGGATTCCGATAGGTGGCTATACAAAAATGGTGGAAAACATGCTGCAGGATATTGAAGTTCGTCTCGGTGTGGACTATCTGGCAGATAAGGGAGAATATGATGCACTGGCGGATAAGGTTGTTTATACCGGGGCGATTGATGCCTATTTTGATTACAAGCTGGGGACTTTAGAGTATCGTTCCGTGCGGTTTGAGACGGAAGTTTTAGACCAGCCTAATTTCCAAGGAAATGCTGCGGTCAATTATACAGATGCGGAGACTCCGTGGACACGGATTATCGAACATAAATGGTTTGAGTTCGGCAAGGATGCAGCGGGCAATGATTTATCGAAGACTGTGATTTCCAGAGAATTCAGTTCGGAGTGGAAACCGGGGGATGAGCCCTACTATCCTGTAAATGACGAAAAAAACGGAGCACTTTACCGGCAATACAAAGAACTGGCAGACCAGGAGGAAAAGGTGATCTTCGGTGGCAGACTGGGAGAGTATAAATATTATGATATGGATGCTGTAATTGCATCTGCACTTTCTCTCTGTGAGAAGGAGCTGTGATTTGACAGTAAAGAAAATGGACGTAAAGAGCGGTATGTGCGTGAAATAATCGTTATTTCTACTGTCAATTTTGTTTATAATGTGGTATACTCACCAGTGTAAAAAGTGCGTGGTATGATGGTTTGGGATTAGACAGGATCCGGATTAGTGCCGTTATGCTGATTTTAGAAAGGAGAATAAAAATGACACAGGAAGAAAAAGTGGATGCTATTATGGAAATGATGAAGGAAATGAAAGCGCAGTTGGATAAGCAGGATGAGCAGCTTGATTATGTGGTTGCCAGATTAAATCATATGAGAGATAAGGCTCACGCTGAGAGAGAAAAGCAGCCGGCATGGCCGAAATAATGACACCATCATGCTATGGGATGGTTTAAAAGGGAGGCGGCAGTAAGTGCCAGAGAAAATAAGTGCAAGGTTAGAGGAATTTGGGAAAAAACCTACAGAACATGTATTATATTGGACAAGTATATGGTGCATCCTTGCAGCGGGAATGGCATGGCTGATTGCCTGGGGTTTGGCATATGGGACAGGTCATCCGGAATTTATGGACTGTAGGATGAAACAGATTCTTGGGATTCCCTGTCCAGGCTGCGGTGGGACCCGGGCAATTCTGTCGCTTTTGCATGGTAAAATATTTCGTGCAGTTTACTATAATGCTTTTGCCGTATATAGTGCGGTCTGGTATTTGTTGTTCTTTTTTACTCAGACGGCACAGAGAATAAGCGGCGGAAAGCTGCGGGGAATGCGATTTCGTGAAAGCTTTATGTATGTGGCTGTGTTCATTTTATTTGTTCAATACCTTTTGAAACTGTTCGTTGTTGATTACGTAGTGTAATGATGGGAAGTATGTTTTCATACAATATAGTAGACTTGCTATGCTTGGTATGAATAGGGGATAAACAAGGGGGGGAATACAAATGAGTAACTATATAAAAAAGGGATATTATAGCGAAGAAGACTATGCGAAGAAAAGTATGGTGCTTGGTATTTGCAGTGTGGTATTAAATCTCTGTTATTGGATGGGAGTGGGTTTCTGGGCTCTGATTGCGGATGCTTCTTTTGCGAGGGCTTATGGTATGAGTGACATAACATCAATAATCATATTGTTTTTCATTATGTGGATAGTTTGTATTGCCATATATGTTTGTGGTATCAAGTCCATTTTGTTTTATAATAAGTGGGTAAAAGAAGGGGACGATAAAAGAGGTTATGCAATAGCAGGTATGGTGTGTGGTATTATCGGCATGGCTGTGGGTATATTTCAGATTATAGTGACAGTTGGATATACTGTCTTTGCGTCTTTCTTGATTATGAATCCTGGACCGTGGCTGCCTTCATGATTGAAATTAGGGGGGTACAAATGAACAGATATGATAAGAAAAGTTATTATGGAGAAGATTACGCGAAAAGAAGTATGATACTTGGCATTTGCAGTATCGCATTGCCTTTTTTGGGGGCAATTGTAATGCAGATTTTGGCATTATGTATCGATGAAACGTATACAGAGGACCTTATGTTGTTTATAGCAGAGTTTGCGTTTAATGCTTTTGCCGTAATTTTTGCAATTTTTGCATTGGTACAACATGGCAAATGGAAGAAATATGATGGTTTAAAGAACAAATATGCAGAAGCAGGTAAAATATGTGGTATTATTGGATTGGTTTTTGGGATAATACCATTAATACTCTTTATTCTCGGCATGATTTTTCTGCCGATTATATTCCCTAATGGAATTCTCAATCTGCCGGGTTAATTTCTTTTCAGGGAATTCCTGTGAGAGTATTCCCGATTTTGTTAGAAATATTCACAAAAAATATAAAAAAAGCTTGTAAAATTTGTCAGTTTGTGATATGTTATAAAGCGTAAATGATTTCGTAATGGAGTATGTTTGCGGAGTGTCAGCATAAATGAGGTGATTTAGCAGCTGTCCATATACGAACATTGTGAAAAAATCATGATATTTCTACTGCTGGAGCAGTAAAAATATAGAAACAAACAATTTCTTATTAGAGGAGGTTTTTTATGAGAAAGAAACTTTTAGGCGTACTGTTATGTACTGCAATGGTAGCTACTATGCTGACCGGTTGTGGTCCGGATAGCGGTAGCAACGGTAGTTCTTCTAACAAATCTGAGACCAAAAAGGTTGAAGTTTCTGATGGAGGAAAGGTTTTAAACATCCGCGTATGGAATGAGGAGTTTAAGAGCCGTGTAACTGATCATTATCCAGGATATGAGAAAGTTAGTGAAACTGAAGGTAAAATCGGTGACGTAACAGTTAAGTGGACAATCACTCCATCCGATGACAATGCATATCAGAATGCTTTGGATGAGGCACTTTTGAAGCAGGATGATGCAGCAGCAGATGAGAAGATTGATATGTTCCTGGTAGAGGCTGATTATGCTTTGAAGTATGTTGACACAGATTACACTGTTGATATTGTAAAAGATTTAGGTGTATCTGAGGATGCTTTGTCTAATCAGTATAAGTATACACAGGATATTGTTACTGATTCCAACGGTGCTCTGAAGGGTTCTTCTTGGCAGGGTTGTCCGGCTGGTATGATTTACAGACGTGACATCGCTAAGAAAGTATTCGGAACAGATGATCCTGACAAGATTCAGGAGCAGTTCAAAGATTGGGATGCATTTAAGGCTGCTTCTAAGAAGCTGAAAGATGCTGGATATCAGACAACAGCGACTGTAAACGACACATACCGTGTATTCTCTAACAACGTAACATCCAAGTGGGTAGAAGACAACAAGATTAACGTAGATGCAAACATCAAGACATGGGTAGAGCTGTCCAAGGAAATGGTTGACAACAAAGAGACAACTACTAACGAGTTGTGGTCTCCTGAATGGTCTACCGGTTTCATGATGGATTCTAACGTATTCTGCTACTTTGGACCGGCTTGGTTCATCGACTTCTCCATGGGTTACACAGATGGTAAGCCAATGAAGGGCTCTGTAGTAGAGAAAGGTGGCTGGGCACTGACAGTAGGTCCTCAGAGTTTCTACTGGGGTGGTACATGGATTTGCGGTGCTAACGGCACAGACAACAAATCTCTTGTAAAAGACATCATTGAGACAATGACAGCTAATGAGGATGTACTGAAAGACATCGTTAAGAAAGATAGTGATTATGCTAACCACAGTGCACTGATGGATTCCTTAAAGAATGACAAGAGCTTTGGTGATGCAGCACTTGGCGGACAGAATCCGATTCCGATTTTCGCTGATGGTATTGGTAAGATTGACCTGAGCAACACAACCTCTTATGATCAGACATGTACTGAGGAGTTCCAGGCAGCAATGAAGGATTACTTCGATGGAAATACTGCTGATTATGATACAGCAGTACAGACATTCATTGATAAGGTTAAGACAAAACACCCAGAGATTGAGGGTTAATTGTTACTTGTAACTAGGTGAAATTATTTTGGAATGTGCCTGCTTACATTTGTAGGTGGGCACATTTTATCTAAAAAGGGAGGGTAATACTTATGAGTAGCCCAAAGAAAGGAAAAGTGGAAAAACATAATAAATGGGGTTACATATTTTTGATTCCTTTTATTGTGGTTTATGTTATCTTTCAGTTGATTCCCCTGGTAAGTACTATTTACAATTCCTTCTTCGAAAATTATCGTATGGGATTGCAGCAGGTGGGACCAAATCCTATCGGTTTTAAGAACTATATCACGTTGTTTGAGAGTGGAAAACTGTTAGGATATTTTAGAAATACAATGATAATGTGGGTACTGGGATTTGTACCGCAGATTCTGTTATCGCTTCTGTTAGGTGCATGGTTCTCAGATACCAGACTGAAGTTGAAAGCATCCGGTTTCTTCAAAACCGTTATTTATTTACCAAACTTAATCATGGCATCAGCATTTTCCATGTTGTTCTTTGCTTTGTTCTCAGACAATGGTCCGATTAATGGTATGCTGCTGAATTTAGGTTTCATTAAGGAGGCATATTCCTTCCTGTCACATGCGGGAAGTGCAAGAGGGTTGGTAGGATTCATGAACTTCTTGATGTGGTTTGGTAATACTACGATTCTGTTGATGGCAGGTATGATGGGTATTGACCCGGCACTGTTTGAGGCTGCCGAGGTGGATGGAGCAACATCTACGCAGGTATTTTTCCAGATTACCATGCCGCTGTTAAGACCGATTTTGATATATGTATTGATCACATCTCTGATCGGTGGTTTGCAGATGTTCGATGTGCCGCAGATTTTGACAAACGGTACCGGTGGACCGACAGATACAACAATGACATTGATTATGTATTTGAACAAACAATTGTTTAGTAAGAACTACGGTATGGGTGGAGCGTTGTCAGTACTTCTCTTCATTGTTACCGGTATCCTTAGTTTGATTGTGTTCAAAGCATTTGCACAGAGAAAGGAGTAAGATATGGACGAGAGAAGATCAAAGGGTGTCGGAATACAAATCAGAAGAGCGATTGCCTATGTTGTACTTGTTATAGTTTCCATATTGTGCCTTTTCTGGTTCTATGTTTTGTTTGTAAATGCGACACGAGGACATGCGGAGATTCAGTTAGGATTCTCTGCGATTCCAGGTCTTAATTTTTTTAAGAACTGGTCAAAGTTGATGCACAGTTCACAGCCTGTGTGGAGTGGTTTGTTTAACAGTGTACTTATTGCTGCATGTTCTGCGATTTTGACAACATACTTCAGTTGTATGACTGCATATGCAATTCATGTATACAACTTCAAACTCAAAAAAGCAATTTTTACATTTATATTGATGATTATGATGATTCCTACACAGGTTACAGCACTCGGTTTCTATCGTTTGATGTTAGACTGGGAACTCTTAGATTCCTTTATTCCGCTGATTGTTCCGTCAATCGCTGCTCCGGTAGTATTCTTCTACATGAAGCAGTATATGGAGTCTTCGCTTCCTCTGGAAATTGTTGAGGCAGCGCGTATTGATGGTGCAGGAGAGTTTAAGACCTTCAACATGATGATTTTACCGATTATGAAGCCGGCGATTGCGGTTCAGGCAATTTTCGCATTTGTACAGAGCTGGAATAACTACTTCCTTCCGGCACTGATTCTGACGAAAGATAACAAGAAAACATTGCCTATCTTGATCGCTCAGTTGCGTGGTGCAGACTTCCTGAAGAAGGATATGGGTCAGGTGTACATGATGATTGCCTTCTCTATTTTCCCGGTAATCGTAGTATACTTGATACTTTCCAAGCACATCGTACAGGGTGTTGCGCTTGGTAGTGTAAAGGGTTGATTTTCGGAACAATGGCATTTCGGTTCTGAGAAGAAAATGATTTGTGAATTATATTGAGAAACAGAGGGCATTCCCAAAGCTGAAAACAGCATAGGGAATGCCCTTTTTCCAATAGAAAAATCCTTCTTGCTATAAAGCACAATGGGTGCTGGTGGGAAATACCCTCTTGACCAGTTGGGGAAAATGAGGTAGAATATCAACTCGAGCGCAGACAGTTCATTAGTACCATCCTGTCTATAAACAAAACCAGGACTGCTTTATTGATATTGTGATATAGAATCATTTTAAGCAGGCTATTTGCCTGCTTTTTCTTTACTGTATAGGAAACTTTTTGTTTCCTATACAGTAAAGAACACTCTGTGAGGATTGCACTACGGCGGATTGGAAGATGTTGCTTTCAGCAACCCGCCGCAGGCGGAGAGTTTCGCAAGCGAAACTCTATCTTATCAATTAGAAAGAATGAGGTGGGTTATGTATCAATTAACCACGGAACACAGTTTTGATTCTGCACATTTTTTGGCAGGATATCAAGGAAAATGCGGAAATTTACATGGACACCGCTGGAAAGTTGTACTTACCGTGAAGTCTCACGAGCTTCGCGAAGATGAACAACAAAAGGGGATGTGTGTAGATTTTGCGGAATTAAAGAAAGATTTAAGGGAAGAATTAGATGCCTTGGATCATGTGTTGATCATGGAGGAGCATACATTGCGCGAAAACACATTAAAGGCGCTGGCAGAGGAGGGGTTCTCCATTGTTCAAATGCCGTTTCGCCCCACTGCAGAAAACTTTGCCAGACATTTTTATCATATATTTGAGCGTAAAGGTTATCCGGTGGCAAAGGTGGAGGTATATGAAACGCCCAGTAACTGTGCGGTATACTACGAGTGAGGGATTAGTGTGAGAAATGGGATTTATGTGCCATCATGCTAACAGATGGAGCTAAAAGGGGCATCGTAATGCGGACTGAAAGCAATGAAATGGGGAACGTTATGGCAGAATTTCATGTGGCGGAGATATTTGAGAGCATCAATGGAGAGGGACGTTTTGCTGGAGAACTGGCGTCTTTTGTGCGTTTGAAGGGATGTAATCTGCACTGCTCTTACTGTGATACAGCCTGGGCATGTACTGGTGATGCGTCCTGTCAAGTGGTGACGGAGGAGCAGATTTGCAGGAGGGTGTTGGATTCGGGAATACGTCGTGTGACGCTGACGGGGGGAGAACCTTTGGCACATCCGGAAATAGAGGTGTTGTTAAAGCGGCTGTCTGAGGAGGAGAGTCTTCAGGTGGAAATTGAGACGAATGGAAGCATACCGATACGACCATTCCGTCATTATAAAAATTCGCCCTCTTTTACTATTGACTATAAATTACCCGGAAGCGGCATGGAAGAACATATGTGTGATGAAAATTTTCGGGGAATCACTTCTGCAGATACCGTGAAGTTCGTGGTTTCTCATAGGGCGGATTTAGAGAGAGCAGAGCAAGTGATGACAGAGTATAGTCTAAGTGACCGGTGTGCAGTGTTTTTCAGCCCGGTATTCGGTCTTATAGAACCGGTGGAGATTGTGGAATTTCTTAGGGAGCGATGCCTGAATGGTGTGAAATTACAGTTGCAGCTTCATAAATTTATATGGGATTCACAGACGCGGGGCGTATAATCATTATCAATGGATGGAAAGTGAGGACAAAATATGGCAATTGATATAGATGCAATCCGGGAACATGTCCGGGGAATATTGATAGCATTGGGGGATGACCCTGACCGGGAGGGCTTGCGTGAGACACCGGAGAGAGTTGCCCGGATGTACGAGGAAGTATTTGAGGGAATGAATTACACCAATCATGAGATTGCCGAGATGTTTGATAAAACGTTTTCTGAGAGGGTGGAATTTCAGCAGACGGAGCAGGATATGGTTGTTGTAAAAGACATTGATGTATTTAGCTACTGTGAGCATCATCTGGCGTTAATGTATGATATGAAGGTGACTGTAGCTTATATTCCTAAAGATAAGGTAATCGGGTTAAGTAAGATTGCCCGCATTGCCGATATGGTGGGGAAGCGGCTGCAGCTACAGGAGCGCATTGGATCGGATATTGCGGAAATCATGCAGGAAATTTTAGGTAGTGAAGATGTGGCAGTAATCATCGAAGGGACGCATAGCTGTATGACTGCCAGAGGAATCAAGAAAAATGCTGCTACTACAAAGACGTACACCTTGAGGGGAAAGTTTAAGGATGACAGAAACTTACAGCTTAGATTATTTGCATAAGGAGAGAATGCGTTATGAAAGCGATGGTTCTTTTTAGCGGCGGTGTGGACAGCACCACTTGCCTGGGAATGGCGATAGAACGTTATGGACGGGAAAATGTGGCAGCTCTTACTATATCCTATGGGCAGAAACATATTCGAGAGATAGAGGCTGCAAAGGCAATTGCAAAATATTATGAAGTGGAATATCTTTCGTTAGATATGCAAAAAATCTTTTCCTATAGTGATAGTTCCCTGTTGCAGCATTCCGGGGAAGAGATTCCCAAAGAAACCTATGCACAACAGTTAGAGAATACAGAGGGAAATCCCGTGTCTACCTATGTTCCGTTTCGGAATGGTTTGTTTTTGTCCGGAGCAGCAAGTATTGCTCTGGCAAAAGGCTGTGAGGTGATTTATTACGGCGCACATGCGGACGATGCGGCAGGCAATGCCTATCCGGATTGCAGTGATGATTTTCATAAGGCAATGGGAGAGGCGATTTACCTAGGCAGTGGGAAACGACTTCGTATCGAAGCTCCTTTTGTAAAGAAAAGTAAGGCAGATATTGTTCGCGAAGGACTTCGGCTGAAAGTTCCGTATGAACTGACGTGGAGCTGTTATGAGGGACAGGATGCTCCCTGTGGAATATGCGGAACATGCCGTGACCGGGCTGCCGCATTTCGGGCGAATGGAGTAGAAGATCCCATATAGGCGAAAAATGCAATATGTTTTGATGCATTTATATATCAATTAATCATAGAATGAAAGAGGTAGGGAAGAAATGGAGACAGAGCGCAAACAGGAAAAAAGCGTTACTCTATTGGGAAAGCAGAGTACGGAATATGCACAGGATTACGCACCGCAGGTCTTGGAAACCTTTGAAAACAAGCATCCCGAAAATGACTATTTCGTGAAGTTTAATTGTCCGGAGTTTACAAGTCTTTGCCCGATAACCGGGCAACCGGATTTTGCGACTATCACGATTTCGTATGTGCCGGGAGAGCGGATGGTAGAGAGTAAGTCGTTGAAATTGTATCTGTTCAGTTTCCGCAATCATGGAGATTTCCACGAGGACTGTGTCAATATTATCATGAAGGACCTGGTGAAGCTAATGAAACCGAAATATATTGAAGTATGGGGGAAATTTACTCCGCGCGGGGGGATTTCTATTGACCCATACTGCAATTACGGAATACCCGGGACAAAGTGGGAAAAAATGGCAAATGACCGGCTTATCTGGCATGATATGTATCCGGAGAAAATTGATAATCGGTGATTTGTGCAAATTTTATGAAAGCGAATGCGTTGGTTTAAGTACGAGATGTGCAAAAGGTATAACATGAAAAAAACCACTTTACAAGATTGAGTAAGCGTTATATACTAAAACAGCACCCAAAAAATAGGAAGGATTATGATGAGAAGGAATGATGATAGAATGAGAAAGAGGAATATTTTCACCAGGCATAAAGGGCTTGTGATTGCTGCTATTACGGTAGTTGCGGGGGCAGCCGCATTTTTCGGAGTAAACGCCTACGCGGAAAAACATTTTGCGAGAGGAACCATAGTGAATGGTATTGACGTATCCGGGATGGGAGTCGAGGAGTTGTGTACCCGGATTGGCGATTATACCCTTGAGATCATACAGAGGCAGGTAGATTCACAGACCAGAGAGGAAACTCTGTTTTCGGAGAAGATCAGCGGTGGCGAAATCGGATTGCTGGTGGGAGATGAAAAACCTCTTTATGATATTTTAGAGGAGCAGAGTCTGGTTACGTTCTTGCTGGGTGAACAGGATGAGTATGAAATCGGACATAGTATTTCCTATGATGAATCTTTATTGGAGAAAGCAGTAAGCAGTCTGAAGGGCATTGTTGATAAAGAGGGGACGAAAGCGGAAAATGCGACGGTGTCCGGATATGTAGATGGTTTCGGTTACCAGATTGTTGAGGAAAAACCAGGAGATATCTTAGACGAAGCGGCTACTTTGGAGGCAGTGACTTGGGCTGTATCCGGTCTGAAAGATGAAGTGAATCTGGAGGAGAAAGACTGTTATCAGAAGGCAAATTTGACTTGTGAAAGTGAAACTCTGGCTAAAACGCTGGATGAGATGAACCGTTATGTAGGAGCAAAAATTACATACGAGTTCGGAGATGATACTGTTGTTCTGGATGGTAGCAAATTGAATAAATGGCTCACCGTGACAGAGGATGGCAGCGTTAAGATAAAAGAGAAAAAAGTTGCTGAGTTTGTAGAGAATCTGCGTAAAACGTATGACACCATCTTTACCGATCGTAAATTTACGACTGCCTATGGAGATACCGTGATGGTTTACGGTGGTGATTACGGATGGTGGATGGATACGGAGAAAGAGACGAAAAAGCTCATTAAACTGATTGAAAAAGGTGCCGTTACAAAACGCACTCCGGAGTATCGCCAGACGGCAGCCGCTTATGGAGATAATGATTATGGCGACACCTATGTGGAGGTAGATTTAACCGGGCAGCATGTATATATCACAAAAAAAGGAAAAGTAGTTTTAGATTCAGCATGTGTAACGGGAAATGTATCCAGAGGGAATGGAACTCCTGCAGGAACTTATAGTATTACCTACAAGCAGAGAGATGCCATTCTGCGTGGGGAAGGATATGCAACACCGGTAAGCTATTGGATGCCATTTAACGGTGGTGTAGGTTTGCATGACGCCAGCTGGCGTAGTCAATTCGGAGGAAGTATATATAAGACAGGAGGATCTCATGGTTGTGTCAATCTGCCGCCATCAATAGCTAAGACGGTTTTCGGGTTGGTACAGAAAGATACTCCGGTTATCTGTTATTATCAGAAGGATATCATTTCTAAGGCAAAGGTGAAAGCCAGCGAATCTCCGAAGGCTTCGGTAACACCGAAACCAAAGAAGACGGAGAAGCCGAAGAAGACGGAGAAGCCGAAAAAGACGCAGAAGCCGAAGAAGACAAAGAAACCGAAAAAGACGGCGAAACCAAAGAAAACAGCGAAACCGAAAAAGACGAAAAATCCTTCCGTTAAGGCAACAAAGGAACCGGTTGCAACGCAGAAACCGTTACCTGAGCAAAATGCAAATACGGAAGAAGATGCTGGTGGCAATAGTGCTTCGTAGTGTATATTGAATCAAATAAAAAGCGATAGAAAAACAGGTGCAAAAGCAGAGTGGATTCTACTCTGCTTTTGTGGTATTATGGGTAAGAAACGTGTGTAGAGAAAGGAATGCAGGTTAGATGATTGCAATAAACACAATAGGATATTCCCGGGAAACCGCAGGAGTGGAGCCGGAGAAGATGAATGAAGAACTTACCCTTTTTGGTGGAAAATATGCAGGTACCTGTTATGCGGCTGACGGCTATGCAACTATTCGCATGCAGGAGCCGGAAAAGGCATTGAAGCGGGCGAAAAATACGGCAGATAATGGGCACCATTCTGTATTTCAGCACAGCATGGTGAATATGGAAATTCAGTGTCCTAAAATCATTGCCATGTTGTTAAATTCCATTGGTGTATCCAATACTTCTGAAAAGAGTGCCAGATATACCAAGATGAAGGCGCAGACGGAGGCAGAGGAACGCTTATACGAAAAGTGGCATAGGATTTTATTGGATGAGATTATGCGTGAGTATGAGGGGAAATTTACAGATAAGGAGGCGGACAAGCTCGCCTATGAAAATGCCCGCTATATGTTGTCTGTATTTTGTCCCACTTCCATGGTATATTCTCTGCCATTCCGTAATATCTTTTATGTCATCGACTGGACAGAAAATATGGTTGCAAACTTGCAGAGGCTACAGGGTGGATTTAATGAGCGACTGGCAGATGAATTGAGACAACTTGTGAAATCATTGACGGATGTGGTAGGAGGCAAACGGAATTTCCACGATAACAAAAACGAATACTTTCGTTTTATGCCGGTGCAGGCAAATGGTAAATTTGATGACGATAATATTGAATTTTACGGGGATGTGTACACGGCGAAATTTTATGCTTCTTTTGCCCAGGTAGCACAGGAACAAAGGCATCGTACGCTGCGCGTGAAAATTAATTTTTCGGGAAATGAGCCGGGAGAGTTTGGGTATTATGTGCCGGAAATCCTGCAGGATGAACATCTGCGGCAGGAATGGCTGGAGGATATAGAGAGTGTTGGGGAACAATATCCTCAAGGAATGCTGGTGTCTGTGACGGAGCAGGGACTCTTTGAAGATTTTGTGTTAAAATGCAAGGAGCGTATGTGCGGCAGGGCCCAGTTAGAAATTATGCGCATTACGGAAAAACTGGTAGAAAATTTTATGGAGGACAGACAAAACCTGTCCGCTGCCAACCAGAGACGTATGGATGATTTGCTGGAGGACGGAAAACCATGTGCCCGCTGCGGATATTTAGATTTTTCCTGCAAAGAGGGATGTAAGTGGGGAAAACAGGAAGCATTGCTGAGGCATATTTAGAAAATAAATAAGAAATGAGGGATAGTATGGTATTTGGAGTGATTTTGGCAGGCGGCATCGGAAGCCGCATGGGAAACGCAGAAAAACCGAAACAGTTTATTAAAATTGGTGATAAGCCTATCATTGTACACACTATTGAGAAGTTTTTTGTGCATACGGGCATGGAAAAAATTATTGTTCTCTGTCCGAAACAATGGGTGGAGCATACAAGGAATCTGGTGAAACAATATATGGGAGAAACAGACCGGGTTGTTGTTCTGGAAGGTGGAACGACCAGAAATGAGACCATTATGAATTCTATTCGCTATGTTGAGGAAAACTATGGACTGGAGGATGACACATTGTTAGTTACCCATGACTCAGTACGTCCGTTTTTGACCCATCGAATCATTGAGGACAACATAAAATATGGTCTGCAGTATGGTGCAGTAGATACGGTGATTGCTGCTACGGATACTATTGTGGCAAGTGAGGACGGTAAGGTGATAACTGCTGTACCGGACCGCTCTCAGATGTACCAGGGGCAGACACCACAAACATTTAATGCAAAGAAGTTAAAGGAGTTATATTATTCCCTCACAGATGAAGAGAAGGCTATTCTTACAGATGCCTCCAAGATATTTGTTATTAAGGGTGAAAAAGTGCATTTAGTTCGGGGAGAGGTATTTAATATAAAAATTACTTATCCCTATGATTTACGTGTTGCAGAGTCGTTGATTCAAAACGGGGAGATGGAAAGCGAATGTTAAATGCAGTGTACCGTCTTGTTTCTCCAAGACGATTTGAAGTGGAATTTAGTGATTTGGTTCTGTTTGGCGACCAGGTGATTGTACGACCTACTCACCTGTCTATTTGTCATGCAGATCAAAGATATTATCAGGGAACCAGACAGGCTGACGTATTAAAAGAAAAACTTCCCATGGCACTTATCCATGAGGGGATTGGCGATGTAGTATTTGATCCAACGGGGAATTTTCAGTCAGGGCAGAGTGTTATTATGATACCTAATACCCCTACACAGCAGGATGAGGTGATTGGGGAAAATTATTTGCGCTCCAGTAAGTTTCGAGCCAGCGGTTTTGACGGTTTTATGCAGGAGTATGTGGCGTTAAATCCCGATAGAATTGTAGCGCTGCCGGAGGGGGTCGACAAGGTCATTGCCTCATTTACGGAGTTAGTTTCTGTCAGCGTCCATGCGTTGCGCCGCTTTGATAAGTTTGCTCACGGGCGTAGAAATTCCGTGGGTATATGGGGGGACGGTAATCTGGGTTTTATTACGGCAGTATTTTTCCGGGCAATGTTTCCGGAGATTAAGTTATATATTTTTGGTGTCGATTCGGAAAAACTAGCTAATTTTGCTTTTGCTGACGGAACTTTCCGGGTGACGGATATCCCTGAGGATATGTATGTGGATCACGCGTTTGAGTGCGTGGGCGGTGCTGCCTCCCAAAGTGTCATTGAGCAAATGATAGAACATATTGAGCCGGAGGGGACCATCGCTCTGTTGGGAGTTTCTGAGTATCCGGTGCCGATTTTTACCCGTATGGTGTTGGAAAAGGGATTGCGTATTTATGGCAGCAGCCGCAGTGGCAGAGAGGATTTCTTAAAGACAGTGGAATTGTACCAGAGCCATCCGGAGATTATTAATTATCTGAATAATATTGTGGGGGCGCAGGTGGAAGTCAGCTCCATTCAGGATATGGTGAAAGCTTTTGAGATGGATATTCACAAAAGTATGGGAAAAACAATTATGCACTGGATGCAGTAAAGGATAAATTATTTTTTGATAAAATATAAAAATGAAATACAATGTATGGAATGGAGGATAACATGAAAGTAATGTATCAGAGCACACGTAGTGCAAATGCGAAAGTGACAGCATCACAAGCTATTTTAAAGGGATTGGCAGAGGATGGTGGTTTGTTTGTGCCAGATAAGATTCCTGCGCTGGATGTATCCCTGGATGCCGTGGCAAAGATGAATTACCAGGAGATGGCATATGAGGTGATGAAGTTATTTTTTACAGACTTTACTGAGGATGAGTTAAAAACATGTATAAACCGTGCATATGACAGTAAGTTTGATACAGAAACCATTGCGCCTTTAGTTGATAAGGCTGGTGCCTATTATCTGGAGTTATTCCATGGCGCAACGATTGCGTTTAAGGATATGGCACTATCCATTTTGCCACATCTTTTGACTACTTCGGCTAAGAAAAATCAGATAACTAATGAGATTGTCATTTTGACTGCTACTTCCGGAGATACGGGAAAAGCGGCTCTGGCAGGCTTTGCTGACGTGGAAGGAACGAGTATCATCGTTTTCTATCCGAAAAATGGCGTGAGTGCCATTCAGGAGCGCCAGATGGTGACACAGAAGGGCAGCAATACAAAGGTAGTCGGCATTACAGGGAATTTTGATGACGCACAGAATGGTGTAAAGGCAATGTTTAATAACAAAGAGCTTGCACGGAGAATGAATGAGAAGGGATATCAGTTTTCTTCAGCAAACTCTATTAACATTGGTCGTCTCGTGCCACAGGTGGTGTACTATGTGTATGCCTATACCAGATTACTGGGGCAGGGAGTGATTCAGAAAGATGAGCCGGTGAATTTCGTGGTTCCTACGGGGAACTTTGGAAATATTCTGGCGGCATTTTATGCAAAGAATATGGGCATTCCGGTAGGAAAATTAATTTGTGCTTCCAATGAGAATAAAGTGTTGTTTGACTTCTTTGAGACGGGTGTCTATGACAGAAACCGTGAGTTTATATTGACAAGTTCCCCGTCCATGGATATTTTGATTTCCAGCAATCTGGAGCGTCTTATTTATCGTATCGCAGGAGAAGATGCACAGGCTACAGCAGATATGATGAATGCCCTTTCCGGCACCGGGAAGTATACGTTGACTCCGGAAATGAAGGCACAGCTTACAGATTTTGTAGGTGGATGGGCTAGTGAAGACAAAACTGCAGTGGAGATTAAGAGGGTCTATGAAGAGTCCGGCTATGTAATGGATACCCATACGGCAGTAGCTTCTGCGGTATATAAAGACTACCGGGAAAAAACCGGTGATACCACAAAGACAGTGATTGCCTCTACGGCGAGTCCCTATAAATTCGGTACCAGTGTTATGGCTGCTATCGACAGTAAATACAAAGGAATGGACGACTTTGCTTTGATTGATGAACTGTGCAAGGTGTCCGGAGTGAAGATTCCTCAGGCAGTGGAGGAAATACGCTCTGCACCGGTACTGCATGACACGGTTTGCGAGACGGAAGATATGCAGAAGACAGTGGAGAGCATCCTGGGAATGTAGCTAAATAAGAAATTTACGAGAATCCCCTTGCATTGGGGATTCTTTTGTGTTATTCTATATCAGTGTGTTTCTGCACACGAAACTTATTAATCACATATGTGGATTGCGTAGTGGTGCCGTGCTCACGGTCTTACGTAAAGGCGTCGCCTTGGGAAGCATATGGAAGCAAAAAAACCAAATGGAGGTAGTAAAATGAGCGTTATTTCAATGAAACAGTTACTGGAGGCAGGTGTTCACTTTGGACATCAGACAA
>JAFLTA010000015.1:41398-53429 GCA_022510685.1 Lachnospiraceae bacterium | reverse complement strand
AAAGGTGTTCTTTCTTTTACTGATGAAGCTGAATTAGAAAAATTACGTCAGCAGAATGATGAGTTAGAGAGGAGTATACAACTCGAAGAAAAAAAGAAAGCAAATGCAGCAGCACAAGCAGTAAATAAAATCAAGAAAAAAGAAAAAACATTATTTAATGATTTTGATGATGCTGCTATAATTTATAAAGATTACAAGGAAGATTATGAAGGCACTGACAAAGAATTAAAAAAAAGTGTAGAATTTGGTGAGATTCCAATAGAGAATTACGAAGCAACAATGGAGTCTATGGAAGGAGTCTTATTATCTCATGAAAAATCTTTATTAGACAAAATAGAAAAATTTAAGCAGTATAAAGAAGATTTTATCAATAAATATGGTAATGATGACATTAGTGAATACAGCGAATCTGATAAACAATTATATGAAAAAATAGTACAAAGATTACAAGAAGCGTATAAATCAATTTACTCAGAATCAGAATATAACAAAATTGTTATAGAACCTATTTTTGATAAAGAAAATTTTAAAGGATTACAAGATCAACTTTTACGATATTTTGTCAATGGTGGTTCTACAAAATTAAAGGATTTAGAGAATAGATTTGGTAGTGATATTATTGGTGCTTTAAAAAATGCTTGTGAATCTGCCGGGATTGATTTTGATAAAATGATTGAGGATATATATAATAATTCTCAACAAAAATTGAATCAGATAGCACCAATAATAGATAAACCAAATGGTGCATTTGATGCAAAACAGAATTCTACTTCAAAAAATATTAGGGATTTTATTCAGAATGAATTATCTGAAGAAGATAGAACAATTTTATTAAATGCAGAAATTCCAGAAGATAAAAAATTTGAAACAACTCAAGATGTTATTAATTTTATCAATTCGTTAAATGAAAAAGCTAATGAAAACTCCGATAAAACACCTCTTTTATCATTTAAAGAAGCCTGGGAAAATCTAAAATCTGTTGGAGAGGACGCAGAAGATCTTGCAAAAGAACTCTTAGAGCTTGCACAAGCCGGCAAACTCACACCGGAAGTTCTTGAAAGTAACGAGCAATACGCAGAACTTCTAAAATCTGTCGGGGATAATGCTGCGATTGCAGCTAATAAAATCAATAAGATGGTTGAAGCATCTGATCAGTTATCTTCTATGAAGTCTGGTATTGGTTCTATGTCTGATGTTTTAGCAGAAAAGAAAGATAACCTGTCACACAAGAAAACAAAAGAAGTTGGAATTGGTGCTGATACACTAGCTGGATTTGATGCAGAAATCAAGGGTTTAGATTCTTGGGAAGAATTTGAGGAGACACTTGGAAATGGCAAATCTTCTATGGAAGAATGTCAAGAAGCGGCTAATAAACTTGCTACTGAATGGGTAAACAGTAATAATTTCCTTGCTCAATTAAATGGAACCAATGAAGATTATTATAAATCCACTCTAAAAGAAATGGGTGTTAAGAATGCGGATGAAGTTGTTACAAAAGCACTCGCACAAAAAGAAGCGGAATTAAATGCAGAAAAAGAATGGACAAAAGCAACTACCCTTGATTTGGCTGATGCTACGGTAGAAGAAATAAACCAATTAGCAAGCGAAAAAAAGTGGTCAAATCAAGCCAAGAATGCTTTATATGCGTTAGCGTTAGAAAAACAGACAGTTAATGGAAATGTTTTAGATTTTAGTTCTGACATTGATTCTATTATTGCGTTTGCAGAAAAACTTGGATACGCATCTTCTGCATTAAGAGCATTTAATAATGTAAAAACCGGTAAAAACGGTGCTGCTGGTATGCCTTCTTATGTAGCTGATAATGGCGGTTATGCTGAAGCTGCACAAAAAGAGTATGATAAAATGCTGGCAAAATTGAAAAAGCCAGTAAAAATAGATGTAAACTCTAATCCTACAAAATCTGGTTCTGGAAGTAAAAGTTCTAGTAGTAAAGATAAAGCTAAAGCCACAAAACAGACTTTTGACTGGTTGGAGCGTAAAGTAACAACAATTAATACCAAACTAGACCTTCTTAAAGCCAAACTAGAGAATGTTTTCAGTGTTAAAAAGAAAAATAGTATTATTGACAAAGAAATAAAGAATACAAATACACTTATTAGCACATACAATAAACAAGCGAAAATCTATAAACAACAGGCTAATAATTCAGCAAAATCCAAGAAAACCGAAAATGGAGAGAAGAAAACCAAACTTTCTTCAAGTTTAAAGAAGAAAGTACAGAATGGTCAAATCAAAGGCACACGTAAACAGTTAATTAAAACTTACGGTGAGTCAACAGCTAATGCTATTGAAGAATATCAGAAATATTGGGATAAGTACCAACAAGCACTCACTAATATACAAACAGCAAGAACTAGTAGACGTGAGCTAAAAATCCAGAAAAATCAGAATTATGTAGACTACTATGATGCACTTAATGGCAAATATGATGCTCAAATGAATAATGCCACAACGGCAAAAGCAAAAAATACATTGGAAGATAAAAAGTTAGCGTCTACAAAAAAATATTATGATTATCAAATCAAGATTGCAAAACTTGAACAAGATTCTGTTAAAGAAGCAACACTAAGAGCAGAAAAGGAAGCTGCTTTAAGGGATATTAGGATTGAAAAACTTCAGAATCTTTCTGATGAAAAAACTGCACAGTATGAGTTAAATCAGCAATTAGAAGCAAATGCAAATACTGCAAAAGAGAAAAATCAATATGAGTCAAAAAGTCGTAGTGCTTTGGAAGCTGAGTATAGTTACCAAATTAAAATTGCTAAAGAAAATGGCGATGTAGTTGAGCAACAAAGGTTACGTGCTGAGTTAGAAGAAAAGATTGAAGAATCTTACAAGAAACAAATTGAAAACATTCGTGAAGAATATAATCTTATTCTTGGTCTGAATGATGCAAGAAGGTCAACTATTGATTCACAAATTTCTGCTTTACAGGCAAACGGATATGGTATAGGAACAGATTTGTATAAATTGCAAATTGAATTAGATAAGGAAAGCTACAAAAAGTCTATTGAAGAAATTAGACGTATTGAAGCAGAACTTCCTAATCTTACAGGAGATGCATTACAACAAGCTAAGATTGATTTAGAATCAGAAAAACAGGCAGCGTGGGCATATCAACAATCTATGGCAGAAGCACAACAAGCTATCAATGATATCAACCTTGCCAAGTTTGAGCGACTAAAGACTATGTTGGAATATATCTCTGATGAATTGGACTATATTCAAAAAGTTCTTTCTCATAGTGACTTTACGTTTTCAGATAAAGGTATTGGCGGTCTTACTATAGAAGGTTTATCTAATATGGCGGTAAGTTTTGCTCAAATGTCAAACAATGTAGAACAAATTGCTAATATATATAGCCAAGTAAATGAATTACAAAGACAACTTGATTCTGGTGATTATGTTGGAAATGGTGATGATATTACTGCAAAAATTCATGACTTGATTCAAGAAGCACATGATTTAGAAAGTGCAAATTATGATTTAGGTGAATCTATTAAGGATTTAGTCATAGATAGCCTTAATTCATTAGCTGACGCTTTGGACGAGAGCATTTCTAAATATAAAGATGCTTTACAGGCGCAAAAAGACTTGTATGACTATCGCAGAAAAGTTGCTGATCAGTTGAAATCTATTGCTTCACTAGAAAAACAGCTTGCAGCTTTACAAGGTAGTGATACCGAAGAAGCCCGTGCAAGGATACAAAGATTGCAAGTAGAGTTGGCAGATGAACAACAGAATCTCAAAGATATGGAATATGATAAGTATATCCAAGATCAGGAAGATATGTTGGATAAAGTGTCTGATGACTTCCAGGACTTTATTGCTGCTGTTGCTGATATGAGTGTTGCTGATATATGTCAAGGTATGTCTAATGCTATACAGGATAACTTGAGCGACATTACGACTTCTATTCAGGAATCATTAGATAAATCTACAACACTTGGTAGCATTGCTACTGGTATAACTGGATTATCAGATGTACTTTCTAATCTTGACTATGCTGGCAAAGAAAACACGACTGTAGATAAAAATGGTAATTCTCACTATCAATACACTGACAATAATGGTAATGTACATGAAATTATTTTAGATTCTAACGGAACCATAATTGGTGCAAAAATAAACGGTAAGGATGTTGATATAAAAAGTAAAGATGTATTGGATACTGAAAGTGATATTAACAATACAAAAAATCCATCTATTACATTGGGAAATGCTTCTTCTAATAATCAAAGTTCTAGTCAAAGTTCTGATCAGAAATTTATTGAACAGAAAGTTGATGAATTAGCGGAAAAGCATACTATAACACAAGGTAATGGAAAATTAGAGGTGGGTGACAAAGTAAAGATTGCTAAAAATGCGTGGTATACGAATGAAAGTGGCACTGTTACACCAAAACAAACACAAAGCAATCATTCTGATGCTGTAGTTAAAAAGATTAAAAGTAATGGGTATACACTTGTACAACATAGTGCATTCAAAACTTCTAATGGTTTTGACAATAATCTTGCCTGGGTAGAAACAAAGAAAATTTCAGGGTTTTCAAAAGGTGGCATAGCATCTGAACTCAACAAAGTTGCACTTGCGAATGGAGATGACGGATGGGCAACTCTGAAACGTGGAGAAAGTGTTCTTACTCCGGAACAGACAGAACAATTCCGTCAATTAGTATCTAATCTGAAGCCGTTAAATAATGTTGTCGATTCGATGAAACTGAAAATGAATACACCTGTGCCTACTAAGTCTGATTTTAATAATCAGACACAAATTGATAATATTGATATTCATTTGGATGGAAGCAATGTAGTTGATCCAGATTCGTTTATTAAGACACTACATAATCCAAGGGTATTAAAAGAAGTGAGTAACGGTGTATCAAGTCAGATAGGTACAAAAATGAGTAATAGACTAAGTAAATTTTAGTATATGGGGAGTGGCGTTATGTTACTCTCCTAGATTAAGGGCAGATAGAGTGTTACTACTCTCCTGCTCTTTTTCTATATAAAATGGAGGGAACATGACAAATAAAATGAAAATAAAACGCTTGAAAAAGCAAAATGAAAATCTGATTGAGCAGAACATTAAGTTACGAAAGAAAATTCCAACTAAGGAATATGCAAAAAGAATAGATAAAGATATAGAACGGTTTGAAAGTATCAACGATGATTTATTGAAGCTGTATAAAGAGTTGCATAAATGTAGTTTGCAGAATAAGAGGACGGCTTGGAAATATATGGTGGGTGTGTTTTGTATAAAGATTAAACAGTTTTTTGGTATATAGTTAGGAGGTCAATATATGTATGCAGAATCATTTGAATTTAATGGGATTGACTCAAAAGATGTTGATATATTGATAATGAATTTTGATGGATTTAATAACGATGGAACTGCCTCTGTTGGCGATGAAATCAGTTTTTTAACCACACAGTCAGCTACTTCAGATCGTAAAAATTATCACGGATATACTAGAGAAAATGGTTTGACGGTAACTTTCCAAATTGGTAAAAACCCATGTAATTCTAATGATTTTGAGTTTACACGAGAAGAACTGGCTTTTATCAAAGCATGGTTGGAACGAAAAGACGGTTATAAATTTTTAAGATTCTTCCAAAAAGGATATGAGAAAACATATTTTTATTGTCAAAATCATGTTGAATGGATTCGTGTTCAAGGAAAAATTGTTGGTGCTGAAGTATCTGTTACGTGTAATGCGCCATATGGATATAGTGAAGTACAAACAATTGATAAGCAATTGAATGATGGCGAAAGTTTTATTATATATAATGATAGCGATGAACAGGGTAGTTTAGAAATAGACCAGATTGAAATAGGTATAAATCAAACAGCAGGAAACAATTGTACAATCACTATAGATAATAGTCTTGAAACATACTATTCTCTGAATAGACAATATAAATGTATTATCAATAATTGTAACCCAGGAGAACATATTATAATAGATGGAAGAAATCATATTATTACAACGGAAGAAAATTATCAAGTAAAACATACAGATGGTAATATATCTTCTGATTTTAATTTTCATTATCCAAGATTGATTAATATATCTACTAATCTTCCGCTTATAAATTATATCCCATCTAATAATAATTACCCAACATACGATCAAAACAGAATTAATAAATTCACTGTAACAGGTGCAGATTGTAATGTTACTTTCGCATATAGGACTATAAGGAGTGTGATGCCATAATGGGAATGAATTTTAATATAAATCGTGATAAGTCCATTGATGTAGATAAAGTTTTTTTAGTAGATAAACAGTTTCGACCAATAGGAAGCTCCGAAATATATCCTGTATCTGGTATGAAAGTTGTTACAAATCTTAATAACAATTGGGAATGTAATTTCACTGTATATAGAGAAAACAATGGCATTGAAAACCCATTATGGGATAAAATAGAATATCTTTCTCTAGTCAAGATAGAAAACAAAGGTATTTTTGAATTAGCAACACCAATCACAGATGAAGCAAAGACATATAAAGAATGTTCTGGTGTGTCTATATGTGAAGCTGAAACAAGTCAGACAAATATGACATTGGAAATAAATACTGAGGACGATATTGCTAGAAATAGTGATACAAATCCTATTGATACATACTATGCTGAATTCCCAACAGTTTTTTGTAGAGATATAACTGATATAAGTGTATTTCCAAATGATGCAAAGTTCAATAAGTTATCAAACGATGAAAAGAAAGAAATTTTGAGAAGATCGTCATTACTACATCGTGTATTTTCCGAAATGCCAGAATATCTTGCTAATATAAATATAAAGAAGATTGATAGTTCGTTAAGAAATTTAGAATATATATTTTCATGGAGTGATACAAGTGTATATGATATATGTCAAGACATTGCAGAACAAATGCAATGTATTTTTATTTTTGACAAATTTTCTAGGACATTTGAAGTACGTGATTTGAAAGAGCATTGTGATATAGATGATTGCAGAGATATAAAAGATGGAACTTGTCCTATTTGTCAAAAAAATGGAACAACACAGAAAATTATTTCATTTGGTGAGTATTCTGGTGTAGAAATTAGCACAAGTAATCTTGCTGAAACTATTGAACTTTCTGGAGACAAAGATGCTATAAAGAATTACTTCAAAATTGAAGGTGCAGATGATGTAATTACTAACAGGCTCACAAATAGGATGATTGGCAATGGTTATATTTGGAAACTCGGTGATTTGCAAAAGAGGCAAATGTCAAAGGAATTGGTTGCTGCGTTAAATTCTCGTGAGAAGATGATGAAAGATAATGATTACGAGAATAAGTATAATGACTTATGGGATCAATGGAATAAATTAGAGAATGAGCGTTTAGAATATCAGTCTGGTATGATGCCAAGTCCTGAAACGGCAGATGAGAATGCAACATATGTTTATAATTATCTTTTTGGTAATGGCGGTAAGATTGATTATGCATATGCTACAAATCGTTATCAAACAGCGAAGCAGATAGCAGATTCAGTAATAAAATATGCAAAGTTACTTATTTCTACAAATCATACAATTGAATACATAGAAGATTCTTTGGAATGTAAAGAAGAAACATGGAATGGACATACCGGTATTGTTACATCTATCAGTTTTATACCGCATATCTATTTAGATGGGTATTATATAGATAATAATGAGTCCAAAGGATATGTTGATGAATATATTGGTAGTGTAATTACGTTAAAAGTATGTAAGGGGTATGATATTAGTTATTCTACAGGTGTGCATCAGGGAATATATACAACAGATTATTATGATTATTTACAGAGAATGTTAGATACTGCTATGGCTAAATCTGATATTACTGATGAAGTGTTGACGATGGAGCCAAAGACATCAAGAGATATTAGTCCAACAGCTACGTCATATAATGGAACAACACTGAAATCAACACATTATTCTAAATATTGTTATAACAGATTAAAATCATTCTGTGATGCATATATGTCTTGTACTTCTGTTATCGCAGGATTAAATGCAGATATCCCTTCCAATACAACTAAGATTGATGTATTAAAATATCTTAAAGTGGATGGTTCTGAATCTAATATACAGGAAGATTTACTTGGTAAATATGATAGTTATATTGAGAGGCTTTCAATCCGTATGAGCTGGTTGGAAGAACAAATTACTGAAATCGAAAATACACAGAAAAATCTTCAGGAACAGATAAAGAATATCAGAGATATATGTGATATGCAGAATTACATCACAAAATACTGCGAAGACAATAATATATCAAAAAATCTTTGGCATGAATTATGTTCTTTTAAGAGACAAGATATATATAGAAATGACAACTTCATTGGAGAAGGTGTTGATGATGCTACTCTTATGAAAAATGTAGAAAATCTATTAAAACGTGCTGAAGAAGAAATTGAAGATGCTTGTAACATTCATTATTCTGTAAGTGCAACGATTGATAACCTTCTCACTATGTTAGAATTTGAACCTCTGTGGGATAAATTTCAACTGGGCAATTATATTTATATGATAATTGATGATATTGTTCATACGATGAGATTGATTAGTATCACATATGACTATGATGATATTTCTCATTGTTCTATTGAATTTTCAGAGATAGTTAGTAAAACAAGTAATGAAGATAAAATTTCTGATATATTATCACAAGCATCATCATTAGCATCTAATGCAAAAATAATAACAAGACAAGCTGAAGAAGGTGCGTCTGCGAAGTCTGCTTTAGATATAATTAAGAATGATGCTCTTAATATTGCAAATTCTAGGATTGTTACCGCTGATGACCAAAGTTTTATCATGGATAAATATGGCATTACTGGAAAATATATTGACCCTGTTTCTGGCGAAACATCAAATGAACAAATTCGTATCATAAATAATCTTTTATGTTTTACTGATGACAACTGGAAACACACACGAACTGCTCTTGGGAAAATAACATATCTAAATCCTCAAACAAGAGAATATGAGACAAATTATGGTTTGATTGCAGATACTATAATTGGTAATCTTGTCATGTCAGAAAAATTGATTGTTAGTAATGAGAAAAATACTGTATGTATTGATGGTGATGGTATCACTTTAGATGGTGGAGCAATCACATGGAATAAAAATAATCTTCCAACAAGTGCATTAAATGGATATGATGATTTCAGAGAAAATCTTAATAACATGCTTGGAGTTACAACAATTACATCTGACTCTGTAATATCTCCTAAAATTGGAGGCGGATATCTATATATAAAAGATATTAGAACGTCTGGAAATACTGGAATAAGCGTTGAAATTAATCCAACTGGTACTAATTTTTCAGGACATAAAGCTGATTATGTTTTTAATGTAGCAAAAAATAATAATATAATTATGGGTGTTACAAATAATGGTGATGGATATTTTAATGGTGAAATCACGGCATCTAGTGGTAAAATTGGTGGATGGAATATAAGTGAAGGATATTTATCTTATGGTGATATAAATTCTAACAATTATACAAAATTGAATGCTAATGGAAAATCTGCTGCTTTTGTTTCAAAATCAGATAATACTCAAATAACATTAACATCCGGATATTTGCAATTTTTTTATGGTGGCAATCAAATGGCAAAACTTCACTCTACTTATTGGGTAGACACTCCTGACATCCGTGGTGTAGGATTACAAAGTGAATATGATTCTAAATTCATTTCTTTCGGTAATAAAAAAACTGCAAGCGATGAAAATTATGCAACAGTATTTTTATTAAATTATGGACTAGATCCAAATGGATGTACAGAAGGTGTTATAGTTTATGGGAAAAGCAGATTTAACGATGAAATACATTTCGCTAATGGATATTATTTAGATGCATGGAATTTAATTGGAGAACCAGTTGGCATCGGTTGTAGTGGGTCTTTTGTAGTACAAGATTCAATTGTTATTGCTTCCGAAGAAAGAGATGAAAATGGTAATAAAACGGTTATCAGTGACTATAAAGATTACAAATTGTCTGTGCCAGGTAAAGGGTATATAAAGGAAATAAAAGCTGGAAATATTGCACACGGAGTAGCAGAGGTCGTTATAAAACAACCAAATACCGTAGCAACAACACAAATTTCGTTAGATATGGAAAAAGCGCCATCCGTAATACTTACGCCTCATACATCTGTGCCAGCGTCGGTACATTTAGGAGTTTCAAGCGTCAGCCGTTCTGGATTTACGATACAAGCTGTAAGAACAGACAATTTCACAGGCAGTATGGGTGTTTCATGGATAGCAATGTGTTAAATACAAAAAATAACATAAATAAAATGGTGGTGATAATGTAATATGGAAATAATTAAAGAAATAAATTTAAATGTCAATCAACCAAATAATTTTGAATTAATAAATGTAATGCAAGGTTCATTAAAATCTATAAAAGTAATTGCACATATATATTATGGAAACAAATTATATGAGATACCTGATTCTGTTTCAGAATATCAAATTTTAGGCATTCTTCCATCTGGTAAATATTTGATTGATACTCAATTAGAAAAATATGATTCCAATAGCGTTTCATTTTTTATTAGTCCTAATATGATGGCAAAAGCCGGTTGTGTTGAATTTACTATTTCTCTTGTAGAGAAAGGTGATAAAGCAATTGTTGAAACATTTCCGGCTAAAATTATGGTTACTGCTATTCCTGGACAAGATTATGAACAGACTGATGAGATACCTATTATCACAAAAGCATTACAAGAAACAAAACGAAATGCTGATAGGGCTGAAAAAGAAGCAGATAGAAGCGAAGAACAATATAAGAAATTAACTTCAGAAAAAGGCAATCCAAATGGTATTGCGACACTTGATGAGAATGGGAAAGTGCCTTTGTCACAATTGGATGTCCCTTTTGAAATATGGCAACAAGACGAACCTTTAGATGAAGAACAAAGAGTTAATGACTATTGGTTAGTTGAGTATTAAGAAAGGAGGTATTAAATGGGGATTTTATCTGAAATTAAAAAGGTAAAACGACATGTAAAAACAACCTCTGGATATCAATTATTATCACAATGGACTAGTTCTCAAACTGTTGAAATGAGTGATGGATCTATTCTTGAAGATAAAATAAAATCTGTAGAAAATGATATAAAAAAATCAAAAGAAAAGGAAAAAGAGTTAGAATCTACTCTTACATGGATAGAATTTTAATTAAAAAAATAGGATAATAAGATTAAAAATAAAACCTTATTATCCTATTTTTTTTACGATTTTTAGAGTCGGTTTTCATTTCTGGTTGTGGTAAATAATTGTGGTAAATTTTATCTAAAACTCTGTAAACGCTTATAAACACTGGATTTGCAGAGTTGTATACCATTCATTACGAGTGAAGTGCTCTACCAACTGAGCTATTTCAGCATTTACACATAAGGATATGCGCAATCATTATATTATATGATTTCCCTCAAAAAAGCAAGTACTTAT
Organism: Lachnospiraceae bacterium; assembly: GCA_022510685.1. Classification (GTDB taxonomy): domain Bacteria; phylum Bacillota; class Clostridia; order Lachnospirales; family Lachnospiraceae; genus Butyribacter. The sequence goes on along the minus strand of JAFLTA010000015.1, from coordinate 41,942 downwards.
TTTTTATTCCAGCAGTAAAATCCAGACTTTGTCACAAAAAATTTACCACTTAAGAATTACAAAATCAGTACCATATTTAGAAAAAAATCATATGATATCTTAACGGAAAAAAAACGGCAAGGAGGAGAGAAAATGAAACGAATACACTTTTTTAACAATTATCACAACGATTGCCGTTGTAATGACAACTGCGAATGTAACGATGATGCCAGCATCAATAGTTGTACACCAACACCACAATCTTGTTGTTCAACCGGTTGCACGGGACCGGCAGGTCCACGCGGATCTATGGGGCCACAAGGACCTATGGGACCTATGGGGCCTCAGGGTCCGAAAGGCGATGTAGGTCCTGCTGGTCCTATGGGTAAAACCGGAGCTACGGGACCTCAGGGATGTCAAGGGGAAATTGGTCCTAAAGGCGAAACCGGACCTGCTGGTCCTATGGGCTGTCAAGGGGAACCGGGTCCCAAAGGTCCTAAGGGTTGTCAGGGCGAACCGGGTCCCATGGGTCCCAAAGGTCCTAAGGGAGATACGGGTCCTACTG
>JAFLTA010000015.1:0-41298 GCA_022510685.1 Lachnospiraceae bacterium | reverse complement strand
CCGGGTCCCATGGGTCCCAAAGGTCCTAAGGGAGATACGGGTCCTACTGGTCCTATGGGCTGCCAAGGGGAGCCGGGTCCCGCTGGTCCTATGGGATGCCAAGGGGAGCCGGGTCCCATGGGTCCCAAAGGTCCTAAGGGGGATACAGGTCCTACTGGTCCTAAGGGCTGCCAAGGGGAGCCGGGTCCCGCTGGTCCTATGGGAAAAACAGGGGCTACCGGACCTAAGGGACCCAAAGGAGAACCGGGTCCCGCTGGTCCTATGGGGTGTCAGGGCGAACCAGGACCCATGGGACCCAAAGGTCCTAAGGGAGATACAGGACCCAAAGGTCCCAAGGGAGATACGGGTCCCGTCGGACCTAAAGGCAAGGCAGGTGGAATCGCAAACTATGCAGATTTTTATGCCCTGATGCCTCCGGATAATGCTACCACAGTTGCACCGGGTTGCGATATATGTTTTCCGAATGAAGCAGCAAACAGTGGTACTGATATTACTTCCATCAACGGGGAGTCTTTCAATCTAACACAAATTGGCACGTATCTGGTACAATTTCAAGTAAGTATTACGGGAGCTGGACAATTGGTACTGACTCTGAATAATGACGAGATAGACTATACTGTCGTTGGTCGTGCATCTTGTACTGACCAAATTGTAGGTATCGCCATTGTGACAACATGCACTGCCAATTCCATCCTGACAGTGAGAAATCCTGCCTGCAATTCGACGGCACTCACAATCACTCCCTTTGCGGGAGGTAGCAAACCGGCATCAGCACATTTGGTAATTATGCAGCTTCAGTAGGAACTTTCCAGATGAGATACGGAAAGGTATCACTTTTCATCTGCAAATATTAATAGGGTGTCCCTAAAATCATGATTAATTTTAGGGACACCCTTGTTAGCCGGATGGCACCGTTATGCTAACATAACGGTGCCATCCGGCTACTGTCTATTTACCCTGCTGTACCTTAAGCATCTCGAGCTCCTCTGCAGTAAGCTCTCTGTACTGCCCCGGCTCTAATGATTCATCCAGCCACAGTTTTCCCATACGCAGCCTCTTCAAATACACAACCGTTTTTCCTAATTTCCCGAACATTCTCTTTATCTGATGGTAGCGACCCTCCCGTATAGTAATGCATATCCCTTCTCCGGCAGGCAGCCCGAAATCTTCGGCAGATTCCACCACAGCCGGCAAAGTCAGCTTTTCGTCACCAATATCCATCCCCTCCTCCAGACATTGTTTATCCTCCGCTGTAAGAGTACCGTCAATATGAACTAAATATGTTTTTTCCACATGTTTTCTCGGGGAAAGCAGATTATGTGCCAATGCACCGTCATTGGTAAGCAGTAAAAGCCCTTCCGTGTCAATATCCAAACGTCCCACCGGAAAAATATCTTTACGTGCAACAGGATACAATAAATCCACCACAGTCTGATGCTCCTTATCAGTCGTTGCAGACACGACTCCCGCCGGCTTGTTCAGCATGTAATACACAAACTTTTGATAGAGCACTGCCTCATTATCCAGATATACACATTCCCGCTTAGGATTTACTTTTATCTCCGGGACACGAATCACAGCACCATCTATGGAGACGCGTCCCTGTTTTATCCACTTTTTCACTTCTGAACGGCTGCCATCCGTCATTTCCGACAACCACTTATCCAATCGTATCATCATAGCGATTTCCCCTAAAAAAATTACGACTTAAAACACCGCCATCTATGTCCAGATGACGGTGTCTGATACTTGTTTCCGTATTTATGTATCTTGCGAAGACGGTTTATTCCCCACACATATTCTTGTACAAATCCGCATATTTATCTGCGGAAGAATTCCATGAGAAATCCATTGCCATTCCTCTGTCAATGATTTTATTCCAGTCGCGCCTATGGTTATAATACACATCCTTTGCATAGCGGAGTGTATCCAGCATCTCATGAGCATTATAATTCGCAAAGGAAAATCCGGTTCCTATGCCATCATATTCGTTATACGGCTCAACGGTATCCTTCAATCCACCGGTCTCACGAACGATTGGCACAGTACCGTAACGCAGGCTCATCAACTGGCTGAGACCGCATGGCTCAAACAGAGACGGCATCAGGAACGCATCGCAGGCTGCATAAATTTTATGAGAGCGCTCGTTGGAATAGAAAATATTGGCAGAAACTCTGTCATGATACTTCCATTCGAAATGACGGAACAGGTTTTCATAACGCTCCTCACCGGTTCCGAGTACCACTAACTGGGTATCCTCAGCACAGATTTCCTCAATCACATAGTCAATCAAATCAAAACCCTTTTGATCTGTGAGGCGGGATACGATACCCACCATAAATTTTTTGTCGTCTTCTGCCAGTCCCAGCTCTTTCTGCAATCCCCGTTTATTTTTCACTTTTTCCTTGCGGAAATTTTTAATCGTGTAATTTTGGAAAATCAGCGGATCATGCTCCGGATCATATTCCTCATAATCCAGACCGTTTACAATACCTACCAGAGAGTTACTGCGGGCGCGCATCAATCCGTCCAAATGCTCTCCGTAAAACGGCATTTTAATCTCCTCTGCATAGGAATCACTCACAGTAGTAACCACGTCGGCATAGACAATACCACCCTTTAGATAGTTGGCATCTCCATATGCCTCTAACTTATCTGACGTGAAGAAATAGGATTTAAGTCCCGTGATATCCTGTACTTTTTTCAAATCCCATACACCCTGGAACTTTAAGTTGTGGATTGTCATGATGGTTTTGATTCCATGATAGAATGGATTCTCTGCAAACATATCCTTCAAATATACCGGAATCAGACCTGTCTGCCAGTCATGGCAATGAATAATGTCCGGACGGAAATCAATGCTCGGCAATGCAGACAAAGATGCTTTACAGAAAAACGCAAACTTCTCAATGTCTTCATGAATATTGCCATACGGATGGAAACCCGCGAAATAAAATTCGTTATCTATAAAATAAAATTTTACTCCTTCCATCTCCATCTCCAAAACACCTACATACTGTTTCCTCCAAGCAAGGTCAATATAGAAATGTGTCACATATTCCATCTTATTCTTCCATTCCTCCGGAATGCAAGCATATTTCGGAACCATAACACGTACATCAAACTCTTTTTTGTTAAAATACTTCGGCAGAGAACCGACAACGTCTGCCAATCCTCCGGTTTTCACAAATGGTACGCACTCTGACGCAACAAACAACACATTTTTCATGGAATACCTCCTTTGTCTTTCGGATTCCTTATTTTCTTTGCTACTTGCCGGCAAGCACTGCTTCCGGCATTCCGGCAGATATTCCCATATTATTTTCCAGGAATAACCACTTACCATTCATTATAAACTAATTCCCAAATGGTGAAAAGTGTTTTTATTACATTTATGAAAATTTTTGTATGAAAATCTTACATGAAAATTTTGTATGCAAAATTTGTATGCAAAACTTGTATACAAAACTTGTATGTGTATTCCACTATGCGTGCATCTTGTATTCGAGACGGATTTTATCTGCTATTAGAGCGATAAACTCCGAATTCGTAGGCTTTCCTTTTCTGTCACTGACTGTATACCCAAACAGTTCTTCAATTGTATCCATTTTCCCCCTGCTCCACGCCACTTCAATTGCATGACGTATCGCACGCTCCACGCGGCTGGGGGTCGTCTGGTGCTTTTTGGCAATATTGGGATACAGACGTTTCGTGATGGAGCCTAACATTTCCGTATCACTCACAGACATCATGATGGCGTCCCGCAGATATTGGTATCCTTTAATATGTGCCGGCACACCGATTTCATGGATGGTCTGTGTCACTTCTGCCTCCATGGATTTTTTCTGCAGCCGGTTTTTATTCTCGAACACCGTAGTAATCACCTTTGCTCCCCGCTCTCCTGTCAGCCCTACAGACTTGACCCGTGCCATTACCACACGAGTGTCAAAAGGCTTTAAAATATAGTAAGCTGCTCCCAAATCAAAAGCATGCTCCGTTACATTTTCCTGACTGACAGCAGACACCACGATTACCTGGGGATGTATCGGAAAATCTTCCCGCTGCATCCGCTCCATCACCCCCAATCCGTCAATTTTAGGCATAATCAAATCTAACAGCACTACATCCGGTCGTTTCAGATGAATTAACTGTAACGCTTCTTCTCCATCAGAAGCCGTACCGACTACTTCCAGTTCCGGCTCCCGTTCCAGTGCATTTTTTAACAAACTTACAATTCTCCGGTTGTCGTCTACTACTAACACTTTGACTTTCTCCATGTCTTCCCTCATTTCTGCATACGTGTGCACTTATATTGATTTCTGGCAAACAGCTATGCCCGTATGCTGACACCATTGCCGTTTTACTGATTATAAATTCAATTTACTTCCCCCTCAAGAAAAGTGATACGTCTTATTTCGACTGCTATCTGCAAACCTTTTTGAAAGGCGTTTCTTTTTTATCTTTCTTCTCTATATATGACAGCATTTGACAACCGGAATAACACCGCCATTAGGCAAAACAAGAAACGAAATCATGATTTTTAAGGATAAATTTCCTTTTCCGGCACATGATAAATAGAAGGAAGATAAGGAGGAATTCAAAAATGGGTATTAAAAGATTTCATAAACATAAAAGGCCGAAAAGAGTACAGAACTATCGACTTTGCTTGATTTTAATCCTTTTATTACAGTTATCCGGCATGGCGGGATATTATCTCTATCAAGCCGCTGACTCTGTCCCGGGAAAAATCATTCTCTATGAAAACAGAAAAGAGTTGTTAGATTTAGACCTTCCCTTTCAGGGAATGCTTTCCTCCGATGACATTCATGCGGTCTCCATTCAAAATGACAAGAAAGCCAACGGCAATTTTAATCTCGACCATCCGGTACAGATGACCGGCAACAATATCGGAAGTTATCAGGCGAATCTAAAACTGTTTGGGGTGATTCCATGCGGCTCACTGAAGATAGATGTCATCCCGGAAACAAAAGTCATGCCCTCCGGAGATGCTGTAGGCATATATCTGGAGTCCGACGGTATCATGATACTCGGCACATCGGACATCCGCGGAGAGGACGGCTTTGTCTACCATCCAGCTGAAGGAATCCTACAGGCAGGCGATTACCTTCTCAGCATCAACGATACCAACGTTCAAAATATAGCACAGGTATCTGCTATTTTACAGGAAAACGAAAAAGATACACTGCATTTAAAAATTCGTCGGGGAAACAGCAAAATTGATGTTAAACTAAACCCTGTTCGCACTGCAGGCGGCACTTATCAACTGGGGGTATGGCTGCGCGAAGACACAGAAGGCATAGGCACGATGACCTGTGTTCTGGAGGACGGTACGTTTGCCGCACTGGGACATGGCATCACAGATGTAGATACCGGACTGTTAATCAATTTACAGGACGGTGGTCTCTACAAGGCGACAGTGAATCAGGTAATTGCCGGCAAAAAAGGCTCTCCCGGAGAATTGTCCGGCAGCGTGCACCTGTCAGATAGCGATAAGATCGGCAGCGTCTATACCAACAATATATGGGGAATCTCGGGAAAGGTCTCTGATACTTCCTATCAATATCGTGAAAACGAAGGAATCCCTCTGGCACTGAAACAGGAAATTAAAACCGGAAAGGCAACCATTCGTTGTCAACTGGACAGTGCAGTCAAAGAATATGAAATAGAAATTGAGGAAATCCATCTCAATGCAAAAGATAAAAAAGGATTGGTACTTCGTGTCACTGACCCGGAATTGTTAGAAAAAACAGGGGGTATTGTACAGGGCATGAGCGGAAGTCCCATACTGCAAAACGGCAAGCTGATAGGAGCTGTCACCCATGTCTTTGTCAATAATCCCACAAAAGGATATGGTATATTTATCGAAGAAATGCTGGGGGAATAAACTCCCGGCATTTCTTCGGTAAAAATTATGTATCGAATACTGACACCAATTTGCCGGCATAACGGTACTAATTTACTAGATAGCCCGTAATTTTTGTTTTTCTTCGTCTGCCAGCGCTTTCATCTCCCTCGCACTCTCCCGGACGGCTTCGGTAATCTGTGCGCCTCCTAAAATGCGCGCCAATTCCGTCACCGACTCCTCCGCAGATAAGGGATATATATCTGTCGCCGTGTGGGACTGCTCATTCTTCTTCTCAATGAGATAATGGGTATCTGCCATTGCTGCAATCTGTGCCAGATGGGATATACAGATCACCTGGTGTCCCGCACCGATTAACGCCATTTTTTCTGCTACTTTCTGTGCGGTTCTTCCACTGATTCCCACGTCAATCTCATCAAATATCAATGTGCTGATTTCATCATGCTCCGCAAGAACTGCTTTGACCGCTAACATAATACGGGAGAGTTCACCGCCGGAAGCCGCTGAACCAATGGGGCGCATAGGCTCTCCCGGATTGGTGGAAATCATAAACTCCACTTCATCCAGTCCCTGCATGCTATACTCCTCTAACTGACGAACATCAATATGAAACTCTACCTGTAAAAAATTCAAATCAATCAAGGCTTCCTTTATTTTTTCTTCCAACACTGCCCCATAGGATTGGCGAAGTTTTGTAACCTTTTCAGCCAGATCATCCAATTTACTCTGCAACTGCTGCTGTTGCTGCAACAGGCCTTCTCGATATGTATCGTATTCCTCGTATTTTTTCAGCTTTTCCTGTACCTGCTCAGCATATTCCTGTACTTTCTCTACCGTAGAGCCATATTTCGCCTGTATGCTGCGAATTTGGTCCAGGCGTTTCTCCACCTCTTGCTGTGCCTGCGGATCTACTACAAAGTCATCCATATATGTGGAAACATCCCGGTTAAAGTCCGTCAATAAGCTGTCAATATCCGAAAGCTGGCTGGAAAAATTCTGTATTTTCTCATCGTATTCCGCCACTTTTAATAACGCTCTGAGTCCCTGCCCGATTTGCTCGGAGGCAGCCATATTTCCTGCAGAGGTCAAACGATGGACTTCGCCTAACTCCTCCGCAATTGCCGTGGCATTAGAAAGACGCTTATATTCCTCCTCCAGCTCCTCCTCCTCTCCGGCTCGGAGCTTCGCCTGAGTAATCTCCTCCAGTTCATACTGCAGAAAAGAGATTTCCCGCAGTCTTTCCTCCTCCGGAACCTCTCTCTCATTCAATTCCTGCTCTATTTTTCGATATTCCTGAAATCCTGCCTGAAATTCTGACAGTAACCCGGAAAGTTCCTCTCGTCCGTATCTGTCCAGAATCTGCATGTGTTTACTCGTATGCAGCAAGGATTGCTGCTCATTTTGCCCGTGAATGTCTATCAATACACCGGCAATCTCCCGCAGTGCACTCTGAGTCACTGTCTCACCGTTTACTCTGCATACACTTCGCTTCGGCATTAGTTTTCGGGATATCAGCACGGTATCCTCCTCCGGGAGTACCCCCAGTGCTTCCAATGCCTGCTTTTCCTCCGGCTTTTCCACGGAAAACAACAACTCCACCAATGCGGATTCCGCACCGTTTCGTATCATATCCCCGGAAAATTTCCCTCCCAAAGCTAAATTAATCGAACCGATAATGATGGATTTCCCGGCACCGGTCTCTCCGGTGAGAACATTCATATGCTCCGAAAAATCCACCTCTACCTCGTCAATGATGGCAAGGTTTTTCACATGTAAGTTTACTAACACAATATCCTCCATTTCTACTCAGTCTGAAACGCTCCCCCGTACCATTCTTTTCGTTATGTGTCAGATAGCAGCTCTGATTTTGACCTTATTTAGTCCTCAGCTGTTATCTCAGGATGTTTAAAACGCCAACCGAACATCAATCCGGTTGGCGCATATTTATTAACTATCTTTTGCTATTAACAGATGTAATCGTTACTTTACAAGCCAGCTTACAGCCCTTTACATATGCATAGATATACGCACTTCCCTTGCCTTTACCGGTTACCGTTCCTCCGGATACCGTAGCAACACGGGCATTGGATGTATACCATGCCACCGTCTCATCCGTACCAAACACTCTCAACATTTCTGTATCATACTGACGCATCCGCAAAGATGTTTTATTCAGTGCCACGACATTGACGGTAACTTTGGATGTAACACCACCACTGGACATAATCGTAATTTCTGCAGTACCGGTTCCCACTGCCTTAACGACTCCTTTGGATGTCACCTTAGCTACACGCTTATTGTCGGAAGCAAACTTCAATGTGTCAGAATTCTTGTTTGGCAACACACTATATGACAGTTTTGCCTTATCTCCCTTTTTCAGGGTCATACTATTCTGTGCCACTACAATACTGGTTACCGGCACTTCCTCTAATACTTTTACGACACACTCCGCTTTCTTGCCACTTCCGTCTTTTGCCTTTGCAGTAATTGTAACTTCACCCGGTGCAATACCGGTTACCTTACCACCGGAAACCTTAGCAATATTCTTGTCAGAAGAAGACCATTTTACCTTCTTAATGCTGGCATTCTTCGGTTTTACCGTAGCCTTCAGTTTTATGCTGTGTCCTACAAAACATGTTTCAAAATCTTTATTAATGGACACGCTGGTTATACGACGGATTACCGTGACGCGACAAGTAGCTTTTGCCTTTATCTTATCTGTCGTCGTAACTGTAATCTTAGCAGACCCAAGTCTTTTACCTTTTACCTTTCCGCTGCTGCTGACACTGGCAATCTTTTTATTGGAAGATTTCCATTTTACACCAGGATTTTTAGAAGCATTCGTGGTTATGGTCTTTTTCAATTTGTATGTCTGGCCGATACCAATACGGATATTGGTCTTATCTAATTTAATCTTCGTCTTTAACTTAGCTACCTTCACACGACAGGTTGCACTGACCTTTGACTTTGTCAATGTACAGGTAATGGTACAGGAACCAATCTTTTTACCCGTTACCTTTCCGCCGGAAACCGTGGCAATACTCTTGTTAGAAGTCTTCCATGTCGCCGATTTATCGGCATTGGAAGGCGTCACAATCTTTTTGATGGTAAAGCTTTGTCCCTTGGCAATCTCTCTGCTGGACGGTGACAAGGTCAGCTTCACTGCCGGTATGACTGTAACCGTACAGGATTTCGTGAGACCACTACCACCCTGCGCTGGCGTACAAATAATGGCTGTCACACCTTCCTTTACACCTGTAACCTTTCCGTTTTCATCTACCTTCGCAACGGTAGCATCTGCTGATTCATAAAGAACCGTCTGATCCGATGTATCCTCCGGTGTAAACTTAGGCGTAATCTGGAAGGAATATCCTACCATTACTGTTTTACTCGTAGGCTCGATAGCAAAATCCGTTGCCGGTATTTTTTTCTTGGTGACTGTCACATAACACTGAATCGGACTCTGCTTTCCGATATCTTCTGCCCAACAGGTAATAACTACCGGACCACCGATTTCAACACCTGTGACAATTCCCTCGTCGTTTACTGTTGCCAGCTCAGGGTCTGCAGAATCAAAATGAAGCGTCTTATTGACGTTATCCTGCGGCTCAAATAATACCTCCAACTGCAACTGTCCACCCACTTCCACTTCATAATATTTTTGACTAAAGTGGATGCTCTCTAAGCGATTTCTTACCGTAATGGTAATTAATGCTTCTGCCGGACTCTGCCCGTCCTTACGCGGATTACCCGTTACTCTGACTACCGCCGTACCTGCGGAAAGCGCTATAATGCGACCATCACTGTCCACGGTGACAACATCCTCACCACTGAGTACACTCCAATTTAATGTGGGGTCTGACGGAGTCTCCGGAACAAGCGTCGTAGATACCTGATAGATATCTCCCACGATCATCTCCAAATGGCTCACATCCGTAATAATCTTAGTAATCGGATCTTCCAGAATCGTAATGATACAATGTGCCTCCACATTATTCGGATTATATTTCGGTTTTACCGTAATGAGAACCTCACCCTCTGTAAGCAGTGTCACTACACCGTTCTCATCAACGGATGCCACCGGCTCTTTAATATTCGGATTCACATTTCTGGCAGTCCATTCCAATTCGGTCTCTGTCGCATTCGCAGGCTCATAGAGCGCCTTTAAGAATACGAATCCCGAAACCAGTGTCGTAGTAAATTCTTCCCCTTTATCAATGCGTATGTCCGTAATCGGTGCTGTAACTGTTACCACGCAGGTTGCATACCTTCCGTTATCTTTATTATATGCTGTGATGACCGCAGTACCTACTTTCGTGCCGGCTGTTATCTCTGCAGTGACATTACCATCATTTGCAGATACCGTCACCATGGAAGTATCTGAAGACAGCCAGTCAATATTTGCACGCATAGCATCTATGGATGTACGTAAAATCGCTGTCTGTCCGGACTCCAGCGTTATCTCACTCGGTACAATTTCAAAATTGTCCGCAGCCGTACGAACAACGATGGTACAGGTTGCCACAAACGTAACACCGTCTTTATCGGTCCATGCCAGCCTGACTACCGCCTGTGTGTTAGATGGTGTCGCTTTCTCAGCAGTCACGGTGATATACTGCCCCTGCGTACTGCTAAGACTTACATACTGATCTCCGTCTCCCTCAATGCTCCACTTAAACTGGTTTGCCTCTACCATATCATTGTTACCGATAATACCGTGCAAATCCAATTTACCGCCTACGGACATTTCCGCCTCTGTAATATTTAAAGAAAATGTGTTAGATACCGTAATATCTACAATCGCCGTATCTTTATCCGCTGGAAATCCCGGAAGTTCTGATATGTTCATTCCTGCATTCAACTTAACGGTAACCTTGGCTTTGCCCAATGCCCTTGTTCTGATCAACATCTGCAACTGATCATAAGTAACCGGTGCATTTGTCATGGGCTCACCTTTTTCTGGATCCAAAATCGTTATTGTAAAATACTCTCTCAAAATATGTGCCGGAATATTAAATGCCTCAGACAAATCATAACTACCATTCAGACCGATAGTTACCGTCCTGTCCGTGAAATTACAGTTCACTCTTGTCAAGAGATTCACGGGATCACAATTACTGCGAAGTTCATCGTCTCTGCTTTCCTCAAAATTTGTGTACGTTCCCTTTACATAGAACTGTACGTTATATTCTCCGGATTTAGCATCCACCCGGTAATAGTGTACACCTTGAATTCTATCGTTATAATAGGTCAGGGTAGCATCATCGGAATCATCTATAGCATTTGGATCACTTGGATCATAGCCTGTATTTCCCAAGGAGTCTCTAACCAATTTCGCATTCTCTCCCTGCCCTTTGAAGATAACCCACACAATCTTATCACCAATAGTAATCTGAGAATTATAAGTATCCTGAACACTAATTCGTATCATATCACCATCATTGACAGTCACAGAATTAGAAGGTTCCACGGGAGAACCGGAACTGTAATCTGTACCGGCAAGTACGGTATTTCCATCCGCGGAACGTATCTGTGGACGAACATAAACTTTTATCTCATCCTCATAAGTCTCTGTACCATCTGTCCAGGAAACGTGAAGTGTTGTAGGACCTGCACCTACAGCCGCTATTCTGGGAGGATTCCCCGTACCACCCGGGTTGTATTGAATGACATCCTTATTTCCAACCGTCCATTCCGCTTCCAAACCGTTTCCGAGAGTTAATTTCAGAAAATTACTACCAGCAGTATCAGCACCGATGGGCACGGAAGTACCATAGTCCATAATCAAAGATCTTCTCTCATCATCCGGATACAACTGCGCCATTCTGACTCCTGTTACTCCCACCAAATCTTCACTAATGGAAAACTGAACATCCACCGTTACAGTAATGACGTCCTGCGTGCCGTCCTTATATGTCACCGTTACAGAAACAGCAGACGGACCTACTTTCAGAGCTCGAATCGCCACCGGGTTACCGGTAAATTTCCCTGAGACAGCACCTGTTATCATCAAATTTTCCGGTGCTAGACTCTCCCATACAATGGTATCTACTTCTTTGGTAGTATCCATTCCCGACAGCTGCAAATTATCACTGGCACGGCGCATCTTAATCGTTCCGGTATCAGGAGCCTGTTCACCACTACCATTCGAAACCATATAGCTTGCCGCCTGGGCAGTGTCCCGGTTCTTTACACCAAAATAGACGGTAAATCCCAGCAGACATACCAAAAACAGTGATAAACCTCCTATTATTCTTTTATTAAGATGCTTATTGTATTGTTTCATAACTCTCCCCATTTCTTTTACTGATTATGTGAATGTATAAAAGTAACATAAATATTCGTGTATTATATCGGCAATTTTACCAACATTCTACACTACTATATATCGTGACAGGTCATTCATCCCAGTTGTGATAAACGTCCTGTACATCATCGTCTTCATCAAGCAAATCCAGTGTTCGCTGCAACTGCTTGATATCAGCCTCATCAGTGAGGGTAACATAAGTCTGTGGCAACATTGTGACCTCTGCACTTGCCATGGAAATATTTTCCTTCTCCAACGTTTCCCGCACAGTGCCAAAATCCGCCGGTGCCGTTGTAATTTCAAAGGAGTCTTCTTCCTCCACGAAATCCTCCGCTCCGGCATCCAGAGCTAACATCATCAACTCGTCAGCCTCCATGCTGCACTCTTCCCGGTCTATAATAATTTGACCCTTTTCATCAAACATGTAGGATACACATCCTTGTGTCCCCACACTGCCACCGCCCTTTGTAAATGCGTTTCTTACATTACTTGCGGTACGGTTTTTATTATCCGTCAACGCCTTAACGATAATGGCTGTTCCATTGGGACCGTAGCCCTCATAGGTAACTTCCTCATAATTTACCGCATCAATATTTCCGGCGGCTTTCTTAATGCCACGCTCAATGGTGTCGTTTGGCATATTATTAGCTTTAGCCTTGGCGATTACATCACGGAGTTTTCCGTTGTTATCCGGATCCGGACCTCCCTCTTTCACCGCAACTGCAATCTCACGCCCGATAACCGTAAAAATTTTTCCTTTCGCAGCATCATTTTTCTCTTTCTTGTGTTTTATGTTAGAAAACTTTGAGTGTCCTGACATACTCTACCTCCATTTTTTCCACAGGTAAATCCTAATATATTATTATATCACGATTTTTCATTACTGTCCATCCTCACGCATAAGTTCGGCAATACGCATTTGCACCCCGGCAACTTCCCTTACGGAGCGCACAGCACACATCACCGTATCGTCTCCGGCAATAGTTCCGACCACTCCTGAAATTTCCAGTTTATCGATAGCAGCCGCTACCGCCATCGCCATACCGGAAATCGTTTTTATGACCAGAAGGTTCTCTGCCTGATCCAGCGACAAAAGCCCGTCCTGAAGTATCCTGACATACTTATGGTACAGATTTGCCTCCTCCTGCAGTAACGTATATTTCTGCCTTGCCCCGTCTCCCACCGGCACCTTGGTAAGCTTCAATTCCCGAATATCTCTGGAAATCGTCGCCTGTGTCACGGAATACCCGGCAGCAAGCAGCCTCTCCGCCAACTCCTCCTGGGTCTCAATCTCATATTTTCCTATCAGTTCTATAATCTTTGCTCTCCGCTCTAACTTCATACCAGTCCCTCATTCCGCTACCTTCACCGGCAGCACAAATTTTTCAACCTAGTCTCCATTCAGTTTCTGACGCATTTTTTCATAAAAATTTTTACCGGAAAGTTTAATAAATTCTGTGGTGGCATGGGGTACTTCTAACACCAGTCTGTCTCCTGTTTTTAAATCGCCCACATACCTGCCATCTGCGGACAATACCGCCAAATCTTCACCCACTTCTTTTGTCTGCCCGATTTCCAGTGTAATCCGGTTCCCTGCATCTAACAAAAGACTTCTCTTGTTTAGGGAATGAGGACAAATAGGCGTCACCACAGTGGCATGAAGCCCCGGCACCAGCACAGGTCCCCCTGCAGACAGATTGTAACCGGTTGAACCGGTAGGGGTTGACACGATCAGACCGTCTGCCCGGTATACATCTATCAATTCCTCCCCCTGATACACTTTTATGGTAATCAGACGACAACCTCCCTGCTTTGTGATGACCATGTCGTTTAGTGCATAACAAGACGTCCTGCTGTCTATTCCCTTAAATTTTTCCGTCTCCTTTAGCATAATCCGCCGTTCCGTGGAGTAATTGTCAAGCAAAAGCCTTTCTAAGGCTTCCTCCAGACTCTGGCATTCCACTTCAGTGAGAAATCCCAACGTACCGGTATTCACTCCCAGAATCGGCACATCACAGTGCACTAAATCAATGGCTGCTTGTACCATTGTGCCATCTCCTCCCAGCACAATGGCACACTCCACTTCCTCCGGAATATCCTTCACTGCCGTAAAGTGACGTATCCCCCCTGTCTCCTCCAGACGGTTTTCCAAAACCACACAGCTTCCGCCATGCTGCTGCAAATATTCTACCGCACGCTTTGCAATCTGTCGGTTTGCCCCCTTATCACTGTTCGTTATGATACAAAAATGCTTCATTGCAAGCCTCCATTCTGCCATGTGACTCCCATCATCTCTTGAAGCCCGAATCCATTTTGCAATGGCTGTCCTGACTATAACGTATCCAACGCCTCATGCGCTGCCGCTACTGTCTTTTTCGCCAATTCCATGTACCCTTGTTCAAAAATCTTTTCTGCCTCAGTCATACGCTCCGGGACAACCTCTGTAATATCTTCCGATTGCTCCGGTCTTTCCAGATACAACAAGTACTCTATATTACCTTCCGGTCCCTTTATGGGCGAAAAATCCAAATTCAATATAACAAATCCCATCGCCAATGCAAAGGTCATAACTTCACACACCACTTCTTCATGTACCGCACTGTCTCTGACCACGCCTTTTTTTCCTACTTTTTCCCTGCCCGCCTCAAACTGCGGTTTCACCAGACAGACCACCTTGCCGCCTTCCGCCAGTAAATTCCACACGGGTATCAATACTTTCGTGAGAGAAATAAATGCCACGTCTATGGAGGAAAAAGCTATTTTTTCCGGCACCTGCTCCCGTGTCACATAGCGGATATTCGTCTTTTCCATTGACACAACTCTCTCATCCTGCCGCAATTTCCATGCCAGCTGATTCGTTCCCACATCAATGGCGTAGACTTTTGCCGCACCGTTTTGCAGCATACAATCCGTAAAACCGCCTGTGGAGGAACCCACATCCATACAAATACGGTTTTCCAGAGGTATCTGCCATAACTCCATAGCTTTCTCCAGTTTATATCCCCCACGGCTCACATATTTCATCGGTGAGCCTTTCACCGTGATATCTGCATCCTCCGGAAATGTACTGCCCGCCTTATCTTCCCTCTGCTGCCCCACAAACACGTTTCCCGTCATAATGAGTGCTTTCGCCTTTTCTCTGGACTGCGCCAATCCCCGTTTCACCAGCAGGACATCCAGTCGCTCTTTCCCTTTCTGCTCTCTCACTCTTTTCTCCTTTTTGCCTGAATGACATCGATAACCGAATTTGCATCCAATCCATATTTCCTACGCAGTTTATCTACCGTTCCATGCTCAATAAATGCATCCGGCAGTGCCACATTGATTACCTCCATCGTCACATCTTCTGCCGTCTCATACCATGCCGCCACTGCCTGTCCAAAGCCACCGCTTATCACACCGTCTTCCAGCGTCACCACCAGAGAATGCTCTGCCGCCAACTCTCTCAAAAGCTCCTCATCAAACGGTCGGATAAAACGCGCATTAATAAGTGTCGGTTCCAGTCCCCCCTCGCGCAATCGCGTGACCACTTCCATAGCGATTTCCACCATATTGCCCACAGCAAATAAAACTACCTCTGCCCCGCGACATATCCACTCACTTTTCCCATGAGTAATAGGCTCTTTGCAATCACCAAGACCGTCATAGGCAGCCCCTCTGGGATAACGTATCGCTACCGGAGCATCTAACGTAAGAGCATACTCAAACATCGTTTCCAACTCCCATATATTTTTAGGCGCCATCACTGTCAGTCCCGGCATCTGAGAGAGAAACGCCATATCAAAAATCCCCTGATGGGTCTCTCCGTCACTTCCTACCAGCCCTGCACGGTCCACAGCGAAAATCACAGGCAGTCCGCCAATGCAGACGTCATGCAATATTTGATCATAGGCTCTCTGCAAAAACGTGGAATACAATGCCACCACCGGTCGCATTCCTCCCAATGCAAGCCCTGCCGCAAACGTTACGGCATGTTCCTCCGCAATTCCCACATCAAAAAATCTATCCGGATGCTGTTCTGCCATGGCAGATAACCCGGTTCCGGAAGGCATTGCTGCCGAAATCGCCACAACACGCTCATCCCTTTCCGCCAGTTTCAGTATCGTATCCTGAAATACATCGGTATAGGACAAAACATTGCCTTTGGATACTTTTAATTTTCCATCCGACAGGCGAAACGGACCCACACCATGAAAGGCAGACGGATCCTTTTGCGCGGGAGGGTATCCCTTTCCCTTTTGCGTACTGACATGCACAATGACTGCCTCATTCATCTTGAAGGCATTCCGAAATGTTGATACCATCTGTGCCACATTATGTCCGTCTATCGGTCCGATATAAGTAAGTCCCATATCCTCAAAAAGCATTCCCGGAATGAAAATACGTTTTACTAAATCTTTAATATCCCTGATTTTTTCCGTCAGGCGATTTCCCACATGGGGCAGTCTTTCCAAAATCCGCTCCACATCCTGCTTTAATTCGGTGT
Source organism: Lachnospiraceae bacterium (assembly GCA_022510685.1). Lineage (GTDB taxonomy): Bacteria > Bacillota > Clostridia > Lachnospirales > Lachnospiraceae > Butyribacter. The sequence goes on along the minus strand of JAFLTA010000015.1, from coordinate 24,621 downwards.
AATTATTATTTGTACGGATTTTTCCCAAATAATTAGACATTCCGCCCACATTTTTAGCAATAGACATCTGATTGTCATTTAACACGATGATGAGATTGGATTTGAGCCTCGCTGCATTATTCAAAGCCTCATATGCCATCCCGCCGGACAGGGCTCCATCTCCGATCACAGCAAAGATTTTGTTATCGCTCCCCTGTATGTCTCTGGCTTTTGCCAGTCCCAATGCCGCACTGATGGATGTAGAGCTGTGTCCGGTATCCATGGCATCACAATCACTCTCCCCACGTTTAGGAAAGCCACTCATTCCACCGTACTGACGCAGTGTATCAAAACCATCCTGTCGTCCGGTGAGCAGCTTGTGGGTATAACACTGATGCCCCACATCCCATACAACCTGATCCTGTGGAAAATCACAGCATAAATGTATCGCCATCGTAAGTTCAACCACACCTAAATTGGAAGCGAGATGCCCCCCTGTACGGCTTACCTTTTGCACCAGAAATCTTCGGATTTCCCTTGCCAGTTCCTTATATTCCGATGGATTAATATTCTTAATGTCATTTGGTTTCTTTATCTGTTCCAGCAATCCTATCAACCTTTCCCCCAATGCCGTATCGGCATAAATCATTTCTCCTTTTTCCTGTGTATTAACACGCTGCCACACGATAGTGCCATCGTGCTAAAGATAAACTTCATCATTTTTTTCTGTGTATCAATGCGGTAATCAATGTGGCAAGAAACGGATTTTCACCTCGCACAGAGTCCAAAAGCTCCAATGCCTCTTGGGAATACTCCTCCACGGCTTTTTTCGCCGCGTCCATTCCATGTAGTGATACATATGTGGTCTTTTCATTGCGGACATCACTGCCCACCGGCTTACCGAGTTCCTCTGTGGTACTCACGATATCCAAAATGTCATCCTGTATCTGAAAAGCTTGTCCTACCAGACAGCCAATCCTCTCCATACGCTGTAATTCTTCATCACCGGCTCCCGCCAATGCCGCTCCTGACATAAACGCCGCCTCTAAAAGCGCTCCTGTTTTTAAGCGGTAAATGAAATCCAACTGCTCCTCCTCCAATGGTTTGCCGGTCAGTTCTACGTCAACCACCTGACCTCCCACCATTCCATAGACACCGGCTTTCTCCGACAAAATCTCCAACGCCTTCAATCCGCGCTCCGGTTGCCCACAGGCAGCTGCACCCTTTACAGCCGTCTCATACGCATAGTTTAACAAGGCATCGCCTGCCAAAATTCCCATATCCTCCCCGAAAACAATGTGAGTGGTTTTTCTGCCCCTGCGATACTCATCATTATCCATTGCAGGCAAATCATCGTGAACCAGAGAGTACGTATGAATCATTTCCAGAGCCGCCATGAACGGATGAATTTGCTGCATATCCTCTCCCCCAAACAGCCGATATGTCTCAGAAAGCAACAGCGGGCGGAGCCTCTTTCCCCCTGCCATCAAGCTGTATTCCATGGCATCCCGTATCGTTTTTTGCATAGTAATATGTGCCGGCAATGCCTCTTGTAGTATTAATTCTATCTTCTCCACACGCTCTGAAAGCTCTTTTTCAAATTCTTCACTGTTTAGCTGCCTCATGAATTGTCACCTCTCGCGTCCGTATCTTCCTGCGCCTCAATGATTTCTAACTTCTTTTCTACTTTATCAATGCTTTCGCTGCAATGTTTAATCAACTTCATCCCCTCTTCATATTTCTTAAAAGACTCCTCTAATGTCAAGTCACCCTCCTGCAGTTCACCAATCAATGTATCCAACTGCTCGAAAGATTCTTCGATACTCAATTTTTTTGCCATAGATGATTACCTCTTTTCCGTTTCTCTCTGTCCCAACAATAGCTTTTACAAGTAGTATCCCCTTAATCATCGGGAGTTATTTTTTTCACTTGTACATCAGCTCGTCCATCTGTAAAAGTAAGCGATAATGCTTGTCCCTCCCGCAGTTGCTTTACAGAATGAATATTGTCCCCCTTCTCATCTGCCACATAGGAATAACCGCCCTGCAATTTATATAAGGGTGATAAGCCCTTAAGCTCTTCCACATACAAAGCCATCTGATGTTTTGCAGAAGTAAGTTTTTGCTCCATCAGTCGACGCAAACGTTCCTCACTGTCTGCCAGATACAACCTTTTCTGACGAATCTGATCCTGCGGACTAAGATGGCTGAGTGCCACTTCATAACGGGCAAGACACAGCGATTTCATTTTGAGAACATGGCGAATACCCACCTGTAAATTGTAGACAGCATCCTTAAGTCCCAGTTCAAAATCCCGATAGGAATAAACTGCCAGCTCTGCCGCTGCAGAAGGAGTTGGCGCCCGCATATCTGCCGCATAATCTGTGAGAGTGGTATCCGTCTCATGACCCACTGCCGAAATGATGGGTTTGGAACATTCTGCCACTGCCCGTACCACTTCTTCCTCATTAAACGACCATAAATCCTCTATGGAGCCACCGCCCCTGCCGATAATAATCGTATCCACATCTGTATTCTCAAAATAGCGGATGCCCGCAATCAATGTTTTTGCCGCACCCTCTCCCTGAACCTGTGCCGGATACAATAGGATCCTGACATAGGGATTCCGCCTGTGGGACACATTACAGATATCCTGAATCACCGCTCCCGTCCGGGAAGTTACTACACCGATTGCGCCGACATAGGGCGGAATTACCTTTTTTCGCTTTTCGTCAAAAAGCCCCTCCTCTAAGAGGCGCTTTTTCCGCTTTTCATATTCTTCATACAGTTTGCCTGCACCCTGTCTGGTAATCTCCCGTGCGTACAACTGATATTTGCCATCCCGTTCATACACACTGATACTTCCCAGCACAGTAACACTCTGCCCCTCCTCCATGTGAAAGTCCAAGCCCTTCTTGTATCCGGCAAACATGACACAGGATATCTGGGAGGCTTCATCCTTTAGGGTAAAATAAATATGACCTGAGGAATGATATTTACAATTAGATATCTCTCCCTGAATCCGCACACGGCTGAGGGTATAATCTCTGACAAACAGATTTTTAATATATTGATTTATCTGAGAAACCGAGCAGATAGTATCTGCCCCGTTACGCATTCTCTCCATCAGACTGGCTCCTTTCACGCACAATCGATGCCAGAACCCCGTTTACAAAACGGGAAGATTTATCTTCTCCGTACTTCTTTGCCAGCTCCACTGCCTCGTTGAGCGCAACACCGTCCGGCACCTTCTCGTCATAGAGAATCTCATACAGTGCCAGACGAAGAACTGTCAAATCTGCTTTTGCCAATCTCTTCACGCTCCATCCGCTGGATTTTTCGTCAATCAGGGCATCCAACTGCTCCACTTTTTCGGCTGCTCCCTCGAATTTGGCTTGCAGTTCTGCCTTATCGGCATCGGAGATGTCCGTCAAATCCTCCAGAAACAAACTAACCTGTTCCTTAAGTTCATCACTTTGATGAAAATCCAACTGAAACAGCATACGGTATAACTGATCCCGCATTTGTTTTCTTGTCATCTTTTTTGGCATGATTTCGTATTCTCCTCTATTCGTTTGCCAGGTTGACTCCGGCAACACGTATATTGACTTCGGAAACGGAAAGACCTGTCATAGTCTCAATCTGCTGAGATACTCTTTCCTGCACCTGCTCCGATATTTTCGGAATGTTATATCCATAACGCACGTGTATCATCATATCCACGTGAACCACACCGGCTTCCATCTGCACCTTCACACCTTTGGACAAGCTCTTTCTGCCGAGCATACTGGACAGTTCATTCGTCAGATTGCCTCCCATTGCGTACACACCGTCCACTTCCATTGCTGCCAGTCCTGCAATGATTGCCACTACATCCGATGCAATTTTTACTTCGCCGATTCCTTTATTTTCCTGTTCGTTAGCCACGATTATTACCTCCTATTCTGCCGACTAAAAGCATGATGACTCCATCACGCCGGGATAACAGTGCAAAACAAATCCATATTTAGTATTTCACCGGTTATCCATGCATAAACCATTACATTTTATAATACCAAAAAATTGTAATTTTGCAAAGAGTCGGAAAAATGAGATTTTTGTATAATCGCAGTTTACGAATCTCGTTATTTCTTTTCTACCTGTACAGGTGTAATCACTATATTTTCTGCCGCAAGACCGGTCTTGCGTTTCACGATATCAAGAATCTGAGCCATCTGCTTGCTGGTAAGTTCCTCGGCATTCACCACAACATCTGCATTTCCATCGCTGATGCTCACCATGGCTTCCTGAAATCCTTTTGCCGTAAGCATCATCTCGGTAGCATTTTCTTTTTCTGCCATCTGGGTGATTTCTGCCACTTCTTTCACTGCTGACTTCTTGTCTGCCGATGCCACATTCTTGTTATTGATAATCTCCATCAATGTTTCTTTATTTTTGGCGCGCGTCTGCTCTCTGGATAATTTAGCAGAGGAAAAATAATCCGCACCAATGGTATTGGAAACCATAACTGCCTCCCCCGGATTTTCCTGGGATGCCACAACTTCTCCCTTGTCATTCACTGTGACCTGTGCACTGTCCTCCTCCGATATATCCTTTGTCATCGTTTCTTCTGCTTCCTCGCCATCTTCCTTTGCTTTTTTACTGTCATCTTTCTTTTTCTTGTCGTCCCCTTTGTCCGCTTTGGCATCTTTCTCAGATTTTGTCTGCTCTGTGTTACCCTGCAGCAAATTACTGGTGGTAATTTCCTGACCGGTAAAATTCAAATACCCTGCCACTACAATCATTACTGCCAGTGCCGTAATAATAATTTGGTTCTTGTGAACTAGTTTTTTCATAAAATACCTCATTTCTGCGTTTTAAGCATATGTTATTTCATCCTCATTACCCTAATTTTATGTGCATCAACAGAAAATAATGCCTGCACGGCTGCAATTATTTCTGTATCCACCTTGCTGCCGTCAGAACCCTGGGCAACAACCACCACGCCCTCCACCTCCGGAGAAATGATTTGCACTAAATAAGGGGCTTCCTCTCCATCACGGTGAATAAGTACAGTCTCCACGGACATGGACTGTCTTTCCTGACTCTGCTGTGTACTGTTTCCCACTGTGCTCTCCTGGGTGGCAGAGTCATTTTGCAACGTGATTTTTTCTTCTGAGGAAGCGAGGGTAATCATCACCTGCACTTTCCCCACTCCATCCACTTTTGTAAGCAGCTCCTCCAGCTGTTTTTCTTTTCGGGCAGTGTACTGCTCCATGGCATTTTGTGCCACCTCACCGGAAGCCTCATCCAGAACCGTTCCCTCTACCGCTGATTTCTGCCTGCCAGTACCCCCCTCCTTCTTTTGCGGAATGGAAAGTATCAGCAGAAAAATCCCTGCGAGAACTATGATAATCAGTCGCGGCAAACCAATTGCCTGCAAATCCAAAATTCCGCTCTTTTTTCCCGGCTCCGGTCTTTCCTTCCCTTCTCCTTTCACATCCTCCTGATTCCTGCCAAATACTGTTTTACCTGTCTTTAAATCCATAGCACCACCTGCTCCTCCTGCAACTCATACCGACTGCTTATTGTCTTCTTAAATTCCCGCAACTGCTCTTTGGTATGCTGTCTGGTGACATCTCCCGTGCGAAGGTGAATCTCCATCCGCAGGACTTCACCTTGTTCCCCGACTTGCAACGCAACTTCATCCACCGAAATCTCCCATTGCTCTCCTATACGGATCACCTGTTTCCCAATCTGCCGTTTATATTCCTCCAAAATCATCTCTTCTCTCTTTCCCTCTGTCACCGCTAATTCTTCCCTGATACTGTCCATATCCATCTGAAACAATTTTTCCTGCAGATTCTCATACCACACAGATTCCCAATTGACTATACTCAGCAGAGGAGACACCACGAGAAGAATCAGGATGATACCACTAAAAAAACGGAAATATTGCTCGTAATGCGGTTTGGTGATTAATCCGCGAAGAACCGTAATTAATACAACATAAGTAACAATCTGACGAATCCACTCCTCCATAACCGCCTCCGTTTCCTAACATTCTACACATCCCCCACCGCCTCCCACGTGCCGGTATATAAAAGAGTTTCCTCATGTCATGGCACTGACTACTAATATAGATAATATGAAAAGCATTGCCCCGAGAGATACTGCCTGAACCAGAAGGCTCACCGATTCTGTAACGGCGCCCAGGCAACGTATGATTCTTTTGTCAGATACCGGCTGCACTACCGCTGCAATAAGCTGATACCCAAATCGCCAAAAAAGAAGTTTTAACAGCGGGATGGCACATAACAAAAACACCGCTATCACCCCGGCAACACCCACAGCATTTTTTACCAGTTTCGCTGCACACAAAACAGTACTCGTCACTGTACTTATCGTATTTCCCACACCGGGAATGGAACCACCTACCTTGACCAGTGCATTATTTTGCATCTGCGCAGAAACCGGAACGATTAATCCCTGAATGACATTGATGCCCATGGTCACGCCAAACAGAGCTTTCATTGCCAGCTTAATAAAGTCACTGATAAGCTCTGCCATTTTACTGAACATTTCTTCTTCCGACAGCTCATTTGCTACTTTTAACAGAAAAAAAACATTAATAGCAGGGATGGAAAATCTCACTAAAAGATAATCCACCACCATGACCAAAACCAGTGAAAATTCATAATAGATAGCACTGGCACCTGCCCCCTGTGAAAAACTCATACTGATAAAATAGGTAGGGGTAAGCACTTTGATAAAATCCAACAGACCTGTCAGCGTCTGCGCCGCCAACCCGGAGGCTTCGGCAAAAGCGGAGGCAAGCAAGGTAAAAAATAATAGATATACACCGTAAAATGCCGTTTCTGCCACCTGCTTCCCCTGCAGCAATTTTGACAGGTTAGTCATCACAGCACCAACCACCGCCAGCAATAACAGATACAGATACATGCTTTTATGCTGCTGCCAGTTTGACCAAAACCCCTGTAAAATTTCCTGTCCCATTTCCGAAACACGAACGGGCATTTTCCCCTGCGCTAACTGTGCCACATAGTCCATAAAGGAAAATTGCTGCTCTCCTAACATAGAATCCAGCATATCCTGTATTTCCTCTCCGGAAAGCTCTCCTAACACACTATCTGTCCCCTCTGCTGTCTCCATAGCACCCCCCATTCCGCCACCTTTATCGATGGCAAACAGTAACGAAAAATGTTGATTTTTCAACCTATCCCCCTATGGTTCCGATTAAAGTAATCAAATTTTGAATAACCGGCATACTCACCGCCAACAGCATTAGCTTTCCAAAAAACTCAATCTGTCCCGCCACGGCTCCATATCCGGCATCTTTGCACAATCCGGAGCCAAACTCTGCCACATAGGCAATTCCGATCATTTTTAGCAGCACTTGCAGATAAAGTGCCCCCTCCCCCAAAGATTCCTCCAAACTGTGAACCACAGAAAGAATACTTTCTATCCGCGACAATGACATTCCCAGTATGAGAAGACAGGAGGCAAGGATGACCCACAAGCCCTGTTCTGCGCGTTCCCCTTTTAACAGTAACGCCAACATGGATCCAATCACTCCAATCACCGCAACCTTTAACATAGAATCTCCCCCACTTCGATTTACATCCCAACCATAAACAGGTTTTCTATGGTCTCAAACAATTCTTGTATGTATGGCACTACCCACATAAGAACGAGAATCAGTCCCGCAAGACTGACCAAAAATGCCTGCTCGTCCCTGCCGGAATGCTTCAGCACCTGTCCCAATACGGAAACCAGTATTCCCACTGCCGCAATTTTGAAAATCAGATTAATAGTCATTCTTTACCTCATTTCCTATACTTTTACAAAAGAAGAATTACCAAAAAAAATCCGGCGGTGACTCCTGCCACCCGGTAAACTCTTGCTTGTCCATGACATTCCTGCTCCACTCGTTCTAATACTTTATGAAGACGCTCCTGGTATAACGCAAGGGTGTGTAGCTGACTCTGCCTGTCCGTCTGTCCCAGACTACGTCCGATTTCCTGCATGATAAATAATTCTTCCTGTCCCAAAAAACGGATACTTCTTCGATACAATTCCTTGCGGGAAATTTCTTCCCGCCAGATTTCCCACAGACGGGCTGCCCTCCCCTCCTCCATACGGGTACCCATTCTTTCCCAAAATCCCTTAAAATAAACGCTCTCTTTCTCCATGGAACGAAAAACTTCCGGTATATCATTGGCTGCATACTCAATTTCACCGTACAACCTCTGCAATAACCCCTCCAATTCCTGCATGATACGAATCCGTTTCTTCGCCAGTCCCGAAAAATACCATCCTATTCCCGTGCATCCCGAAAGCACCATCAGACATCCTATCCACTTCAACATACTTCCCGCGCTCCTTCCCGTTCTCTGAGAGCTGTGACAACTGTTCCTCTCCCATCAAACACCGCCCGGACTTGCCCTACTTTCCCTCCCAGTAATATATATCTCTCAAAAACTTTTTCTTTTACTAATCTCGCCAATCCCGGTTTTTTCCGTATTTCCTCCATGGTGGCTCCATGTACCGTTGCAAGAAGTTTCACACCGCTGTTCATGGCATACTCCATGGCTTCCACATCAGCGACAGAACCGATTTCATCCACAGCGATTACTTGTGGTGACATAGAGCGCACTAACAAAAATATCCCTTCTACTTTAGGACAGGCATCTAAAATATCAGTACGACGCCCCAAATCATTTTGGGGTATCCCCTGATAACAGGAACCGATTTCTGAGCGTTCATCTACCACTCCCACCGTAAATCCGGACACAGAACTTTCTTTGTACTGTACCACCCCCTCCGAAAGGAGACGAATAATGTCACGCAATAGTGTTGTTTTTCCCCCACATGGCGGCGATATAATCAACGTATTATGTATGCTTTTTCCATCCAGAAGATAAGGAAGCACTTTCTTTCCACAGCCGATTACCTCATGGGCAAGCCGAACATTCATACAGGAAATATGCTGCATCCCTTTAATATGATTGTCTTCGCGGATAACCCGACCGGCTAGTCCAATACGATGACCTCCCTGTATCGTAAGAAATCCCTGCCTCATTTCCTCCTCATAGGCATAGCGGGAATAGTTGCTGATATATTCCATCGCTTCTTTTAACTCCTCCCGGTGTATATGTACTGCCACATCCGGCTCTCTGCTCAAAAATCCCTCCTGTGCCAAAAAGTATTCTTTCCCGCCATAGCGTAGTATAACGGGTTCACTGATGCGCAGACGAATTTCCTGCAGCCGTTCCCAATCAATGGACAGACGCCCCATGATTCGTCTGATTTTTCCCGGTAATATTCCCAATATTTCCCGCTCTCTGGTTTCTTTCACAGCCTTTCCTCCTCTCGTTTAGGATAACGGTACCCTAATCCAATATATGCAGGATGTCCAAAAATATTACTTGTACAAATCGTCACGAGAAGCAGGCGGAGAGTTTCGTTTGCAAAACTCTCCGCCTGCGGCAAGGTTGCTGAAAGCAACCTTTTCAATCCTGTTTCTCATCAATCATCATCCTCGGGAATCTCCCATACTGCTCCTGAAAAAACAGATTTTCCATTATAACAGTCCGGTGAAAAAAGTCCTTCACGGTGTCCCTGTGGTGTAAACACCTTCGTTTCGCCAGGTGCCACTTCTTCATGGTTAAAATAAATGGTATCCTCCTCTACGTTTTTTATCACGACCTGCATAATGTTGTCAGACCAACTGTATGTCTCCATACTAAACCCTGCCATAGGAAAATACCGAAAATCCAAAACTCCAAACTCCATGTATAATACACTGTCTTGAAACATTCCCGAATGCAGTATCGGCTCAACCACCCCGCATTCATCCCCCAAATGATATGCCAGTTTGTCTCCGCAGTCGATATTGGAAACCTCCAGGTACACACAATTCTCGTAATTCTTTGCAATATTGATCAAGCGTTCATCATCCGCTTTTTTTGCCGCCTCCAACTCTGCTTTTCCCGCTTCGGCAAGTTTTAATATGTACTTAGCAAAATCACTGTCTGATTCATTTCCCGTCAATATTCTGACAGACGCAGCCATGATTTTATCCAGCATACTGTCTGACTCCTCGTACTTTTTCACCTGATTCTCATCATAATGCATTATTTCACCGAATCCCAGCTCGGTCTCCATGTATTTCAAAGGACATTTATAAATCGTGTTCCTCGTTTCGTAGGTGAGAACATCCTCCTCAAAACTATACTTTTTGAGAGTCGATGTCCCTGCGACATACACATTTCTCCCCAGTTTCGGATGATGATCCGCAATTCCCGAGAGTTTATAACCCCTCTCTCTTTTGCTCACACGCCAAATACTCATATTCACAATCTTTTTTTCCATAATGATACTCTCCTTTCTGTTTACGAAACATGTCATCAATATGCTCCATGAGCGGATATCTGTAAGATGTAAGGGAGTTCCCGGCAAAGCTGCCTTCCACCAGGTCAAGGTAAAATGTGTAATTCCCATCATCTCCCATATAAAATTCGCTCCATTTCTCCTCATCCATCCACTCTTTTACGCCAAGCTGCTCCAGAGCAAGATTATCAAAGCTGACCACTTGAAAATGACTGATAATATCCGGCAGACTTACTTTCAGCCAGTTCTGTCTCTCTGTAATATTTTCATATTCCTCGCTATACCAAACATCCCCGCGCCTCAACGTCTTATATCCCAAAATAAGCAACTTCAGATTGTTATCAGACAGCCTCTCCACATCGCAACGTGTTAAAACACCGTTAATGACATGGATAACTGCATTGGGATATCGTTTTACTTGTGCTATAAACTGCTCCGTCGGCACTTTCAGCGAAATACCCAATCCGTATATCAGCTTTCTGTCAACCAACTCACAAATCAACTCTTGATATTTCTCAAAATGAATCTGATTTACAGTCATATTCACGATCACTCTTTTTTCCTTCAGTTTGCAGAGAAACGGAACTAAATCCGGATGACTCATATCATTGCCATTAATTGCAAGTTCTGTATAGGGATGTAACGTATCCAAAAATTTATACTGTAAAATGTCGCCATGTCTACCCTCCGGTGTACACCCCTCATAGCAATACGGACATCCGCCGTCACACCGGTCTGTGATTTTGCAGTCACAACTCTCTGCAAATGCAGGAATAAATTCATTTTCATCGGTCTCTCTGACCTTCGTTCCGTCCGGCAGAAGCTTTACGATATAATTGCCATTTTTATATGTGCCCGGCAACTCCATCTCCATCCCTCCATCTTAAAAATCTTCACCGATATACTCTCTCTCCACCATTTCCTTATTGAAAAGTCCGCTTTTTTTCAGGCGGTTGTAGTCGCAGTCATCATGATCACCGTCAACAATGACCACATATCGCTTGTTTGTGAGAAACTCTGTAATCGTGATATCTTCCTTTTGTAAAAAATCAATCAGATTTTCCTCCACCAAACCATTTGGCAAATCCAATGTTTCAAATTCAAATCCGGAAAAATCGGGAACATATGACCGGATAACGGTATTTACTTCCTCGTATACATTGTCTCCTATTTGCCTGCACATTAAGGCTAACACGTATCTTGCTTTGTCATACAACGATGTCAGCACCTGAAATTCTATGGGAAACGTCATATCTTCATAACTCCATTTAACAGGCTTGCCCCACAAAAATTTAAAATTATCTCTCACTTCATTTTCCGAAAAGTAATCATTATTTTTCGTGACTATCAGACTGTGTACGGCACTTGAATTTGTCTCAAACACGCTTCTCCTAATTTGCCTTTTCATAAAAAAATCCTCCTTCCTTTTGCTTATCAATCTTTGTTACGTCAATCATGATAGCAAAAAGAAGGAGGATTAACAGGACAAATTTGTCCGATTTTACCACATACTAGTATAAATGATATAGAATCGTCTCTACTTTATCCATCGTCACATCAAATATGCGCGTGGCAGCATATTTATATAACTCCAGTTGCCCATTATATTTGTTTAAATACTCGTCAAACTTTTCTATGGATACATTATCGCCTTTTGTATCCGATTTATAATCCAATATGATAACGTTTCCATCCTGCAGGTGCAACACCAAATCCATCGTTCCATTGACCCATACACGCTGCTCATCACCTATTTCTATCTTTTTCTTTTCCAGATATGGTGCCAGTTTCTCAAACATATCCTTAGCATCGCGTTTCGATGCGTCAAAAGAAAACGGATATTCTGTGTAATATTCTTCCGTCCGGGAAATAATATCTGCGACATCTTTATCATCCAAAAAATCATTGAGGAATATTTCCAGATGCTCCTGATACTTTAACATTTCTTTTTTGTATCTTGGATTTCCGCTTTCATCCGGTGCCTCGTATTTGCTCTTAATATCGCTATAATTTTCCACAAGAGCCTGCCGAATAATCCGGGATATCTGTCCCGTTCCTGCAAAAATGTCTGCTAATTTTTTGTTCTTTCTCCGGTTTTCCGCATCCGGGCTCATAATCTGAATCATCATGAGTTCAAAGCAGCGGTGCATGACCGTACCGAAGATATTTCCTTTCGGACGTACTTCGCTCTTTGCGTCACCTTCGCTCTTTGTTTCATCTGCGTTCGCACTGTTTCCCCCGACTTCAAGACCGCTCGGCGTAATGCTTATATACTGTTCTTCCCTTTGTGCCGCTTCCTCTGTCCGCTCCTTCTTTTGGAAACATTTCTTTTGAGCATCTCTCCTGACAGAATTTTCGCCGCTTTCACCATTGCCGTCTTCAACACCATCTTCCATCATATCCCCGTTTTTTCTCAGCTTATCGGCAAGAGAATTTTTGACCGCATCCATATAATCCGAAAAATAGTCTTTCTTTCCTTTTTCCCGGCTACCACGTATGGGATTCATAATAATCAGTGCCTGTTTTGCTCTGGTGGCAGCGACATACTGTTTTCTTACCTCTTCCTGTTCTTTCTCCTCCTCACCGGCCGCCACCTTCTCCGGCATTTGAGAGAGTCCGGAAATAACACCGTTAAACTGTCCGTACCGATAATCTGTATATAATGTATATTTCCGTGGGGTTACAGCGGTGTCACTATCCATGTATGTTTGCTCTGACATTTTTTTACTCGCCACCCTGTCAGCCAAAATCACCACACCCGCTTCCAGTCCCTTCGCCTTATGCATATTCATGATTCGCACGGCATCGGCATTTTCTTCCAGAACGAGTTCATGTTCCAATTCTGTACTGACATATCGGTCAAATTCTTCTGCAAGGAGGTAGGCATTAGCGGACGTAGCTGTTGCACACACCTTCTCCACCATCTGTACCAGTTTAGTCTGAATGGAGTTCATCTCCTGTTCCTTAAGCACTCTCCCTCTTGGAATCAGATATTCTGTTTTTCCTGACAGATAGCCGGCTTTCCCTTTTCCATCCAGCTCTTTCGTCTCCTTTTTCCAAGTACGAAGAAAGTCCACGGCACTCTTTCTTTCCAACACCTCTGTATCATCCTGCGACAAAGCTTCAATGGCACCTTCTATATACTTTTTTTCATATCTTGCCAGATAGCGGTACAACAGACGAAAACGATTCAAAACCACATAGACTGACAGAGGTTCCTTCCCATCCACGAGAAATGGAATTTCCTTATCCTTAAACGCCTGCGTATAGGCAGGTATATTTTTTGTCGTCCATGTGAGAACCAAAAAATCTTTGTAACGGACGGGACGTGGAGCGTTTTCCCCATCGAAAATACAATACTCACCGGATACCAGTCTGTCGATGACATCTGCCAGTTGTTCCGCATCTTCCTCGACGATTTCCAACCGGTTATCCTTGTCATACTTATAGACTCCATCCAGCAAACGGTCAGCATGACCCGAGATGTTCTTTGTGCCGCCGACTTTCATATCACGATATTTTATATCGGTAAAACGTTGCTTGAAAACAGTATTTACCCAGTCAATCACCTTGCCGGAAGAACGGTAATTATCATCCAACTCAAAAACCTCGGAGTCCTTATCCTCTGTCATGTCCTTTTTAATTTTGTCAAACAATTTTGGTTCCGCACCCCGGAAACGGTATATAGACTGTTTGGGATCCCCTACCAGAAAAAGTCGGCTTCCATTCTCCTTGAAGCACAAAGCCAGCTCTGCCTGCATATGGTCCACATCTTGAAATTCATCAATATAAAGATGCCGGTACTTCTTCGCCAACTGACGCGCCAGCTCCGAATGTCTGCAGACCAGATCCCTTGCCTGCTCCAAAAGAGAATCATTGGAGACGGTTCTAACATTCCGGTGCTTTCTGTAATATTCCCGTGCATCCTGTGCCAGTGATGTAATCAAATCCGTACAATAAAACTCGTATTGCTTTATGTACTCATCCAGGTTTTTATATATTTCTGACTTCGATAACGCCTCGTTTAACCCCTGTGCAATGTCCTTTTCATAATGCCCGTTTTGCTTGTTGAAGGCTTTCTCCACGCTTTTTAACAGTTTATTAATATCCCATATAGCTTCCTCCGGCATGTCTACCTGATTCCCATCAAATCGATATAGCTCCTCAATTGCTGTGCGGAACGGTTTGTTGACCGCCTTCTCCTCCTCATTCAGCAAGTCATGAAAAACAGACTCCATATTCCGCTTATTTTTGTCGGGAAGTATTCGATAAATTTCTCCGGCAAAATCCTTCAGCAGCTGATTCCCCTGCTCAATCATATCTTCATACTTATCAAAGTCCGTATTCTCCCGGTACACTTCTACCTCTTGCGGACGCGTTGCTATTTTGGCATACGCATCCTTTAAACAATTTCTTGCCATATAGCTATTACTGCCCGGAAAAAGAGCGTATAACTGATTCATGATGCTTCTATCCAGCCTGGCATACCAGTCCTCAAACAGGACTTCCTGCTCAGCTAATCTCTCCGGCTCCTCCATCATCTCGATATCCACCGGAACACCGGCTGTCAATGCATTTTCTTTGAGCAGCTTAAAACAAAAACTGTGTATGGTGGATATGTGGAGTCTGTCCATATTCTGTTGTGCATAGTTAAGATTTTTACGCTCCTCTTCACTTAATCCCGCTTTCCTGCCGGCATCCTTTAATTCTTTGATTATGCGCTCCTGCAGTTCCTCTGTAGCTTTATTTGTAAAGGTGATAACAACAATATGCTCCGGCAGAATTCCCTGTTTTAGCTGGTTAATCAGACGGGATACTATCAATGTCGTCTTTCCGGCACCAGCACCTGCTTCAACAAACACACTTTTATCTGTAGGTGTCTTTATCCGTTCACGTTTTCTTTGTTCATCCAAGTCAGTTCTCATCATAATTTTCTACCCATCCTTTCCCGGCACATATCCTGGTAAGAACAGTATTCACATGTCTTTTCATGTTCTTTTAGTATACCGTCAACTTTTTTAGCTTCTTCTTTGTCCGTTTTGTCCCTGTTAATCGGAGGACGCCACGCGTAATCGTGTTTTGCGAGAGTCCTGATTAACACTTCCTTCACATATACAGGAAGCCCTTCCAATTGTTCCTTTGTATATACAATTTTTCTTTTTTCCGGTGCCTTCTCGAAAAGGTATTCATATACAAACTCATCCACAACACAATCTTTGACTTTATTTTCCAACAGGCGGGCATATATGATATGCTGCGGCCAGATATCACAATCCAGTTTCTGTTTATGACTATTCTGTTTTCCCGTTTTATAGTCTACAATCCGAAAGTGTGTGATACCCTTGCTGTCAACATAAAAATCCACTCTGTCCAATTCTCCGTGATAAGCCACTGTAAGTTTCTCTTTATGCACCTCCCCCGGCTCATCTTCGTATTCAAACTCGTACTCTTCCCTGTACTCATCCTCCGGACGGTGCTTTCGCTTTTCGTTCAGGCCAATCTTCATCTCACACTGATACACTTTCCATTTCTGCTCACTCTTTGAAAGTTCTATATGCAGCTCTGTCAAAAATCGTTCTAAAATTTCCTGATACGACTGTTTTTCCATCTCATACACAACTTCAGACTCACAGGGCACCTCCTCCCTGGTACCTTCAATTGTTTCAGAAAAAATACGATCGAAAACTACCTGATTTAACTCCCCTGCCGGTATTTCCACGTCCTTTAACTCACTGTTTATGTACTTCTCTAATACACTGTGAAAAAGAGTCCCCTTAACAAGAGGCTCCAGCCATATTCCTGCATTTCTGTCTTTTTCTTCCTCATCCGGAATATGTAAGACTTTCTTATAAAAATACTTGCGGGAACAAACTAACATCGTATATAGGGCGGACTGACTGAAAACCGGAACTTTCGCGGAGCCTGCCCCATCTTCCTCCTGATTGTCCTCTGCCGTATTCGGAAACAACGCTGCATCATCCACATAATTGTATGAAAGAAGCGAATACCCTCCTACCGGTTTCTCCTTTCCCTCTTTTTCCTTCATAATGTCCAGATAGTAAAGGGAAGGGGATATTTTTTTCTGATTGACGGAGTCATAGGAACTATACGACAGGACGATTCTGCCCTCAAAAAGAGTATTCATGGTGTCTGTCAGATGCTCCTGCTTTCTCCTCTCTGCATCCAATTCCAGTTCCACATAATCCTTATCTCTGTCATCTGCCGAATAGGAAGCGTCCACTTTAACCTGATTTTTCAACTGCTCATCCGAAAGAATGGCAGAATCCAACAGTGTTTCCCGGAAATGATAATCCGATAATCCCACGATATAATTATGTCCGCGCTCTAGCACACTCCTCTTTTGAATCGGAATGACACATACCGCATCCTGCCTTTCCTCCTCTGCAGTCCGTATCGTTGTCAATTCTTCCTGCAAGCGTGCTGCTGCATCCTTAAAAGACACCGGCGCCGCCCCTTCGTATCTGTCATATATGCTGTTTATGCACTCCTTAGCCGTTTTCCAGTTCGGATTAGGAACATGGGAGTATTTTTTTAAATAATCCTCCAACTCCTTTAACAAACTATAAAAGGTCACCTCTCCCCCGGTCGAAAACTTCTGATGAATATCCCGTATGTCCCGTAGTGCCTCCGGCAACAGCGATCGACCTTTCTTTTTGTTCTGCTTCGGTTCCGCGCTCTGCTTTTCACCCTCGTTTTGCTTCACTTCCTCGCTTTGCCCTGTTTCCTCGTCTGCCTCCTCCCACAGAGAGAGGCATCCGGAGCGTTTGAGAAACCCTTCTGCACTCTGAAAACCTCCTGTCTGCATCCAGTCTAGCAACCGGTAGAGAAGGTCAATGTAATCGTTGTCTAACGCCAATCTTCCCGCCGGCATACAGTAGGGAATTCCACGCTCTCCAAAAACGGTACGAATAAAAGAGTCATGCTCCTGTGAGGAATATAAAACCGTTACGTCACCATAGGGGATTTTCTGCCCCTCTATCTCATCCGCTATATGACGAATCTCATTTGCAGCACCATATGCCTTTACAAATTCATACGAAACCTTCTTCCCTTTGTCAAAAACGCGCATGTCTATCATCGTCATTTCCTGTACAGATGATATGCTTTCTATTTTTTTCAAAAACCGGTTCTCCTCATATGTCCGCTCCCATGGCATCAGACAGGCAACATCCATCCTGGAATACTGCGCTTGGTAGTCCTTTATGTACTCTGCGTTTTCTAAGCATTCTATTGCTTTTTTCAAAATCATACATCTGTCATAATAGCCGGCATCTTTTAATTTGTCTTCGTATTTTTCCAACAAAATTCCGAGTAGCCGTCTGTACCCATCTTCTCGTCCTGCGGAGTCTGACTCCGCTTTCCTCTCGCCGAGCCTCAGTTTGTGGAAAGCCTGTATAATTTTCAACGCAAGCGCATTGTCAATGGATGCTTCCGGAATGAAGGTTACTCCCTTCCCCTCACATTCAGCACGGACATTACGGTCCTGCAACACTTCAAGCATAATACGAGATGCCGCTGCATCATCGAGTACTTTCACCTCACGAAGTTCATCCAGGGAAGTCGAAAAAGCCACTGCCATCTCAACAATGTTTTTTGCCAAGTCCGATATCGTACACGCAGTCACTCCCTGCGTGTATATTTTACTCGTTTTGTTAATCCTTCGCATCCACCGATTTGCTTCTTTGATATTCTCACACAGCAGAAGCTTATCGCCCTTCTTCTCTAACCAGTCCATGCCTCCTCCTTCCTGTGATGGATTTCATCCTGTCTTCTTACTGTTCGTATACCTATGTCGTCACCACTATTTTTTCTCCCTCTGTTTGATTTATATGGTATGCCTATATAACTTTCGCTAGCCACGCCTACATTCAGTTTCAAATCCACTACAGTAACACTTTTATCATCACATCCAATAAAAATGACTCACACTTCTCTAACTTTAATTCATCGCTATTATCTTCAATTTGCCAATTTAACCCAGCCACAAGTTCCTTATGCGTCATGACCATTCCTCCTTTTATCGTCTACCCCATTCTGCGCTCTAACTTCCTATCCGGACAACAAATCCCCCTGTCACCCATTATACTCCATCTCCCCCTTAGCATCAACACATTCCCCCTCTCCCATCCGTTCATCTTTAAGACAAATCTGTCCAACTTTTTCCTTCCATGCTATAGTATATCGTAATTGCTATGAAAAACATACCGGCTGCTACAAAATTTTATCGGTGATTCCATACTCGACAGCTTCCTCCGCGGTTATCCAGAAATCCCGCTCCGTATCTTCTGCCAGCTCACTGATGTCTTTGCCACAGTTTTCCGCCAGTATTTCATTCAACATCTGCTTAATTTTTTTAATATGCTCCGCCGTGATTACGATGTCTGTCGCCTGACCGTTCATGCCCCCGGAGGGTTGATGGATCATCACCTCACTGTGGCGAAGCATAGAACGTTTCCCTTTTGCCCCGCCGGACAACAGAACCGCCCCCATGCTTGCCGCCTTTCCCACACACACGGTCGCCACGTCCGATTTGATCAGCTGCATGGTATCATAAATCGCCATGCCTGCCGACACGGAACCGCCGGGACTATTGATGTACAGTTGGATATCCTCTGCACTCATAGCATCCAGATGCAGCAGCTGTGCGATTATGGAAGCTGCCATTTCATCTGTGACTTCCCCTACCAAATGCACGACTCTCCGATCTAAATTCCTCGAAAAAATATCGCTTGTCTTTCCCATTTCGTCAATAACTGCCGGATTGATTACCATTTCCATCTCCTCCTTTACATTAAGCCGAAAGCAACATTTCTGCCATCTTGCACCTTGCTGCTCTCATTCAGTTTTTCGATTGTTTTCTCAATATCCTGCGGAATGATTGTACACATCGTCTTCTTGCTCCGCTTGCTCTCGGGCATCTGCATTACACGACTCGCAATCTGCATAAAACAATGCTCTACAAAGGAACGCGCTTCCCTTCCATTTCCAAAATCATCTTTGTCTGTTCTGGAATCAAAGTAGGCAATGATGCTCTTTGTAATCTGCTCCTCCGCTTCCAAATTCAAGCCTTTTTGACCGATAATTCCCTTGATAATTTCAGCCATCTCCTCACCACTATAAGACGGAAAGTAGATGGTATCATTAATCCGGCTGCGGATACCCGGATTCGCTTCTAAGAACAGCTTCATCTTATTGTCTTTGCTGTTTACATCCTTACCGCCATATCCTGCAAAAATGATTAGTTTATCTGAACTATGCTGCTCCAGCTCGATTGCCAACTGCGCCAATGCTTCCTGACTGTATGAATCCATGATTCCCGACTTGTCTGACGCTGTAAGAGAATATGCCTCATCAATAAAAATAATGTCATTTTCAGCAAACAACCGGTGAACCTTAGGTGCTGTCTGTCCCACATAAGCACCCTTTAACTCTGCTCCCGACACACTGGCAAAACGTTTTCCTTTGAGCATATTTTCCTGCAGCATCATCTCCCCCAACGTCTGGGCACAAGTGGTCTTGGCAGTCCCCGGTGCTCCCAAAAACAGCAATACATTGTGATAATCCATGCTCGGAAGACCATTCTCCACACAATATTTCTTAAATTTCTGTGTATCCATGAATTGCTTCAGCTGCTCTTTCACACTCTTCATCCCAATCAGTTCCTTCATGTTCTTCTTATTTTCTTTCGCGACCTTAACTTTAATGCTCTTGCTGATGATTCCCATCTCTGCAAAATGAACTTGCCGTAATGTCTTGCAGTCAGGCTCCATATGATGCACTCTATTAAATATTTTCTGTAAAAATCCCCATGGAAAATCTTCATCTATCCGTCTTACCTGCTCCATAATCTTGTCAACCCGGATGCCTTTTTCTCTCTTTAAGTCATGATACTGACAAAGCTGTCTAAAATAGAATTCATCCGCCTTTTTCGTCTTCTCTGCAGTCAGTGTCACATCTATTTGATTTGCGTTAGATTCAATTAAAAATTTGCACCTTTCTACACCGGAAATCCCCATATCAAAATCATCTGAATCGGAATAAAAAGGCAAATCAAAAATATCATCCTCTTCCTCGATAGAAGTCTTTTCTGTTTCTGGCTTTTCTTCCTCTGGCGGATAGGCATTGAGCAGATATACATGGGCATTTTTTTTGAAGAATTTTATGACATTGGAAATCCTATCGTCATCACCACCAAAAAATACGGGTTCATATATCAAGCAGATAGAATTTTCATTACAATCCACCCAATAAGGTTTCAAAACATTGCCTATATTTCCTGCCAGAAACTCCTGATTTCCTATTTGAAAACCTACGCCGCTTCTGTTCATATAATTCATAAGCTCTGAATAACGAATCACCGGAATATTATTCGCATACTCCATCCATCCGCAATCATCATCATCTTCTTCATCTTCTCCATAATACGTTCCGTCATCAAACATATAAGATTGATTCTCAAAATAATCTTCATAAAAGTCGTTTCCGATGAAAGAAGCTTCCATATAGGTGACTGCCTTCAGACCATCCTCCACGCTGTTGCAGTCAACTAAGTAAAATTTGGAATGATTTCTGTTGACTAGCTTTTTTATCTCCGCAAACTGCTTTGCTCCTGCACCCACATCATGAGCCAGCGTTTCGTCGTCGTAGCTCATATCCACGTGCAGATAACGGTAATGCTCACCTTTGATATTGGAATTTCTTAAATACCCTTCCCTGACATCCGGTGTCAACACTTTAAGTTTCTTCATAAGTTATGCGCCTCCATTCTCTTTTAGAGCACAATGGAATACATTGCCTTCCATCAAGCTCTGTTCTGTTATTTCTCCGAAAGTATATCAGAAGCCCGGAGTGCATATTGGACAAAAATGTCCATTTTTACATCTTTTTTTCACATCATTTATTGTTTTTTCTCTCGAATACTATATAATTAGTATTAGAACTATTTGTAACATTCATAGATAAAGCAGCCTATACACCGGGAGTAATATAATGTGAAAACCAGTTTTTTTCATTGCCATTTATGCCGCCGATGAAGGCGGCGGAACGGAGATTTTTATGACAAGAGACAATCAGCGGCACGCTATAAGCATGGACAGCCAGACGATAGATTTTGCTTTGATTAAGTCCTGTGAAAGTGAGTTGTGGATTCTGATGATTACTGATATCCTGAAAACTCATTCATCAAAAGAAGCACCACTAAAAGAGAGCGAAATATATACGAAACTTTCTATGCTTTTCGGCGAAACGATTCCCAGCCAAAAAACCTTATCCAGAACTTTGGATAAACTCACCAGGCTATCTCACCTTGCAGAGAGCGACAACACGATTCCCCGGCAGTTGTCTACACTTTTTCAGCTGACATTGGGAGGAAATATTGTCTCCGTTAAAACCGGAAAAAAGCAGATAAAATACTATTTTGAGCCGATTATCGATGCTGGAAACCTGAATATGATCTGCGGTTCCGTTATATCCAACCACTATATATCAAAAGAAAGCTGTGATTACTTAGTCAAGGTACTTCATATATTAAATGCAACTGCCGGAAAGAATGACTCTCATAACGCGACAGCGCACACGAAAGCACTTTCGGAATTCTTTCCGCAAAGACCTTCCTCTGCCAAACATGCCGGTACTTTTTTGGAGAATGTGACGATTCTTTACGAGGCTATCCAAAATAAGTACCAGGTGGAACTGACCTATGCCGCCTACCAAGTCAATCAAAAAAAAGCTATCTCAAAGCCTGAACTGATACCGTCCTCCCCGGAGAGCAAGCTGGTAAATCCGTATGCCCTTTTATGGAACCACGGACAGTATTATTTGATTGCCACCTACGACGGCAGCGAAAAGCCGTATCATTTTCGGGTTGACCGTATACAAAAGGCGACTATCGCCAAAGAGCCGGAGGACGCAAGAGAATGTAAAGCCAGAGAAAAGATGCCGGACACATTGAAACCTTTCTTTAAAAGGAATATTTTTTTGGAAAAACAATACACTGCCAAATTTGCCAATATGTGGGGAATGCATACAGAAGTTACTACTCTTGACCACGTTATGCTGAACTGTCCTAAACATATGCTTGGCAATGTAATCGATTATTTCGGAAAAGAAAAAATTCAAATATACTCTGATACTCCGGATACACAAATCAATAGTCGATTTATCAATCCGGATTTTGAGATGTGCCACATCAAAATAAAAGATGTAAACTACGACAATGTACTGCTTTACTGCCTGGAGCACCACTACTTTATCAAAGTAACCGAGCCCGCAGAACTCATTGAGGATATCAAAAAAGAGCTTATCTCCTCACTGGAACGTTATTGATAAAAAGCCTCCAGATTTCTCTGGAACAACCTGGCTGGTCTGTGTCCCGCGCCTTCTACCATCTTATCTGTTTCTGCGACATATTCCCCGATTTTTCTGCGGAAATTTGCTGCCAGAAGCTTTTTATCCAATATGGTTTCAAATGCCTTTTGCAACTCTGTGAGAGTGAATGTTTCCCGCATCAGGTCAAACACAATCTTTCCGTCGTCCTCTGCCTGCTGCCTGAGACTAAGCAGTGCATATGCGGAAATTTTTGCATGGTCAAAGGCAAAGCCCTGACTGTCCATGATTTCATATCGAACCGTTTCATGGTAATCTCTAAACTCTTTTTTCTCCTGTATCACGGCAGTCAATTCTGTCTGTATTTCCGCATTAAATAAACGCAAATGATACTCATTTTCCATGGACGCTGTATCCGCTCCGCAAATCTTTTCTATTTCTTTTTTTTCTATCTCCACTTCAAACCAACGCGCCTCCCACGCATCAGAGCCTGCCCGGAGGGTACAAGACTCTCCGTCAATCAGCGCTAAAAATGTATGGGAAACAATCCATCCCCGGGGGTCCCTGTCAACGTCACCGAAAATTCCGGCAAGTCGTAAATACGCATTTTTCACATTTGTTTCTTCAATCAGCTCACGCCTGGCAGTTTCATATACATCCTCATCCTTCCGACAAAAGCCACCGGGTAATGCCCAACAGTCTTTGTACGGGTAGGAAGCCCGCTTAATGAGTAACATTTTCAACTTTCGCTCCGGCATTTTCCGATAGTTCTCCGCATCACGAACCTGCCTCTCATCGCCCTTTTCCCCCATAATAGAGAACACTGCCATGTCCGTAGCAATAGACGGCTGGTCATACTTGGTGATGTCGTATTTTTTTATAAACTCTTTTTCCTCTTTGCTCATATGATATGCTTTCATTATTTCCTCTTTTCTGCATGGGACTATTTTACTTATACATTATTGCTACAATCTTCACATTCGAGTCTTCTTGTAATCTGTCGCTGGCATAATTGTATGCGCCTCCGTCGATTTTGATTGCTTTCAGGATAGTTTCCTTGTCATCCAGAATTTTTTCCCCGGCAAATTCCAGTGCGACATTGTCCGCCTTGAGTGCAGTCAGAAACACATCTCTATCATTTTTCAGGTCGTAACCGGCGTACTTTAATGCCAATCCGCTGTTCTTGACGGCTTCCAGAACTACCTCCTTGTCATTTTGCAATCTGTCACTGACAAATTCCAAATATTCACCGGATTGGCTAATCAATTGCAGAGCCACATCTTTATCATCTCGCATTTTTTCCCCGATAATATCTTCAATTTCCGAATAATCTATTCCATAACTAAGATTTTTAAGTGCTGTTAAAACAATTTTTTTATGATTTTTCAAGCCGGTACTGGCGTACCCTAATGCATTTCCATTGCTTGTAACAGCTGTATACACTACATCCTCGTCATCCTGCATTTTCTTTCCAACACACCCTAATGCGAAAGCATCTTGTTGAATTGCCTCCATGGCTAGTGCCTTGACATCACGCATTGCTTTATTGACTTCAGATATTGTTACCGTCTTTAAGTGATTTACTGATGCCAAAATCACATCATAGTCACCCTGCAATCTATCACCGGCAAATTCTAATGCATTGCTGTCACATTTAACAGCTTCCAGAACTACTTCTTTATCGTTTTTCAGTTCGTCTCCGGCATACTGTAATGCCGTTCCGCCGCACTTAACAGCTTCCAGAACCACTTCCTTATCGTTTTTCAACTCGTCACCGGCATACTGTAATGTCCAACCGGTGTTCTTGACGGCTTCCAGAACCACTTCCTTATCGTTTTTCAACTCGTCACCGGCATACTGTAACGCCATTCCGTTACATTTGACGGCTTCCAGAACTACCTCTTTA
>JAFLTA010000014.1 GCA_022510685.1 Lachnospiraceae bacterium | reverse complement strand
TTTTAATGCGGATTACGCCCATAGCATCGGCTCCAATCTCATATTAGATTATGATTAACCACGACGACCAGAGAGAATATGCCTATGCCGTAGACAAAATTTTTGAGGAATGCGAAAAAATGGTCTGTTAGATGCAAAAATGACGGAAAATTTTAAGAAAGTATTTATAAAGTAAAAAAACCAGTATTGAGGGTTTGTAGATTGACAAAATAAAGAGAATGTGATATTGTTTTTTGCGATGGGAATGAAGTTCTCCCATAGTGATTTCACTAAAACCGCTTATTAAGCTGATGACTTCTGCGTTTATTTATCATGCGCAGGGTTATCAGCTTTTTTGATTTAATAACAAGGAGGCTGTTATGTTATTTAGTATCGCATTGATGTTACTTATGGGGATGTTTTTAGGGTATATATGCAAAAAATTGAGATTACCGGGACTGATTGGTATGATGCTCACCGGCATTATTCTTGGACCTTTTGTGTTGGATTTGATTGACGATTCCATATTAGGTATTTCTGCAGACCTCAGGAAAATTGCATTGATCATTATATTGACAAGGGCGGGACTTACTTTGAATATTCAGGATTTGAAAAAGGTGGGGCGTCCGGCAATGCTTATGTGTTTTCTACCTGCGACCTTTGAAATTGTGGGGATGATTCTGCTGGCACCGTTAGTCTTTGACATATCCATATTGGAAGCGGCAGTTATCGGTTCAGTTGTGGCTGCGGTTTCTCCGGCGGTCATTGTACCGAAAATGATAAAGCTGATGGAAGAAGGATATGGAGTCGACAAAAGTATTCCGCAGCTAATACTGGCGGGAGCATCGGTGGATGATGTGTTTGTCATTGTATTGTTTGCGGTGTTTACCGGTTTGGCACAGGGGGAGGATATTTCGGCAATGCGCTTTGTGGGGATTCCCATAACCATATGTCTTGGTATTGTGATAGGACTTCTGGTGGGATGGATATTGTCATTCTTTTTTGAGAAAGTACACATCCGTGACACTGCAAAGGTAATGATCTTTTTATGCGTTTCTTTTATATTGGTTACGATAGAGGACCATATTACAGGATACATCACATTTTCTGCGCTGGTTGCCGTTATGTTTATCGGGATTGCCATGCAGAAATATCGCAAAGAAGTTTCTGAACGACTTTCTCTGAAGTTCAATAAGTTATGGGTGTGTGCGGAAATTATTTTATTTGTGTTAGTGGGAGCAACAGTTGACCTTCGGTATATCACGGGCGCTGCCATGTCGGCAATTTTTGTACTGTGTGGGGCATTGTGCTTTAGGGTAATCGGAGTGGGGTTGTGTCTTCTTCGTACCAATTTAGAAATGAAGGAGCGCATGTTTTGCATGATCGCTTATCTGCCAAAGGCGACAGTGCAGGCGGCTATTGGAGGGATGCCTCTTGCTATGGGGCTGGACTGTGGAAAATTGGTTCTGACCATTGCTGTTTTGGCAATTTTAATCACAGCACCTGTGGGGGCGTTTTTGATCGAGCTGACATATAAGAAATTATTAGTGCATGCATGATGTCCCGCAGTATAGTATAATAAACGCATATAATGCGTTTATCTTGTGAGAACTGCGTTCTCAGGAATGCGCGGAAGCCATGCGCAGAAAGTAGGGTATAATAAACGCATATAATGCGTTTATCTTGTGAGAACTGCGTTCTCAGTATGCGCAGGAAGTAGGGTATAATAAACGCAACTACACAGAAATGTACACAAGCCATTCACAAAGAATATGTAGGGGGATTACCATGGCAAAACGTAAAACGTTAGTAAATGATTTTGAGGAATTAGTGAAGGCAGGAGACTCTGAAGAAATTAAGAAAGTCTTTACCAAGTGCGACATTAATGCATACGGTGGATATAATAAGGGAAATGCATTGGAGTTCCTGTTATCGGATGAAATGATGGAGTGGCTGGTTGAGCAAGGTGCAGATATTAATTATGTGGATGAATATGGATATACACCGATCCTTTATCATGCCGGACACAGATTTGCAGAGAAACAGGCTTTATGCCTGCTTCGGTTGGGAGCGGATATTCATTATACTTATAAATTATACCAGAAGAATGCCTTGCATTATGCAGTATCAGCTGGAAATCTGGAACTGGTCAAATGTTTGATGGAGGCAGGAGCAGATGTCAATGCGCTGGATTGGAACGGGGATACCCCGTTGGAGAGTGGATTCAGTGCGGCAAGGACATTTGATTTAATCACACTGGAGCCAGTAGCTAAATACATGTTATCACAAGGGATTCCGGTAACTGAAAAATTACGGGAAAATATGAAGAAAGTAGCCGAGGATATTGAGTTTCGCAGGAAGGATTTGAATCCGGACGAAGTTCCAAAATTGGACGCAGCTATGGACAGTCTGTATCAATTGCTCCATATGGAGTCCGTTCCGGAAAGGGTAGAGTACGACGGAAAGACGAGCATTACCGTGACGGAAACGACATGGCAAAAACAGCATGGTGAATTGTGGGATTTGCTGGTGCCCGGTTCCGGTCATGCAAATACAGTTCAGGGAGAAGTCATCCGCATTTCCGGAAAAGTGGCATATGAAATTCTGGACAATGGAGGAATGAACTGGGACAAGGACTATTCTAAAATGTGCCAGTCATTTCTGAAATATCTGCATATGGGAAACACGTTGCAAAAGCAGGAATACAAGGAGCTTAAGAAAATCATTAAGTCCATCCGGTCTGTGGACGAGGAGGAAATTAACCGTATGACAGAGCTGGGGGTGAATTGGGTTGTTTTGAATCCGGTGCCGATTTCACTGGAAAAGGTTGATTATAAAAGATAACAAGGAGGAGGACAATGGGATTTTTAGATAAATTTAAAAAGAAAACAGAAGATAAGAAAACCAGACAGGGTGGCAATAAGGAGTTGTTGACTGAGCTTGTCAGGATTTTGTCTGATAATAACAGTGAGATTAAGAATGAAATGGAGAGATGTCTGTCTGATGCAAAGTCCTATTATGATACGCATACAGATTTATTTTCAGAATGGGGGCTGGCAGAGTACTCCGACGGTAGGGAAATATATTTGATTACCCTTGTAGATTTATTAGAAAAAGCGAATATTGTGTGTATACGTGATTACAAAGATGAAAAAGAAGATTTCATATATTTTGTGCAAAATCTGACTGGGTACAAGAACGGCAATCTGTCATTGGAGGAAGACTGGCTTCAGGAAGACGGTGATATTACTGTGTGGGCAGAAGTTCTGGGACAGCATTGGGATGGTTATGAATTAGCTGCGATTGATATGGATTCGGACAGTTATGTGTTATTTGTATGTGATGCAAACACATTGGCGGAACTGATGAGATTAGGTGAAAATACAGGTATTCATATTGATTTAGCTAAGAATATGTAGGGGCTTTTGGTGTCTTGTGGGAAAAGGAGTGAGACTATGGGCTTTTGGTGGTTTTTGTTTGTGATGGACCTATTGGTGCCGGTTCTTATGATCATTAGCGGAAGAATGATGTGGAAGCACTGCCCAAAGGACATCAATGGAATCATTGGTTATAGGACAACGCGCTCTATGAAAAATATGGATACATGGAAGTTTGCTCATGATTACTGTGGGCGTCTGTGGTGGAAGATAGGGTGGATCATGCTGATACCTTCCGTATTAGCGCATATCCTCATTTATGGGGAATCCGATAATGTGGTGGGAACGGTTGGAGGAATTTTGGTTATGGTGCAATGTGTAGTTTTGACAGGGTCTATCATTCCGGTGGAGATTGCACTGCGGAAGAACTTCACGAAAGAGGTGGAGAGAAAGTAATACGACTTACAGAATAATGAATCGAAAAGACCATGGTTTTGTGCCCTGCAGGTTGCCATGGTCTTTTGTGGTCTTTTGTGTTGAAAAAAATTTGAACCGTTTTCATAGTTATTACAATATATAGGTGTAGGGACAAAAGATGCAAACTCAGCAGTTTACATCTAAAAGAAACACTAAGTGGGATCTCACTACGTACCGTGCAGTTTTCGATGTAAGTACAAAAGTTCCTAACGTGTACACGGAAAAGAAGGAAAAGAAAATGACGAATCAAGAACTGGAAGAAGTAATTGCTCAGGAGGGAAGGAATATTTATTCTTTCTGTCTGCAGCTGACAGGCAATAAGTCATCAGCGGACGAGCTTTATCAGGACACCTTTCTGAGAGCGACTGAAAAACGGAATACATTGCAGGTAGATGGCAATATGAAAAGCTACCTTCTGTCTGTGGCATTGATGCTCTGGAAAAATCAGAAGAGGAAATTTGCATGGCGAAACCGTATCGCACCAGTGGAGATGTTCCGTGAGGAGACGGGGGAAGCGATGGGGGAGGCAGAAGATGTACTGCAGGACGTTCTCAGGGAGGAGAAATGTAAGTTGGTCAGGAAGGCGGTAAACAGTCTGCCGGATAAATACAGAGTACCTGTTCTGCTCTATTATATGGAGGAGATGACAGTGGCGGAGGTGGCAAAGGTGTTGAAAATACCACCGGGCACAGTCAAGAGCAGATTGAGCAATGCGAGAAAGCGTCTGGAATCAGAATTGGAGGTATATTATCATGAATAAAAAATTAGATAATCTGTTATATGATGCGTTAAAGCCTGCTAATGATCCGGCTCCGGAATTGAATCGTCGGATATTGGATAGGAAGGTGAGTAAAATGAGAAAATTTAATGTCAGAAAGACAGCAGTAGCGGCAGCTATCGGTATTTTAGTGGCAGCCGGAGGCGTTTCTGTGTATGCAGCCACACAACATCATTCCCTGCTGTCCATTTTCAAAGGGGAAGACAGTGAGGTTCAACAGAAGGCAGGACAGTTTTTGGATACTAAGGTGGCTCAGGAAACCGGTTCCAATAAAAAACAGTCCCAATGGGCGACTTTTAAGGTCAGAGAGGCAATTGCTGACAAAAATGTGGTGAGAGTACAGGTGGAAGTAAAGGCGGTAGAACCGGATAAATATCTGTTAGTGCCATATATTGGTGTGCCTGAAGAAATGTCAGTTGAAAATTTACACATGGAGGGGCTGACCGGTGAACAAACTTTGGCAGATTATGCAAAAAGTCTTGGAAAAAAATGTCTTCCTGTGGAGCCTCGTGTTGCAGTTCCGATTGAAACATGCCGTCATCACATGGAAAAAGATGGCACGCTTTTGTTCGACATAGAATTAGATAATAATAGCAAGAGCGAAAATTTAGAATATGTATGTGAAACGATTGTGAGCCCGGATGGAAAAGAAGATACGGAAATAAAGGATCAATTTAGCTTTACTCTGACAGACAAAACAGAAATGGAGACGTTCAGATATCTGCCGGTTTCCGATGGCAAAGTTGCCGGAACGAATCTGGTGGTTGATGAGGTGGTCATTGAGAAGAGTGATCTGGAGGCGATGTTCACTGTGACCTACCACTATGCAGGAAACAATCCTAAATGGACGGAAACCAGTGAATTCGATATTGATTTCTATCTGGTGGATTCCGCTGGTAAGATTATCGAGAGCGGAGATGGCTACATGAATGTAAATCCAGATGATGATACAATTTGTGTCTCAAAATGCCAATATTCCTTGAAAAAACTGCCGGATGACATTTTTGAACGGGAGGGTGATAAGCAAAGTACGATTATCATCCAGGGCAAGGATGTTATGGAGAAAGAACTTTCCGGAAAAGTGGAGTTGAAATTGGCAGAGTAGAGATGGAGAGCGTACTCCTGCTGGCAAAGGATAGGAATAAATAATATATAGATATATATAGGGATTGGTTTAGAAAATATAACAGAAAAGTAGCCCCCTCTTGTCATTGGCGATGGCTGATGGCAGGAGGGGGTGTTGTTGTGAAGCGCTTAATATTTGAGTCTGTATAACCTAACTATGCAGGAACATATCCTGTGCATACTCTTTAATATCGCTTGGATTAACCATTTTATATTTTTCTTTCACGGCTGCAAAATAGTCACCAATCAAAGATTTCTTAATGATGTAGTCGGTTGGAGCGGTGATTGGAAGTTCCCCTCTGGTGGTGAGCCATGGTGTTTCGTTGTGGGTGAAGCGTTCCAAAATTTTTCCACTATAGCAGCAAATACTATTTATGACGCTGTCATAGATTGCCTTTTCTCCCGCAGAGAAGATGGATGCGTCAAAGGTTGTAGATGTTGAAATAGGGTCAAAACGATAATTGCGATATCGTAAATATACATCTTTGTATACAGGACCATGTACCCATGCCTGACAATCTTCCGAAAAAAGGAAGGTTTCATAGAAAGCATAATAGAAGCCCTGAATGTAGTATAGAGCTTTTTGTAAAGCCAGTGGAGTAATGTCTTCGCACTGATTTAACAAGTATTGTATCACAGAGTTGATTTTGCTGTCTGTGAGTTCAGTTTGTGCAAGCTGAGCGTCCACGGCTTTGCGGCTTTTCTCATAGGAGTGAGCAGATTTTAGGTTGTCCTTATTCAATTCCAGTAATTCAGAATAAAATTCCGGCTCATTATAAATGCGGGTCAGAATATCCGAATATTGTTTTGTAGGTATATCGCCATCGCAATATCTGGAAAATGTATGTTCCCCCCATCCAAGGAGGAGGGAGAGTGGTCGTTTTCCGATAGCATATTTTTTAGGAATCGATTGAATTATTTCCAGTGATACAATCCCGTTTTCTTCACGATATACATCGTATAATGCTTTCAAATTGGAATCATTCAATTCAGCAACAAATACCAGTGAACCACATTCGGAACAATGGGCTTCTTTGCCGGTATAGTGATACTCTTTGCCTTTGATAGTTGCTGTCAATGGAATGGTGTTAATGGTGTAATCAACATCATTTCTGCATACTTCGCAAAATGTTTTATTTGTAGTCATGATAATCCTCCTTTCGCTCCTTCGTTTATCGAAACAGATATTTGATGGGTTTGTTTTGCTTGTGGAATGAAATAACTACTACTCTGCTTCCAGAGGTTATATCTATTATGTTAAATTTTGTATAAAGATTTATAGTTTCTTCTACGTTGTCTGCATTAAAAAGCTGTACTTGTGGAACGAAAACATAGAGGACTTCGTGTTCGTATCCAATATTTGTATTTTGTAGAGAGTGACAGAAATCTTCAGTCCTTATCTGTAGTAAAATTGCTTTCTGCCTGTCACTTCTGATGTTGTATTCATTTATAAAGTCTATGTTTTCCTGTCGGTTTTCATTCTGTGAAATGATGTATCGGTTTTGTTTAACGCAGGATTTGATTTTTGCGAGAATATTATCAATCTCTTTCTGTGTGTAGTTTTGGTTATAGTGTGGGTTCATATTTCGTTTACCTCCAAGAATATGATACATGAAATTCAAAGAACTGTCAATATAAATGTACTAATTGGTGCGTTTGTGTTGGAGGAGCTTTGAAAGAAGTATCAATTTTGATTAAATATGCTTTATATGGAATTCTTAAATCAGATGTACTATTGAAATTCTATAACAAATCGACTACGATGAAAGTGATGGGAATTCTACTAGTAATAATTCAGAAGCAAAGATTTAAATTCCATATCAAATCAAATGTTTCAATCCCTTTTTGTCATTTGATTTGATATGAAAACGCATACGCAGGATATACAAGTAATCAATACAAAAGAGGAGGAAATTATATGGCAAAATGTATTTGTTGTGGAAAGGAAGGCGCAAATTTTCAACATAATGATGGGGGATATGATGGAATTAGTACGCTATCAACGAAAGAATGAGAAACAAAAGGCAGCTGGAGCAGAAAAAGACATCATCAGTGCGACGGAGATGCTGTGTTATGAGAAAAAGAATTATACAGAGCTGGGAAAATATGTAAACAGTATCAATCACCATCTGCCGGGTGATACGAAGAAGTATGCATGGTTCCGTTCGCATATTTGGAACTTGTAAAAGATAGGATAAGGGTTATAGTAAAAATGTAAACAGATCTTATTTACGTCTTTGGTGGAATCTCTCCAGTTAAACCCTACAGTAAATTTACACTATCCAACATTAATGTTTTCTATACATTTGCCACAGATTATGCTATGCTAAAAGAAATTATTGTATAATAAGGATTTTGATAAATTATCAAATTCTACTCGTTCTAAGAAGGGAAAATAGAAAATGGATAATAAATGGAATGAATACAAAAAAATATTGAAAATAATTGAGAAATATTATCCCAAAGAATGTGCGTTTATCAGCCAGGAGTATCTAGATTCAAAAGAATATAAGAAACTTAAAAGGATAATAAACGATGCAGTTTTTTTTAGACAAAAAGAAAAAGAATATTATGAAATGATATGTTCGATATTTTCTCAATATCATGTGAAACGTTGGGATAATATGACATATCCATGTTTTCAGTTTTCGGTTTTGTTGCATAAGAATCAATCTATATTAGATGATGACGTTGAATTAATGGATGAATTAGGAGGAAGGAGATATAATTTAGAAATATTTATAAGTAGAATTAGTAATTATTTTTATGTGTATACATCTGAGCATATATATTGTAAGGAACAAATTGAAAATTGGATGTTTAAATCTCATAGTGCAACTTTTTTGCTTGAAAAAAAATATATAAATAGATTGAGAAAGGAGATGAAAAAGATAGGAATGAATAAACTAAATAGAACAATGGCACATATAAAGATTCCGTTTATTGAAACAGAATTGTTACCTAGCCGAAATCATGAAGTAGAAATCTTTAATTGTTTATTTTCGGATATGGTAATCGATTATTATTGATGATATTTTTACTAAAAACCGAAAGTGGCAGGGAATTAATATTTATCTATCTGGGGAATTTGAAATAGTAACCATTATCACCATAGAAAGAGAAGTCAACATTAATGTTTTCTATACATTTGCCACAGATTATACCATGTTAAATGCAGTAACTAATTCAACTAAATGGCATTAATTTAGGATATAAAAAATGCTTGATAATTGGAGTGTGAATATTATTAAGGAGGTTTTTATGGGGACATGGGAAACGGGTTTATATCAAAACGATGTAAGCGCAGATGTGAAAGATGATTACATTGCAAAGCTTAAGTTAGGAAAAAGTGATGAAGAAGCATTGCAGGAAATCTTGTCAGAGTATAGGGAAGAAAGCAGGGATATAGATTGTAAATATGATTTTTGGCTTGCACTGGCAGATACGCTATGGAAAAAGGGGAGGCTGCCAGAAGAAATTAAAATGAAAGCATTACAAATGATAGAGGAGGATAAAGTATCGGAACGTTGGCAATCTGAACGGATAAGAAAAGAAAGAAGTAAGGTTTTGGAGA
The DNA here is from genome assembly GCA_022510685.1 of Lachnospiraceae bacterium. Classification (GTDB taxonomy): domain Bacteria; phylum Bacillota; class Clostridia; order Lachnospirales; family Lachnospiraceae; genus Butyribacter. Next base: position 44,820 of record JAFLTA010000014.1, on the reverse strand, counting down.
AATTGAAAGTAAAATTGGAAGGAGAGATGCCTGAACGTAAAAAGGTGTCTGTTCATAAACCGTATATTTTGGGCTGGGAAGAAGGTGATGTATATTTTTTTCAGATTAAAGAGCTGATAGAAGGCTATGAAAAATATTTTGGATGGTATGCCTTGTTTTATGTAGATAAAATATATTTAGATGACTGGTATGTAAGAGGGATTAAGGATGAAGTACCGGAGGTATATTTTTACATTCAAAAAGAAAAACCCGAAAATATAGAGTCTCTTTATACAGCAGCAAGGATATGTTTCAGCATTGGGCAAGGGCGATTTGGTAACAGGTATCGAGTACATATTTGTGAAAGTTCAAAGAGAAATCGCCCAAAAGACTTAACGTTCTTGGGAAAATGCAAAGAATTTAAGTATCCTGATAATGAAAGCGATATGAGTGGTCATTTTTGCTGGAGCAGATCAAGTATAAGGGATATATTATGGGGATTCGCAAAACAATTGAAGTTGGAGGATAATTCTTCAAGGTGATTAAGTAATCAATTTTTGGATCTAAAGACTAGGTGAACAAGATCCAGGAGGCGATCGAAAGTGGTGCCTCGGCAGAGATAGCGGTGCGGTTTGTGCAGCTCATCTGTATGCTCTTTGGTCTGACCAGCCAATGTTTCACTGGAGATATACCCTTGTCTCATCGGCAGAAGGATTAAGACCGATTGGAGAGATTCAGGCAGGAGAGTATGTCTGGTCGGAAAACACCGAGACTGGCGAGAAGGAATTAAAACAGATTCTTCCGTATCTGTCACAGAGACGACACTTCTTGTCCATGTGACAACCCAGCAAAATAACGCCGCCAGATTCTAGTGGCGTGGTTTTCTGCATTCCTCGGGAAGTTCTTCCGACCAAGGTTTCAGATGATTCGGTTTGCCATCATGCTACGTTGGAAATCCTGATCAATCCGCATAAAATTATCCTGATGGTCTCTGTTTTGAATAAATATCAAAAGATTTTCCTTGAATCTATCTGACGGATTTTTGTTTCTATAAGGTGCTCTGAAGTACAGGACGGAGGAGTTGGTGTTTGCGAATTTTACTCATCATCACAGTTTGAGTCCTGAAATGGTATATCATTATTTTCCAAAAGATAATTAGGTTCCACACCAAACAGCTCTGCGATATCAAACAGTAAATCCATAGATATCTTTCTATTGACGTTAGCTGCTTCGATAGCCCCGATATGCTGTGTGAATATTACGGTGCGATGAAATCGCTAGTCCGGACCACTGGAAATCAGCAGTCCAGAACTAGGAAATCAAGATTTGCAGTAACAAGTGCGAGTTTACTCGCTTAATTCTTTATCCAGAGCATAAACTTCCCTCATGGAGATATCCTTGGCAGGATCAATGCTTGTGATATTGATCTTATAAGCGTCATGGACGATGCGATCCAGAATCGCATCCGCAAGTGGCAAATCGGCACCGCCAAGCTGCTCGTACCATCCGTCCGTATGATACTGTGAGCAAAAGAAAGTGGATGATTTCTTGCGTCTGCGGTGGAGCAGCTCGAAGATATCTTTCTGTTCTGATTCTATTGGTTTCAGAAGCAGCCATTCATCCAGTATTAAGAGCAATGGGTTTGCATATTTAGCCATTACTTTCTTGTATGTACCATCACTCCTTGCATGCCTCCATGCCGAGGGCACAGGCCATATAGCTTTTTCCGCTGCCTGTTGCGCCGGTGATAAACAGATTCCGATGTTCGGTGATATATTCACAGGAAGTAAGCCTGCTGATGAGTTCTTTATTTAGCTTTCGCCCTGAAGTGTAGTTGATATCCATAACGCTTGCAGTCGGCTGGTCAAACTCGGCTTTCTTGATCAGGCGTGCCAGCCGGTTACTCTTACGGCTGTTATATTCGATGTCAACCAACATACCGAGACGATCCTCGAAGGGAACATTTTTCATGCTTATATCAGTCAATTGGTTACGGAATGCATCTGCCATGGATGTCATGCGCATTTCAATTAATTTATCATTCGTACTTTGGTTTGTCATAGTAGGTTACCTCCTGTAATAATCGGCACCTCTTGTGATGCCGTATTTATTATTGTTTGTGGATTTTTCTTCTTTAATCTGTGCATCAAACTTTTCCTTTCCGACAGTTAAGATATTTTTTATACTCTTATAGCTGGGAGATGCTGTATAAGTTAGTGCCTGTTTGCACGCTGTTTCAAGATGATCTGCGGAATATTTATCCACAAGTTTCAGCAGCCCCATACAGCTTCGGTAAGCTTGCTGTTCTACAGGTTTGGAGGTAAGGAGGCCGTCTATGACTTTATGGGTATTTTCGCCAATGCGACCAGCCCATTGACGGAAACGGTCACCGTTCCATTCCAGATATTTCTGGTGGTCTTCCGGCATATGCTCTATGGTGGTTGCGTATTGTCCCCTGCGTCTTGTTAAACGCCGGTGGGAAAGCAATACGGTTATGATTGTAAAAGATTTCAATAACTGTGTCTGTCACCCTGACATCTACCTTGCGTTTGATGTATTCATATGGAACTGCGTATAGCATTTCATCGACAGATATGTGATAATTAATCTGAACGGTGGCTTGTTTCTATTCCGCCAGTTCATAACGGGTAGCGGGCAGTGGTGCCAGAAATGGCAGTTCTTCGTGGTGGAAGAGTTCTGACCGGCTACCCTCTTTCTTTTGAAAGGGTTTTCGGTTATAATCTTCCAGTTTCTTTCGGATCGCATGATTAAGTTCCGTAAGCGAAAAGAACTGTTCATTTCGCAATGCAGCAGTGATCCATGCCTGCTGCTTCTCGTTGATAAATGCTTCGACATAGGCATACTGGTTGTAAGTCATAACATCCACAAAGATATATGCTTTGGTCATTTCACCGGTATCCGGATCAATGATCCATGCAGGATCGCCAGCCCAGTCAACTTCGATCTGTTCGCCAGGTTTCCGGTTGATGTGCATAGTCGCACGCCGTTTCTGCTCATCCTTTTGGATGTAGTAACAGAATTGTGAATACATCAGGGGTTCATCACCATTAAGGCGACACTCCTCTATGTATTCTGTCCAAAGGAGCTTTTTGGACACTCCATTTCGGAGAAGCTCCTTATGGATGTACGAAAAATCAGGCATACGCTTATTGGTTGCAGATTTTTCTCCCTATGGAAACATAAGTTTTTCCATAGCTTGGCCAGTCATTGTTTCATCAAGTGGTCATGAAATATCCAATTCTCTGGCACGCTTCTGAACTTTGACAACCGTTTTCTGAGCAACACCACAGCTCTGCATGATGTTGCGCTGAGTAAATCCCAGACTTGTTAGCCTGAGAATCTCACGATATTTGGTCATAGTCGTGACCTCTTTATAAAAGATTTACATCTTCCGATGAATAAATCCATTATAAGGTTCATAAAAAATGATTTCCGTATTAATGGAATCAAGATTTCCAAACAAGCGGAATGTTGATTTCCGAACGTCGGACAGATGATTGCCTAGAGCCCGGAATACTCAATAACGGTATATAAGTTTAAAACTGTTGTATCGTAGAGGATGAGGTGATTTATATTCGGGATTCTCTGCTGGGGAAATGTTTTGCTTCGGAAGTGGAGTGACCATAGTAAGAAATTTTAATGAGCTCTAACTTTAATGACTAATTTGAAGATGAGAAATCCCTCCCCCCAAAAAACAGTTGACAAATCAGGTTTATAACTATAAACTTACACATAAAGGTTTATGGTTATAAACCGTTTTGCTTTTCTAAAGAAGATTTTAAGCAGCATGATAGCTCTAGCGCAAGCCGAAACAGGAGGACGATATGGAATATTTAAAATTATGTGACAGTGATTACCGTTTTATGTTGGTAGTGTGGGAGCATGCACCGGTAGGTTCCGGTGAGTTGGTGAAGCTTTGCAGTGAAATTCTTGGCTGGAAGAAGTCTACTACATACACGACCATTCGCAAATTATCCGAGAAGGGGTATATCAGTAATGAAAATGCAACGGTTTCCGTGTTGATTCCGAAAGACCGTGTACAGGCAGATGAGTCGGAATATTTTGTGGAGAGGACTTTTGGGGGCTCATTACCGCATTTTCTTACAGCCTTTTTGGGAGGGAAGAAGATATCGGCAGAAGAAGCTGAAAAAATCAAAAAGCTGATTGACGAGCACAGAGAGGGGTGAGGTGTAAATGATAAATGTTTTTTTACGGATTCTGGATATGGCGGTGGCGGGGACTTTTGTCATTCTGGCCGTTTTGCTGGTGAGAGGGTTGATGAGGGGGATTCCGAAAAAGTATGTATATGCCCTGTGGCTGATCGTAGGGATTCGACTGGTTTGTCCGGTGGCGGTGTCCTCCCCGGTCAGTCTGTTTAATCTGAATTTTGCAGAGAAGCCATATGCCTTTATTCAGGAGATGGCACAAAAGGACGAGAGCATCCGTAAGAACGAAAATCCTCAGGAGGGAGATACAGCCGGTAGCCAGAAGCAGGTGTCGCAGGAGGGAGATACAGCCGACAGCCGGAAGCAGATGTCACAGGAGAGAGAAACAGACAATTCCCAGGGACAGATGTCTAAAGACAATTCCAATGAGAATACAGGACAGCAGAACACAGAGGCTCAAATGTCCGACAGGCACACTGCTTCGACGAATCAAAATCCGGAAGTGGATGGCTCGGATGTAGAAACGGCAGATACAAAAAAAACAGGTATGGAAAACACAAACACGGAAAATTCAGAGGTGGCAAGCGGCTCAGAATACATAAATGCCTCATCCAGTCAGATGCTCCGCTGGCTGTCAGTGATATGGCTTGCGGGCATGATAACACTGATTTCATGGAACATTATTCTCACAGTGCGCCTGAGAAAGAAACTGGAAAAAGCGGTTTTATTCCGAGACAATATTTATGAATCTGACGTAATTTCTTCGCCATTTGTCATGGGTGTATTTTCTGCGCGCATATACATTCCCTTTCGTCTATCAGACCGGGAGCGGGAGTATATCCTAAAACATGAGCAGTATCATGTTCGAAGACGGGATAATATTACAAAAATGATAGCCTTTCTCATCACTGCGGTATACTGGTTTCATCCCTTGGTATGGCTCTCCTGGTTTTGTATGGTGAAGGATATGGAAATGAGCTGTGATGAGCATGTTTTATCGGAGATGGAAGATGATGTGAGGGAAGATTACAGCAGATTATTACTGGCTTTTGCTGCCAATTCAAGGCGGTTTTCTCTGGGAACGCTGGCATTTGGAGAAACAAGCATCAGGAACAGGGTGAAGCATGTATTAAAGTTTGAAAAAGGGGGAAAGGAGCTGTTCGTGCCGGCAATCATTGTTTTTGCTTTGGTGGGAATCGTTTGCCTGACCAATGGGCAGAAGGAAAATGGTCAAAAGTATACGGAAGCACCGGATGAATTCTGGCAGCAGGTACAGGAGGAAATCGAAGAAAGAACAGAAGTATTTTCTAATGGGGATAATTCTTATTGTATTACGACTCAGGTAGTAGGTGGAGAAATGCTTCCGTGTATCACCCAGCAGAAACCGGATGGTACTCTGGTGCAGAATCACAAGGTGGATGACTTAGAATCGCTGATGCAGGTGACGGATGCCTATGTTTATTATACAACATGGGAGAGTACTGTTGGTTATAGTCTCTTTTGGCGTGTTCCTATTCAAAAAACGGAGAATGGAGATCAGTTAATATGGGAGCAAAATGAATTTGTGTTAAAGGATACCATAGATATTTCTTATATTACAGACAACTATGTGATTTATGAGACAGATGAGGGGGTTTACAAATTGGATATGCAAAAGAAGGAAAAAATTCCGGTGACTGTGGAGGATCAGCAGCTGGGTGGCAGAGTGGTTCATGACGGAGATAGGAAGACGGTTGTTTTGGGTGGAAAACTCTTTGTTTTGGATGGAAGCAGCATGTACAGTTTGGAACCGGATAGTGGTGCTGTGCAACAGATTTATACAGGAGCAGGCTGGAAAGACGATGATATATACTATGAAAATACCTATTTGGTGTCGGATGATAATAGTGCTTATTTTTGCTGTGATAATGAAACGATATGGCAGTATAGTCAGGTAGAGGAACAAGCGGTATGCGTCATTACAAAGGAGGGTTTTTTTGAAAAGTTAAAAGAGTTTGGATTAAAAAAAGGAAAAGAATTTCAAGAATATTGTATTTCAGAGATTATGCTTTATCAGGAAAGAATTTATTTTTTGCTGAGAGAGAGCAATGAAAATCTTTCCGGAAGAGGTGGCGGCAAAATGTGCTTGCTCAGTGCACCGATTTCGGATTTGTCAAAGCTCCAAAATGAATCAGTACTTACGGATTATCTGAATGCATGGGAGGCAGATGCGGATTCGACAGACACTGTTTCCGATGATGTTTTGATGCAGGCAATGTATGTGTATAGACCGTATAGAATCGCCGGTATTGTAGATGGTAAGCTGATACTGGCAAGTATTCGTATGAATCATCCAACTGCATCCATGGTTCTTAGAGAGTATTGTGTTGCTTATGATATTGCATCGAAGCAGATTATAGAGCGCTCGGAGATAAAAAAAGTGAAGTTTCCAGAAGCTCCCCTTGCAATGAATGATGCAGATAATGAAGCCGATTCCAAGGAAACCACTACTGAAACATATGTTGCGCAAAATGAAGAATATGGGCTGGCGCTTCCTAACGGGAAAATCTTTGGAGACATTCTACAGGATTTTGTTTATTGGGAGTATGCAACTACAGTAGAGAACGATGATAAATCAAGTACCATTATTGGTCGGCTGTATGACAAAAATTCTCCGAAGAAGGAATACAAAATAAACCTTTATTATCAGGAGTTAGATATAGAGGAAATGGATGAAGTGGAAAGTGGCAGGTATCACGTTGTTGTAACTTTCCCGGAGGAGAAAGATTTATCTTATTTTTCTTTTTATTATAATGCCAGAGGACTGGAATCGTATTATGATTATGGTTATGACGGCGGCTGGTTTAAGGATAATGTGGAGGGTGGAGTACCTTCGCAGGGGTTGGAGAAGAATAAGTGGTTTAAGCAGCACTATACATCCTTCGGGGAAGCCGGTTTGACCATTAGTAAAGCGAAGGCTAAAGAGTATGAGGTGAAGGACAAATTTGCTCACGGGGAGAAAGAACAGATTTTGTCTGCTATTGAGAAGACAATCGAGAAAACAAAGAAGAAAGAGAAGGATTTGTATGTCTATGTCAGGGATTTTCTGCCAGCAGATACGAACTTAAGGGGAAAGGTAGTGGATCTTGATATTGATGACCCATATGCTATACCACTATCCTGGATTCGTTCTCACATTTATTATTCCGGCGATAAGATGGAAAAATTTGAGGGTGTTTATTGGGATGCCCACTATTCGATAGGGTATTCCGGAAGAATATCCTTAAACTCTGCCCCTACTCTGCAGCAGATGAAGAAACAGGCAAAAGAGGAAAAAGATGCAGTGGATGTAGATAAATGCGTACTGGCGTACCACATCAAGAACGGGAAATTGATTGACCTAAAATCCGGGGATAAATAAAAAGCAGTGTGAACTATATGAAAAGTAAACTACCGCAGTACACACGTCTTTTTCCCCTTTTTAGTCACGAAAGAGGTTCCCAGCGAGCGGCTATACCGTGCCACTCTATTCAATATCTTACGATAGCGTTTCCCACTGACGGGTTTTGGCTGATAGTTATTGATATCCCTGCGGGAGGAAACGGAGCAGGGGATGATTTTTGCAGGAGATTGCTTTTTTAGTAATTTATCACCCTTGAAGGTAAATGTCTGCTGAAAAATCATGGTATCCTTATCCGGTGGGTTCGTGTTTCCGCCGAAGCAGAAGTTTCCCAGGCTATATACGATATAGGCACCCCTGTACTTTTCAATTCCCTGTAAAACATGGGGATGATGCCCCAATACGAGATTTGCTCCCTTTTTCACAGCGTAGTGGGACAGGGATTTCTGCTCGTAGGTAGGCTCACTCGTATACTCGATCCCGCTATGGAGGCTTACAATGATTAAATCTACTTTTTTCTTTTTTAATTTCTGAATTCCGCTTCGAATCTGGTTTTTGCAGGTGGAATAGCTTTGATAAGTTTCGTCTGTTGCTACCATGCCGATTCGCTTTCCTTTTGTGCGATAGATGCCGGTTTTTCCATAGGAGGCATAGCTGATATCATATTTCTCCAGCGTGGCGCGGGTGTCCCTATAGCTGACGTTACCAAAGTCCTTACAGTGATTGTTGGCAAAGGATACCGCCTCGATATGCCCTTTCTTTAAAATCTTGGCGTAGGAAGGTTTCCCGCGGAAAGCATATTTTTTATCAGCCCGTTCTCCCCGGTTTGTCAGTGTTCCCTCCAGGTTCACAATCGTCATATCGTCATTCTTAAAAATAGAAGATACCTTGCGGAAAAAATAACGGTTGTCTTTTACCCTATTATATACGGAATAAAAGTTTGCGCTGGAAGTGGAAATGCGGTCGCTGCCAAACGTGCAGTCTCCGGCAGCGCTGATAGTGATGGTGACTTCTTTGTCCTTTGGTTTTGTCGTTGGCTTCACCGTTACCTTTGGTTTTGATGTTGGTTTTGCCGTTGCCTCTGCGTTAGCTTTCGTCTTGGTCTCTGTTTCAGCCTGTGCATTTGCCGGTGAGAGTCCACAGAGAAAGAGACTTCCCAGCAATAGCGGTAAATATGCCTTTTTTATCGTTCTATTCATTTCTTTGACTCCTTGGATTAGTGTGTTAATAAGAGGACTATTCGCACTCCCGTCCCTTATTTGAAGAAGGATAACATTTTACAATATGATTTTAACATAATTTACCTTCATGTTGTATATTAAAAGTTACATGATAGAGTCTATATATTCCATGGCATTACCTTTCGTTTCCGTGCGATAGTGAGACTGCGGAGAGGAGAGCAGTGTATATGTAAGGGTTTAATATTGTGTTGATGAAAAGAAAATAATAATAAACGCACGGAAACGCACGATAAACACACGCGTGTGTTTGTCGTTGTAAAAAAACGCACGGAGTGTTATAATGCGCTTATGGAGGTGTGATATGCGAATAATACCACAAAGTGAAAATTTAGAGATAGAGTTTAAAAGTGACAGAAAAAAACTTAATGATAACGAGTTGGTTGATGCTATTGTCGGTATGACAAATACAGATGGTGGTGTCCTGTACTTGGGGGTGGAAGATGATGGTAAAGTTACCGGTGTGCATAAACAACACGCAGATGAAATTGGTGTAATGGCATTGGTTGCAAATAAAACGGTTCCGTCTGTTTCGGTCAGAGCAGAAATCATAGCAGAAGATGGTTTTGAGGTATTAAAAATAGAAATACCCATGAGTAAAACGATTGTTGCCACAACAGATGGTAAAATTTTGAAGAGACGATTAAAAGTTGATGGGACACCGGAAAATGTACCAATGTATCCGTTTGAAATCAATACACGATTGTCTGAGTTGAGTTTATTGGATTTTTCAGCACAAGTATTACCGGGGGCTTGTCTTTCGGACTTAGATCCGAATGAGAGAGTAAGACTGCGTAATATTATTAAGATGAGAAAGGGCGATAAGTCCCTGCTTGAACTCAATGACGAAGAACTGGATAAAGCTCTGCGATTAGTGAAGGAGGAGAATGGACATTTAATGCCCACAGTTACGGGAATTCTTTTGATTGGGAAAGAAGATAGAATAGAGGAGTTGATGCCGACTGCAAAATCCGGTTTTCAAGTTCTGGAAGGAACACAGGTGCGCTTGAATGAACAATTTTCTAAACCTTTGCTTGCCACATTTGAGATATTTGAAAATTATATGAAGGCATGGAACCCTGAACGTGAAATGGAGTATGGTTTGTTGAGGATTCCAATTCCGGAATTTTCTCCGGCGGCATTTCGGGAAGGGTTGGTGAATGCTTTTTGTCATCGTGACTATTCGATTTTGCAAACGGTTCGTCTTGCTATTGACGATGAAGGCTTGACCATTAGTAGTCCGGGAGGTTTTATAGAGGGTATCAATTTAACCAATTTATTATCTGTAGAGCCGCATGGACGAAATCCGGCACTTGCTGACGCATTGAAGAGAATCGGTCTTGCAGAAAGGACAGGGCGTGGTATAGATCGAATTTATGAAGGATCGATTATATATGGAAGACCATTGCCGGATTATTCGGAATCTACAGAGCGTTATGTAAAATTGTTTATTCAGCGTGCAGAGCCGGATATGGCATTTGTACAAATGATTTCCAATGAAGAAAACAGGATGGGGCGTTCATTGCCGATTAACTCATTACTCGTCTTATCTGTTTTGCAAAAGCAACGAAGGGTAACCTTGCGCGAGCTGGCTGAGACGATTTATGTAAATGAAAATCGAGTAAAAACAAATGTGGAAAAGCTGATGGAAAGTGGTCTGGTGGAAGGTACCGGCAGTGGAAAGGGAAGGGCATATATATTAAGCGCTAAAGTGTATAAAACACAGGATAACGTAATTGGATATGTCCGGCAAACTGGAATTGACCGTGTAAAATACGAGGAATTGGTTCTTAAACTGGCGATGCAGCAAGGTGGAACTGTGACGCGTGATAATGTGGGTGAACTGCTTAATATTAGTAGTAGTCAAGCATATAGAATTCTTAAAAAACTTACTAATAAAGGGAAATTAGTGTTAGTAGGAAAAGGGAGATCAGCAAGGTACAACATGGTATAAAAACGCACGATAAACACACGCGTGTGTTTATCGTGCGTTTCCGTGCGTTACGATTCTTTATTGCCATTCGGGGATGGATAATGCATAAAAAGATAATAACTTGACAAAATAAATTGTGTACAATATAATACAAATTAGGTTGAATGCAATTTAATTTTGTAAAATCAATAGAGCGCATTTGATTTGAGTGCTTCAGAATGGAGGTTGTTATGAACGTATATGACTTTACAGTAAAGGCACAGGATGGCAAAGAGGTTTCTCTGGAAGATTATCGCGGAAAGGTACTGCTGATTGTGAATACAGCTACCGGATGCGGATTTACTCCACAGTACGATGAGCTGCAGGACTTGTATGATGAGCATCAAAAGGATGGTCTGGAGATTTTGGATTTTCCATGCAATCAGTTTGGGGAGCAGGCACCGGGCGATGACGAAGAAATTCATTCTTTTTGTACCGGTCGTTTCGGGATTACGTTTCCGCAGTTTTCCAAAATTGATGTAAATGGCGAGAATGCTATTCCGTTGTACAAGTGGCTGACAGACAACACTACTTTCGAGGGCTTTGACAAAAACCCGATGGGTCTCATGATGTCACAGGTTTTAAAGAAGCAGGATAAGGATTATAAAAATAACAGCTTGGTGAAATGGAATTTTACAAAATTCCTGATTAACCGTGAGGGAGAAATCGTTGCGCGGTTTGAGCCGATGACATCCCTGAAAAAAGTAAAGGCAAAAGTAGAGGAGGTACTGTAATGCATTTTGATTATAAAACAAAAGATACTTGTTCCCAGCTGATTAGTTTGGATATTGAAGGAAACGTTGTGAAAAATGTTCAATTTATAGGTGGCTGCAATGGAAATCTGAAAGCGATTCCTATATTGGTTGACGGATGGACGGTAGAGGAAATTGAATCAAAGCTGAGTGGGCTTACCTGTGGCAGACGCTCTACCTCCTGCGGGGATCAGCTTGCGAAGGCAGTGCGGGCTGCATACGAAGCACAGGAGACAGTGTGAAGATATAATATGCTGGAGATGGAGGACTGTGATAGAGCAAAATAGCGTCGATTGAAAGCAACGACGCTATTTTGCTCTATCCGGGGATTAAACAGGGGTTAGATAGGAGTCGTTTTGCTAAGACGGGAGGAAACCATGAACGATACTACTTATGATGCATTGAAAATTGAAAACCAACTATGTTTTCCGCTCTATGCCTGTTCCAAGGAAGTGATCAAGCAGTATAAGCCATATCTGGATGAGATTGACTTGACCTATACACAATATATCGCCATGATGGTACTTTGGGAAAAGAAAACATTAAATGTAAAGGAATTGGGGGAATGTTTGTTTCTGGATTCCGGAACACTCACGCCATTACTGAAAAAAATGGAGGCAAAAGGACTTCTGACCCGCAGACGATCCCCTGAGGACGAGCGAAATTTGATCGTAAGCATTACTGAAAAGGGAGAACAGTTAAAAGAAAAGGCAGTTGCCATTCCGGAACAGATGAAGAAATGTTCCATGCTGGAGCCGGTGGAAACAGCCGTGCTCTACCAGCTTTTATACAAAATATTAGGTCGGCTGAGAACAGTGAAATAGAGCGAAAGGATAAAGGGTAACGCCGGAGGGATATGCGATAGCTTGATCTAACAAATGAAGCAACTTTATCCAGAGTACAATTTTACCGCAATTTTGGACAGTGACTTCAGTGATTAGGGGGATGCAGGGTAAATAAAGAAATCAAAGAATAGGAGAATTGACGATGGACGACAAATTTGATATACAGGCGTATATGACGCAAGGCGTTGAACGAATTGTCGCAGATTCTTTGAAAGCGACTCTACGTGACCCGCGCGAGAGTGCATTCATGGTAAAGTTTGCAGCAGCCAGCCGGAAAGCCTCTAAAATCCGTGCCGAGGCAGAAAAAGCGGGAGAGCATATCCCGCCATTCCTGATTGCCAGCATTACCAGTAAATGCAATCTGCATTGTGCCGGCTGCTATTCCCGTTGTAACCATGCAACGCAGGATTCAGAGCCGGTGTGTCAGCTTACCGGTGATGAATGGCTTGCAATTTTTCGGGAGGCGGATGAAATCGGCATCAGCTATATCCTGCTGGCAGGTGGTGAACCTATGCTGCGTCGCGATATTATCGAAGCGGCAGGAAAGATGCAAAATATTATCTTCCCGATATTTACGAACGGTACATATATGGACGCAGACTACTTACAATTGTTTGATAGGTGTCGTAACTTAGTGCCTGTTATGAGCATTGAGGGAGGAAAAGAGGAGACGGATATCCGCCGTGGTGCGGGTGTCTATGACAAATTGATTGCCAATATGGATAGTTTCCGGGAAAAAGGTCTGTTGTTCGGAGTGTCTGTGGCAGTCACGACGCAGAATGTAAAAGAAGTGATTTCTGATGATTTTCTGGATACCCTTGCTGCCCGTGGCTGTAAGCTGGTGGTTTTCGTAGAATTTGTACCGGTTACAGAGGAAAGTAAAGAGCTGGCACCGGGCGAGGAGGAACGCATAATCTTGAAAGACGGTATCGCACGGTTGCGAAAAGAATACCGGGAGATGGTGTTTGTGTCTTTTCCGGGGGATGAGAAAAGTTCTGGTGGCTGTATCGCTGCAGGCAGAGGATTTTTTCATATCAATTCCCATGGTGGGGCAGAGCCTTGTCCTTTCTCACCGTATTCTGACATCAACGTACGTGACACGTCATTGCGCGCCGCATTGCAATCCGATCTGTTCCGCGCACTACAGGAAGGGGACCTGCTTGAGGATAACCATGACGGAGGATGTGTTTTGTATGAGAAGCGAAAGCAGGTGGAAAAATTGCTGGCTCTGAAGGAGTAAATCTCAAGATAGAGGCAGGAACTTCGGAATGTGCCCGTAGTTGGCTATATTGTTTATTCACTCATCAGCCGCATAGCTTCGTTCCGGAGTTCGATTGCCCGTTTGATATTATTTTCAATTCTAACTAATTCCTGTTCTTCCGGAATGGGAACCAGTATTTTTTCAAAATCTTCCCTTCCGACGCATGGAATAGCTGTTCCGTACTTGTATTTCAGCATTTGCTTTAAAAATTCGTCACTATTGAAAAATCTGAGCAGATAGTATGCAGATATTTTAGTAGCTCTAAATACGGTAAACCCATTTGTACAAATGCAATCGCCATACTGATCAGTTACAATTGCCTTAGCTTGTTTTTGAGTTCCGATGGAATTGCCTGATGTTGCGACTAAAATGTCTCCCTCTTTCAGCAGATAACTCGCTCTACTCGGTAAATCCTCTCCCAACATATCTGTAGAGTTAATGATTTCGCTTGTGTAGGCGTTAACATCCGCTATTTCGATATATTTATATTCCTTTTGGGCATCGATTTTCTCCTTTTGATACTTAAACGTGACCAAATCTTTTAACGGTGCAAAGGTCCCGCTCTTTATAGTATCAATCACACGCGTATACTCGGGGGAGTAAAAACTTTCAGACAGCATATATTTGTTTTGTATAATACTGTTGACATTGACTAAATATGCTTTATCGGAATACTCCTTATTTTTATATGCGTTTACAATTTCATTATAGTCTTCCATCAAAGAGCCATCTTCTTTCCATTCATCCTTGGAATGTTTTGAAAATGTATATCCCAGCTTTGTAATTTTTCCATAAAAAACAGGATAATTATTTTTGATTTCTTTTGCCAGTTCTTTTTTATCTGTTTTTCTCAGAAATAAAACACTGGATTTGACACCGGTTCCATATGGAATGAATGTGCCATCCGGGAGGGATACAACCGCTTCTATCTTAACATTTTCAATCAGGAATTTCCTAAAGTATTCTAACGATGGATTTTCAAAATCTCCGTCCGGAAGAACGATAGCAGCTCTGCCGTTTTTACCTAATATCTGTATTACCTTTTCGACAAAAAGAATATCCGGGACCTGGGATTTTATCGGTTTTCCGTTCTCATCACAACCCAATTCATACTTAACCAATATATTTTTATCTATGATTTTTCCTTGTGTGCCGAAAGGAGGATTGGTTAGTACATAATCAAATTTTTGATTAAATGAATCCGTAATACTATTTTTTACATAGTAATTATGTATGTCGCCTGAAAATTCAAACATCATTCTCATAGCAATCAATTTTATCAGTGATTTACTGATATCATAAAAGAAAATATTGTCTAAATCTACACTATCATTTGGTTCGTTCTTATCAATATATTCTAATGCAGAAAACATAAAACCGCCTGTTCCGGAAGCGGGATCGCATCCTTTTTCGCCTTTAAGGGGGGCGATCATTTTAACCACGAAATCAACTACCTGTGGCGGAGTAAAAAACTGTCCCCTGCTTTCTCTATATGACCTGTCGATAATCCTTTGAAGGATGTGTCCTTTGATATCCGAACTATAAGAAGATAACTCTATATCTCTTAATTCGTTTACTATATAAATCAAAGTTTCTGAGTTTAATTCTATAACTTCTTTTTTGTCCATTAGCTTGCCTAATCTTTTTTTTAGTTCGGAATATAAATCGTGCAGATACTTGATGATTTCCTTTTCATTTGAAAGTTTATATAGCTGATTACCTTTTTCCTCGTCGAGAATTTTACAATAAAAAATTTTCAGAAACTCATTTAATGTCTCTGCATTGCTTAATCCTTCATTAGCATAAATATAATTGTGTATCTTATGTAGTTTTTTGTTTAATCTTTCCATTTATAGTACCTCCCAAAAGACAATAGCACAATAACATATGTATGTCGCATTGTCAACATATGTATGTTATTCGCCATCCCTCTTGACCATGTTGCGCAAATACTGATATGATATAATAAACGCACGGTGTGCGTTTATCTTATGAGAACTTCGTTCTCAAGATGCGCAGAAATCATGCGCAGTAAATAGGATATATTCATTTCTTACATACGAAGGGAGTACATATACATATGGATAATCTTTCAAATTGGTTACAAAAACAGTTCGATGCTGATTCTGAAACAATCATTGAGGCACTGAAAATGAGTCCAAGTGCTCAAGGATATATTCATGGTGCACTTTCGGAAATACTTTTATCCCGTTATTTAAGAGGAAAGGGATATCGAGTTTATCGAATCAAAGAAAAACCATCCGGAGGATTTGACAATAAGAAAGTCGGCTACAAAGGTGATTTTTTGATACACAAACCAGGTACGGAAGGCTATTATGTTGTAGAATGTAAAGGTTTGAAAACGAATTCTGAATTTCGTCAAGCATCAACAGATGAAGATGACCATATAAAGAAATTGACAATCAATCAAGCATTTAGCACATTAAAAAAATATATTAATCCCGATAAAAATAAAATATATGAGAAAGGCTTTGAAAAATATAGAAAGGCAAAGGATGAATGGGAACAAGAGTATCATGGATACAGATCTCCGGATTTTCCGGAATTTAGATGGTCTCGCGAACATCCAGGTCCGAATAATGTAGATTTATCCGGTTACTTTAAGGATCTTGAAGATTTGCGTTCGTTTATTGAATCGTCAGACCCCAAGCGTTTATATGAAACCAGTTTTAGAGAACGTAAGGGATTATATTTAATATTACAAACACATGAGCCAAATACGAGAGAGGATCCGGAGACATGGATTCAACAAGCAGCTCCTCTTGTTTCTGACTTTTCCATGATGGCAGTTGATTTATTCCAAAGGACCGGAAAACACGAATTCGTGTTCATGAA
This sequence comes from Lachnospiraceae bacterium, assembly GCA_022510685.1. Lineage (GTDB taxonomy): Bacteria > Bacillota > Clostridia > Lachnospirales > Lachnospiraceae > Butyribacter. The sequence continues at coordinate 28,351 of JAFLTA010000014.1, read as the reverse complement.
TCCTAATGATATATCCCATTCACCAACATCGCCGAATCATTTATATCAGAACTATATAATAGACATACTTGTTCCGGGAAGAAAAGACAAATTAAAGATTACTCCTCCTTGGTATTTGGATATTGATAAGTGTATCTCCGATACCAATCCCAAAACGGTAAAGTATGATCCTTCGCAATTAGATTACAGATAAAATATCATAAGTGCTTGACAGAGTCGGTCGGTCATTATAGACTTCATACAAAGAGGGTGGTCTATGACAATCGACCGATTTGGTTGTAAGGTAGCGGTATGGTCACATGTTATTTCATCATGGATGAAACTTGTAAGGTCAGTTAGTTGGAATTTCCCCGGACTTGAAACGGAGGAAAACTAGAAGAGCATGAAAATACTGTGCTTCGATTTATGTCAGAAGGGCGTGCCCTCTGCGTTAAAAATCCCTACAGTTAATTTACACTGTTATTTTAGAGATAGTGTAAATTAACTGTATTTTAAAAATTGCAGTAGAACTCTTATTTGACTAATCGAATATATTAAAGGTGCTCGATATTATTTTGACCACCAAAAAACTCACATACTTTATTTGATTTAACTACCATATCTTCTTCAACAATACTTCATTTCAAAAAATTTTTACCATAGTCCGTCCAAGTCATCAATATATATTTACATATACATTATCCGTTCATCGTTTTTATCTTTCCCTTTGTCAATCCTTCATAAACTTTACATCTACCGTGCTGAAACCGATACCGGATCAAGGAAAAACAACCCTGTGTCCATATTAAATTCTCCAACTTTAGCAACAATTCTGACATTTTTACCAACTTTAATTTCATCTTCCAAGAATAACGTATCTAAATTCAAATTACTCACACCCACATTTTCAAATTTAAAGGTTGGACCAAGTTGTCCATCCGGGTCATAATCACCCGCACTTACCAGAATGTCATATCTTGTTTTATATTTTCCATGATTATCCACATAATCAATCCCACCATCAAATTCAATAGTACTACCGTAATATTTGTCTGCAAATATCGAATATGATTCATATTCTGCATCTCTTGAAAGTATGCTTGCAAGTTCTTCACAATTATCAATAGTTAATACTTTGCTTTCCCCTTTATCTTCTGTTCCGTCCTGACTATTATCTTCATCCACACCTTCTGGCTCAATATTATCGTTAGATTTTGGCTCTTCTGTTTTATCTTTTTTCTCTGGAAAAGCATGATATTTAATGATAACTTCAGTATCAGCAGGAACCCATTTATCGGGTGAATAATCTACATCTCCACCCACAGACACCTCTTCAACTTCACCTTCTTTTGTCAACCATCCGATAATCAAGTCCTCTATTTTTTCCAATTTAATATTGGTAAATCCATTTTCTTCAAATTCCTCTACCACACTTTTGTAATCGTCCCCCTTCATTATGGTAGAACCTGACGGAGTTTTCGCTTCGCCATCATGATTCTCACTGCTACCACATGCAACAAGCATAAAACAACATATGCTTACCAATATAATATACATATATTTCTTCATAAGTATCCTCCCTATCCTATTGCTTGATTTCATTTTAATATACCTTATTACAGAGGTCAAGAGCAACCAAGAGAAGGGATAATGTAAGTTTCACTGGAAATATTCACTATACTTAGCATAAAAGCTCATCGACTGGAAAAACTGTGATAGCAAATAACCACAGCCGCGTCGGGAGAAAACTTTCTCCCACCAGATATAATTTTTTGCCCATTGATTGTGATTGAGTCAACCATATCAGGTTTTTTTAATAAACCTGTAGTCAAATCGTTCAAAGGGACACACCGAATATTTGTGAAACCAGCACTTCTAAAAATAGCTTCTATGGCGGCATAACTCTTTTATTCATATTCTAAGACAGACGATGGCACTTTCACTTTCTCCCCAAAATCATCATCTTCATTGATTATTGAAAACAGCCAAATATATGCTGAACCTATCAGAGGAATAAAACCAACTATAGATATCGATTCACCTGTCGCATTCCCCAATAGAACACCACCTACCATCATAACAATACCTACGGTAGCAAGAATCAAAGATATTTTTATTTTTAGTAGTTTTGTCTTTTCAGCAGATTCTCTGTTTTTCTCTGCTATTTCCATCTGCTTCAACTTCATGATTCTATCTGTTTCAGCTTGCTTTATACTAGCCTCATCTATGTGCCTATATACATACTCGTTCTCGTTATTTATAATTAGCTTTGCACCGCAATAGGTACAGAACACTTGATTTCTGTCTGCTTCTATATCTAAAGAAGCTTCGCAGTTGGGGCATTTTACAGAAATGATATTTACAGCCATATTCTTATCCCTCCGGTTTTACCATTCATGCTTGATATCAAACCCATCCATTGTCGCCTATGCCGACAGCTACGAATTGATTAGATTTGAAACTTGTGCCTGCGAGATACCTAATGTATCTGCTATCTCTTGTTGCTTATACCCTTTTTAAACATATCCTTAACTATTCGGCTCCTCTCTGTACGAACAATATTAGTATTAAAGCGAGATAACGATTGAACCGACCCGCTATTACCATTGATTTGCTATGTAGCACGAAAGGTTTCGATGTTCTTTTTTCGCTTATGCTCATCATACTTTTTTCTTATTTATTTTATACAATACTTATGTTATATCATCATCTTCGATTTGAGATTGAATAGTATTCAGCAAACCTTTGAACCCCATCTGCAATTCATTTTTAGCCATAGCGTCCTTCCTGATGAAAATAATATTATTTATATCAATGACATTAATTATATAATTAAGGTGGAATCGCTGCCAATACAAATAGTGAGCATTTTTCTTTAGTACATCGTCATAGATTTATGCAGAGGAAAAGCACAAGACAAAATAGCGAGAAAACCAGTAAAATCAAGCCTTCACAGCCCATCATTTTTACACAGATTCGTACACAGAAAAAAACACCATTTTACACAGTTTTTACACAGAACCAATGAAAAAACACGAAAACTTATGAAAAGTTATGTTTTTCAAAACATTCCCAATCCCCCAAACCACGGGTATTTGATTAGATATGAAAATTTCTGAAAAGATTCAAAAAACATGCCAAAGTGACAAAATCGTAAGATTTCATTCATCCAAAAGTAAGACACATCTTATATAATACATCTATAAACAAAATCAAAAAAGAGGGAGCAGGTTGAAAAACTTTGTTTTTCAACCTGCAAGTTATTGTGCAAAGGATTGCTGCGCATCCATTTGCCAAAACTTGAGCCATTTGCTGCTCCTAAAAAATAGTCGCAGCATGGAGGTTAACAATGGCATTTCTTACACTTTCCCATGTGGGAAAAACTTATGGCAAAGGTGACACAGCGGTACACGCTTTGCAGGACGTGAATTTCACCGTGGAAAAAGGAGAGTTCGTAGCAATTGTCGGCGCCAGTGGTTCCGGGAAATCTACGCTGCTGCATCTGATCGGGGGTGCAGACCGGGGAGATGGGGATATTACTCTGGAGGATGACAACATATTTTCCATGAAAGACAAGGAACAGGCGGTGTTTCGCAGGAGGAAAGTGGGATTTGTGTTTCAGGAGTACAATCTGATTCCCATTCTCACCGTGGAGGAAAACATAGAGATTCCCGTTCGTCTGGACGGAAAAAAGATGCAGCAGGAGTATTTAGAGAAACTCTTAAACATATTGGGGCTGACGGACAGACGAGGTCATCTGCCGGAACAGTTGTCCGGTGGTCAGAAGCAGCGTGTAGCTATTGGACGCGCACTTGCCAATCATCCGTCCCTCATATTGGCAGACGAACCTACGGGCAATCTGGATAAGCAGAACGGCATGGAGATCATGACATTATTGATGCAGTCGGTGAAGCAGTTTTCTCAGACGTTGTTGTTGGTGACTCACGACCCGGTAATCGCTGGAATGGCAGATAGGATTATCACATTGTCGGATGGGAAAATACAGTCAGACGTGAAAGTAAAGCACACTTTATCCGGTCAGGTGCTTGCTCATGACATGCCGGACTCTGATGATATGAGCAGATTGTCTGAAGGTATGGAATTATCATCAGACCAATCCGTCCTGTCCCGGAAAGGAGGGAAAAATGGGTAACTCAGTACTTTCTTACTATATGTTCCTTTCCTTGCGTTATATCCGAAAGAATGTATCCCGCACTGTCTATTCCATTATGGGTATTATGTTGACGGTAATACTTGCTTTTGGCACACTCACGATCGGTTACGCAATGTATGATTATGATTTAGCCAGTCTGTATGACAGATATGGTGTTATCCAGCTTAGGGGCGGCTATTTTACGGAAGCACCGCTGCAATATGTTGACCGTTTGAAGAACCATGAACTGGTGGAAAATGTAACGGTAGTCAGTGATGTGATTGAGGCAGAGGACGGAGTTCCGACGGAGGTAATGTATGATGTATACATTGGGCTTAAGGACACATCTAACCTGCGGGCATCCGCAGAGAAACTTCGGGAGGATATGGGAGTAGATGACATCCAACCGTACGAGTGGATTGAATCCTATATGGGTCAGGGGGACAGTACGGAAGCCGCTGCACGGCGTGCTATTATAGCATTAGTGGCTGCACTGTTCGTTGCTTTTACCATGTTTATCATTCGTAATACTATGATGCTAGCCGTATTGGAGCGGAGGAAAGATTACGGACAGATGCGCTGTACAGGACTATCTGCAAAGCAGTTGTACGTGCTGTTGTTTACGGAGGGAGTCTTTTTATCAATGGCTGGCACGGTGTTAGGTGTTTCTGTGTGTTTTGTTGGACTAAAGTGCGTAGAAGGTTGGCTGAATCGTTATTTACAGTTAGGCGGCTTGCTTACGTTCACTTGCTATCCTTCTAATGTGGCGATGACGACAGCCCTTACTGTGGCGGTTACACTATTTGCGCTTATTGAACCGGCAAGACAGGCAGGGAAGGCGACACCGATTGAGGCGATGCATGCAAACTCAGAAAATGTACTATCCGGCAAACGGAAATACAAGGTGAAGAAACATCCTATCATTGCTTCGTTGTTTGGAGTGGAGGGAGAATATGCCGGAAAAAATATTTCTCGAAGTCCGGTGCGTATGTTGTATCTGTTTTTGGGGGTCTTTGCCTGCGCCATTATGATATGTGGTGTGACGGTTTTTGTGGATTGTGAATATGCAACGATAAAAAAGGAATATCGTGGTCAGAATATTGAATTCCCGGAAATCGTGTACACAGATAAGTGTTATTCGGAAGAAGAATTTGAGAACTTGGAAAAGAAGATTTCCGGCATGGACGGCGTGTTAAAGACAGGACTTATGCTTCATATGGACGATGTTTTTCATAACATTATCGACCCGCAAATGCAGAGTCGTAAAATAACAGAGATTACCCATACGGCATATGACAAAGAGCAGATAAAAGAATTGTCAAAATACCTGGTGGAGGGAAAGATATCCTATGACAAAATGGTGAAAGAAGATGGTGTTCTTTTGTGCGATTACACTTACAATGTCAAGGATGCGCAGAGCGATTATAACTATGAGGATCGCAGGACAACAGAATATAAAGTGGGTGACACCATTACGGAAGTAGATCCTTTAGTCTATGATGAATGTTATAAGACATATACACGGCTTTGTGATGAGTCCGGAATTGATCAGGCTATAGAGGAGTATATCAGCTTTCATGGCGATTCGGAAAATGAAGAACGAAATGAAGCAGAGCAGCAGGAATATGAGAAAAACCAAAAAGAAACAGAGGAGAGGTACAAACGGGTAATGCGTGAATTTTTGCAGATGGTTCATGATGCCGGTTACCCTGCGGTGGAGACAGGGGAGGGGGAGAAGATTACAGAAGATTCTACTGTATATGATGTGTTTCGCGCCATGGCAAATGATTGCTATAAACGTGGTGATACGCAGACCTACACGATTCAGGCAATCATCTCCGAGGATATTTTTAATTCATCAGATCATATTATGGCGGTCACTGATTCTGTGGTGGAACCTTATCTGCATTTGGTTCATGCCGGCGATTCTGTTCTTCCTTATGTCCGAAAACAAAGTGGCGGTTTCTCATGGAGCTGGGGGATAGGACTATTAAGAGATGTCAAAGAGGCTTCCGATGATTTACAGGAGTTTGCCGGTGATCCTTTCGATGATACGAAAACAGATTATGTCTTATTTGCGATGGGAGATCTATATGATTTGGCAGAAATGAATGAAATTTTGCATATGGTCCAGACGGTAGGTTATGCGATAGCAATCTTTATTGGTTTAATATGTATGATTCAAATATATAATACGGTTTTCGCCAATTTGTCCATTAGGGAAAAAGAACTCAGACTTTATCGTGCAGTTGGAATGAGCAGGGTGCAGGAGCGTAAAATGATACTTTTGGAACACGGTATAGTGTCTGCTTCTGCCATTATATTGGCATATATTTCCGCCGGGATTGCCAGTTGGTTTATCGTAGAAAAACTCATCAATCAGGACGGCAGTTTTCAGTATGAATGGAATGCAGTGAAAATGCTCGTCTTATGTGGTGTGATATTTATATTCACATTGCTTGCTGGCATGGGTGGACTCCATCACGGCAGACGATATAATGTTAATGGTTAAAAAAGGAAACGATATGATTTATTTACGGATAGTATGAGGTAAATAAAACTATGAATGGTTTCACGAATAGTTTCCCCGCTCTATGCAAAAACTAAATACTATATTATGGGATTCGCAGTCGCATCATAGAAAGAGCTGTTGAAATCTGAAATGTAGTAATTAGTTTTTAGGAGGTGGCGTATGGAAACATTAGATCCACAGGAGCGCATGCTGCATCTGCCGGGAAGTCCTGACTTTCCCGTGGTGTCCCACATCAGGGATATAGATGGTTTTCAAAATCTGACGAAAGAGCAGCAGGAAAAAGCCCTGTCGCAGTGGAAAAGAGGAATGGCAGAGGACGATATGAGTCAATTGATTGACCGTATTGCATCCAATAATTTTCAGGGGTAGAGTTGTTGGCATGATTGTGTAAGACAAAACAGGAAGCAAATCGGAACTATCATGTTGCGTGAAATGAAGAAAGCGAGCATCGACACAGCAGTGACGGTGCTCGTTTTCGTTAAAAATACCAAGGAGGTTTTTTCTCTACAGATATCCCCGCATATCCTCACGCAACTTGTCTTCAATAGACATGAGACGACGGCACAAATCCCTGGAAGTGCTGTCTGCTTCTTTATACTCATTTAAGCAGCGCTGCAAAGTGGTGATTCCCATGTCACAACCATCGGTAATTAAGTTGGCAATGGTGGAATCACTCTGGTCCATGGTCATTTTCATATTGGTTTTCATCCAGGACATTCCCTTGGCAATCGGATTTGGATCTTTTTCCTCCGAATGATGTCTTGCCAGCTCCGTATGGATTTCGTTGCCCAGTTCTTCGTGGTGTTGCTTACTTTCCACCAGCAGGCTGCGAAGGGAAGAATTCTGGGCTTTGTCCATCACCTCGTCAATGGAAGAAACTGCCATTTTGCTTCCGGAGTCACATTCCTCCAACAGTTTTATTGTGTCTTGTTCTTGCATAATATCCTCACTTTCTGATGGTGCAGTGTTTGTAGCGGCTTTTGCGTTTACAGATTTCTGCTGAATCCATCAATAAATTTTCTTTGTTATTATTTCCAAATCTGGAAAATATATGTTATACTGTCTATAATTATTTTTGGAGCGGATAAGATGGGGGTTGGGAGTATGAATCATGGCGTCAGTTGTGGCAAAATGAGGATTTATTACTGTGGCAATAAAATATCGGAGTAATGAGTGGTGACAGTAATATATTAAAATGGTTGAGGAGAAGCGTATGGGAAAAGAAAAGAAAGCAAAAAAGGATAAGGAATCGAAAAAGGACAAGGAAGCACGGGAAGTATATGAGGATGCCTTCCACCGTGCAAAGAGATTTGTATACAAAAATGCACGTCCGATTGACTTGGCGAGATGGAAATATCATTTTGAAGATGGTAGTAAGGAAGCTGTGCTGGAGGCACTTGCCTGTTATCAGAATACAGACGGGGGTTTTGGATATGGATTAGAGCCGGATTATTGGAATCCTCATTCTTCTCCTGCACAGACATACGAGGCGACAGAGGTTCTATGGGAAATCGGGATGGAGAAATCTGATGCAGAGCATCCCATCATACAGGGTATTTTGGATTATTTGAGCAGTGGTAAGGAGTTTGATGATGACTTTTGGTCGCATACAGTGGAAACTAACAATAAATTTCCTCATGCGGACTGGTGGCATTATCCCCATTCTTCCTGGTGGGAAGATACCCCGATGAATCGTTTTGCCTGGGACTATAACCCTACAGCAGGACTGGCAGGCTTTATTCTGTATTTTGAGGATTCGGAAACAGAATTTTACTATCTGGCGAAGAAGATTGCCAAGAAAGCGATTAAACAATTTCTTCAAATAGATGATTGCAAAGATATGTATGTGGTATCTTGTTTTTGCCGTTTGTATGATTATATTCTGGAGGCGGAATTGCAGGATGATTTCCCGGTGGATAAGTTTGAGAAGCATTTAAAGAAAATGGTTCACAAGACGATTACCCAGGATGAAAACCTTTACATTACCATGTGGAATGTAAATATCTGTCGTCCTTCCGCATTCATCAATTCCAAGGAAAATATTTTTTACAAGAGTAACGAAGCGATCTCTGAGTTTGAGATTGAATTTATTACCAAGACGCAGCTTGGTGACGGTTCCTGGGAAGTGACATGGGATTGGGGCAAAAGCTATCCGGCAGCATGGGGAGTGGCAAAGAATTGGTGGAAAAGTCGCATCATAATTAAGAACCTGCTGTATTGGAGCGGTATGATAGAGGATGAAAGCTAATATTATTATAGACTGAAGGAGAGAAGAAACAATGGGAAAGATAATTTTAACCGGAGACCGTCCTACGGGGCGTTTGCATGTGGGACATTATGTGGGTTCCCTGCGTCGTCGTGTGGAGCTGCAAAATTCCGGGGAATACGACAAAACATTTATTATGATAGCGGATGCACAGGCACTGACAGACAATTTTGAGAATCCGGAGAAGGTGCGTCTCAATATTATAGAGGTGGCGTTGGATTATTTATCCTGTGGTTTGGATCCGACAAAGTCGACATTGTTTATCCAGTCGCAGATTCAGGAGCTTTGCGAGTTGACGTTTTATTATATGGATTTAGTGACAGTGTCCCGTCTGCAGCGCAATCCTACTGTCAAAGCGGAGATTAAGATGCGGGATTTCGAGGCGAGTATTCCGGTGGGATTTTTTACCTATCCCATCAGCCAGGCGGCAGATATTACCGCATTTAAAGCGACAACGGTTCCGGTGGGAGATGACCAGCTTCCCATGATTGAGCAGACGCGGGAAATTGTGCGCAAGTTTAATAGTATTTACGATGAGGTGCTTGTGGAGCCGGATGCGCTTCTTCCGGATAATGAGGCGTCCATGCGCCTGCCGGGGATTGACGGCAAACAGAAGATGAGCAAGTCCCTTGGCAATTGTATTTATCTGTCCGACACGGAAGAAGATGTACGGGCGAAAGTGATGGATATGTATACGGACCCATTGCACATCAAAGTATCTGACCCGGGACACATTGAGGGAAATACGGTGTTTACTTATCTGGACGCTTTTAGCAAACCGGAGCATTTCGCCGAGTATATGCCTGATTATGCCGGTCTGGAGGAGTTAAAGGAGCATTACAAAAAAGGCGGCTTAGGAGATGTCAAGATCAAAAGATTTCTTAACAGTGTGCTGCAGGAAGAACTGGCGCCAATTCGTGCTCGCCGTGCGGAGTTTGAAAAAGACATACCGGCAGTGTACGATATCTTGAAAGAGGGTAGTGATGTGGCACGGGAAACTGCGGCAAACACTCTGGCAGAAGTGAAAAAGGCGATGAAGATTGACTATTTTGAGGATGAAGAGCTGATTCGCATGCAAAGTGAAAAATATGGAAAGAACTAAAAAATAATTTACAGAAAATTATAAATGTGGTAAAATATGATATAAGTTTGTATGTTCTCTGACAGGAAGAGAAATCTTGACAATATCCTGTAAATACTACAAATATGGGAGGAAAAACAATGAAAATCGAAGATTTTTGTGACATGGCTAAGTTTGAGGAAATCATGGATAACTGGGCGAAAAGTACCAGTATGGCAACCGTAGCTGTTGGTGCAGATGGAAAGTATATCAGCGAGTGCTATAATTTTACAGAGTTTTGTATTGATTTGACCAGGGCGAGTGAAGAGGGATGTCGCCGCTGTGAGAAGTGTGATAGAGAAGGTGAAGGCGTTTACTACTGCCATGCAGGTTTGATGGATTTTGGTATTCCCATTACTCTGTCAGATGGAACGGTATTGGGTAGCGTCATTGGTGGACAGATTCTTCCGAAGAATCCGGATGATGATGAATTTCGCAAGATTGCTCGTGAGTTAAATATTGATGAAGACAAATATGTTGATGCATTACATAAAATAAAAGTCAGATCAGAAGAGGAGATTACGGCAGCAGCCAATTTGCTGGGTGATGTAATCAATATGTATGTGCGTTCCTGTTATCAGGAGCAGCAAAATGACCGTCTCTTAGATAAGTTACAAAACGGTATTGCCAAGGCTGCCGAGGAAATTGAAGAAGCGAATGCAAGTACCTCCAAGATTGCCGGATTTAGTAAGAAGCAGAATATGTTGGCGTTGAATGCATCCATCGAGTCTGCCCGTGCCGGTGAGAGTGGTCGTGGATTTGCCGTAGTTGCTTCCGAAGTACAGAAACTGGCAGAGGGTATGGCAAGTGCCAGCAAGGAAATTACCGCTAAGCTTGCACAGTTGACCAAGACCGTGAATGATTTGAACGAGTAAACATATACTAATCCTGACGGTGCATATGTTGGAATATAATAAAACGTGGCTATGACGAAGAAAAGTAGCGGGATTATCGCTTTCAGAGAGTGGAGGATGGTGCGAACTCCATAGAATGAATCTTTCGTGAAGAACACTTTACCAGCCGCAGGCGGAACGTGGGCAATGTCTCATCAGTAGGTCTGCCGTAACTGTGCGATAAACAGAAAGGTTTTATAGAACCGTTGAGTGACTGACTTTGCTCAGTAATTCGGGTGGTACCGCGGACAGTTAATGTTCGTCCTGAACAAAATTTGTTTGGGACGAACTTTTTCATTTTTAAATATTTTTCTGCTAAGCATATGTTGTTCGTTTTACAAACAAATTCCAAGAAAAAAATAGAAATGGAGAAAAACTATGAGTGCAAATGTAGGAAACCAGTATCGCGACAGGACGTTAAACAACGTGACAGAGCAGGATGTGGGACAGAATCTTAAATTATCCGGTTGGGTGGAGAATATCCGTGACCACGGTGGAGTATCATTTATTGACTTGCGGGATATGTATGGTGTTATGCAGGTGGTAATGCGTGATACTACTTTGTTGGATGGTATCACCAGAGAGGATTGTATTGCTGTGGAAGGCGTGATGGAACACCGCGATGAGGAGACTTATAATCCCAAGATTCCTACGGGAACCATTGAGTTGGAAGCACACAAGGTAGAAATCCTTGGTAAGGTATACCGCCAGCTTCCTTTTGAGATTACCACTTCCAAGGAGACCAGAGAGGATGTCCGTCTGAAATACCGTTATCTGGACTTGCGGAATCCGAAGGTGCGTGACAATATGATTTTCCGCTCAGAGGTGATTACCTTTCTGAGGGAAAAGATGACAGAAATGGGATTTTTGGAAATACAGACCCCGATTTTGTGTGCATCCTCTCCGGAGGGAGCCAGAGATTATATCGTGCCGTCCCGCAAATTTAAGGGGAAATTTTATGCACTGCCTCAGGCACCCCAGCAGTATAAGCAGTTATTGATGGTATCCGGATTTGACAAATATTTCCAGATAGCTCCTTGTTTCCGTGATGAGGATGCCAGAGCAGACCGTTCTCCGGGAGAGTTCTACCAGTTGGATTTTGAGATGAGCTTTGCCACACAGGAAGATGTGTTCCGTGCAGGGGAAGAAGTATTGACTGCAGCATTTCAGAAGTTTGCACCGGAAGGATTCGCCGTGACGGAGGCACCTTATCCGATTTACAGTTATAAGCAGGCTATGCTGGAATTCGGTACTGACAAGCCGGATTTGCGCAATCCGCTTCGCATCGTAGATGTGACGGATTTCTTCCAGAGATGCACATTTAAGCCCTTCCACGGAAAGACAGTTCGTGCCATTAATGTACATGCGAAGCTGTCCAAGGGACAGCACGAAAAACTGTTGAAATTTGCCCAGTCTATTGGTATGGGCGGTCTCGGTTATCTGGAAGTCAAGGAAGATATGACCTACAAGGGACCAATCGACAAATTTATTCCGGACGATATGAAGACAGAGATTGCTGATATTGCCGGATTGCAGGCAGGCGATACCATTTTCTTTATTGCTGACAGGGAGGAGCAGGCTGCGTTGTATGCGGGACAGATTCGTAATGAGCTTGGCAGCCGTCTGGATTTATTGGAAAAGAATGCATACCGTTTCTGCTATGTCAATGATTTTCCGATGTACGAGTATGATAAAGAGCTGAAGCAGTATATTTTTACTCATAATCCGTTCTCTATGCCACAGGGAGGCTTAGAGGCATTGGAGACAAAAGAGCCTTCTGAGATATTGGCATACCAGTATGATATTGTATGCAACGGTATTGAGTTGTCCTCCGGCGCTGTGCGTAACCATGATATGAAGGTGATGGTGAAAGCGTTCGAGATTGCCGGATATACGGAGGAAGATTTAAAGGAGAAATTCGGGGCATTGTACAATGCATTCCAGTATGGAGCACCGCCTCATGCGGGAATGGCACCGGGTGTTGACCGTATGATCATGCTCCTTCGCAATGAGGAAAATATTCGCGAGATTATTCCATTCCCGATGAACGGTAATGCACAGGATCTCATGTGTGGTGCACCGGGTGAAGTGACTGAGCAGCAGCTTCGCGAGACGCATATTAAGGTGAGACAGTAAACGTGTATTTATCCAAATTACGAAAAAGCGGCTTTAGGGTCGCTTTTATCATTGAAAGAAGCGTGGTAGGAAATGATGCAGAGTGAGAGCCGTAGTGACAGGTTGCAGGGAGAAGTGTACCATTCCGGTAAAATGGACGGAAGTACACTGAAATGGATTGCGCTTATTACGATGTTAATTGACCATATCGGTTTTGTATTTTTTTCCCGCGGTGATAATATACTTTTTGTAGTCTATACTGTCTGTCGTCAGATTGGGCGTATATCTTTTCCACTGTTCTGCTTTTTGCTGGTGGAGGGCTTCTGTCACACTAGAGATGTGAAAAAATATATTCTGCGTATGACAGGATTTGCATTCCTTGCGGAGATTCCTTTTGATTTGCTATTCCGCGGAAAAATCGTCAAATTGGACGCGCAAAACGTGTTGTTTACGTTTGTTCTTGGTCTGGTCACACTCTTGCTTGTGAAGAAAAATGCCTTGTGGGACATAAAAACGATACTCACCTTTTTGGTTATGGGGGGATTGGCTTACTTTTTCCGGGTGGATTACACTTGGTTTGGGATTGCGTTAATACTGGTGTTTTATTATTTTCGTGAGCGACCATGGGAGAGAACTATGGTGGCGGGAGCTTTTTTGATATGGGAACCGGTTTCTCTTTTGGCATTGCTGCCTATAGCATGTTATAATGGGGAGCGCGGAAAGGGTGGAAAATACTTTTTCTACTGGTTTTATCCGTTGCATTTGCTCGTATTGTGGATGATTAAGACAGAAATGAGGTTGTTATGAAATATTATTATCCCGATTACTTTGATGATTTTACTTGTGTGCCGGGTCATGGCTGTCCGGACAGCTGCTGCATTCGGTGGCAGATTACTGTTGATTCTGCTACTATGCGAAAATACCGTCGTGTGGAGGGAACTCTGGGAGAGCGGATGGCGGAAAAAATAGATCCGAAGACAAGACGCATTTCTCCCCATGGAGAGGACAATCGTTGCGAGTTTTTGAATGAAGATAACCTCTGTGACATCGTACTGGAATTAGGAGAGGAGGCACTTTGTGAAACCTGCCGCACGCATCCCAGACATGAGGAGGTATACTTAAATGTCAGAGAGCACTCTCTGGCGATGACTTGCCCTATTGCCTGTAAGCAGTTATTGGAGCGGGAGGAGCCGGTGGCTATTCTGGAGCGGGAGGAAAAGGGAAAGCACGATTTTGATATTTATTTTGATAAGAAGCTGTTTCAAATATTACTTCCCACAAGGGATGTGCTGCTGGAGATTGCGAAAGACAGGGAGATGAGCATCAATAAGCGTATGATGATGGTGCTGGGACTGTCTCATGATGTGGAGAGCCGTATCCGGAAACGGGCAGCCAGAAAATACAGTGGCTTGTTGGCGGATAAGCTTCCGATTTTTCCGAATTTTACAGAGGAGGAGAAACATAGTCTGGAGCATATTCAGGAGGCATATCGCAGTGAGAATGCCTACGATAAATTAGAAAAACATCTGGACGAAATGATTTACGACGAAAAATATTTCCGGCAGGAGTCAGAGCAATCGGTGAATACCATCATGAGTGATATGCTGTTTGCCTTAAGTACTATGGATGCGTTGCGTCCGGACTGGCCTGCGTTTCTGCAAAGTGTTTTAAATGAACGGGCTGAGATGAGCCGGGAGGACTCCCGTGACCGTGTGGCAGAATATATGCAGGAGGAAAAGGAAGTCCAGCTGGAGCAGTTGTTGGTATATTTTTTATATGTATATGTATGCACCAGCGTTTACGATGAACAGCTTTTAGCCAAGTGCAAGATGGCAGTAGTTAATGTACTGTTGATTCGTGAGATGTGGTTTATGAGATGGCTGGAAAATAATGGAAATATTTCTATAGATGAACAGGCGGAAATTGCCCACTGGTACGTTCGTGAGATTGAAAATTCCGATGAGAACATGGAACAGTGGGATAGCCTTATGCAGCGAAATCCGAGATTCGCTCTAAAAAAAATATTGAAGGTGCTTATTCGGAGTGATATACTAAAAAGGCATTCTTAATAAACACATATTAGGAAGAATCGCTTTATACATCGACAGAAATACAAACCGAAAGGAGAAGACCATGCAGACAAATGTATTGGAATATCTGGAGAATACCGTAATGCGGTTGCCGGATAAAGTGGCTTTTGCAGATGAAAATGAAAGCCTTACGTTTCAGCAGGTCTATGAAAAATCCCGTAGCATAGGTTCTACATTGGCGAACCTCGGTGCTGTCAGGGAGCCGGTAGTAATTTATATGGAAAAAAGTCCATCTGCGATAACAGCATTTTTCGGTGTTATCTACGGGGGATGCTTTTATGTACCCATTGATGAAGAAATGCCAAAACGAAGAATAGAGTTAATATTAGAAACTACCGGTGCGAAATACCTTATTTATGATGAGAATACCAGGGATAAACTGGGAGAGTTGGGTTTTGCCGGTACGGCTCTGTCCTATCAAGAGAGTGTGGATGGGGAAATATCAGAAGACAAGCTGGCGGCAATCCGTAGTCAGGCGCTGGATGTGGATCCTATATATGTATTGTATACTTCCGGTTCTACGGGGGTTCCCAAGGGAGTTATAGGACATCATCGCGGTGTGATAGATTATATAGAGAACTTGTCGGATGTGCTTCAGTTTACAGAGGATACCGTGTTTGGCAACCAGACACCATTATATATGGATGCCAGTATGAAGGAGGTTTATCCCACAATTAAATTTGGAGCTACTACATGGCTGGTGCCAAAGAGCAGTTTTATGTTTCCGGTACAAGTGGTTGAGTTTTTAAATGAACATCAAATCAATACCATTTGCTGGGTGGTATCTGCTTTGACGATGCTATCTGCTTTTGGGACTTTTGATTCCGTGAAGCCGAAATATCTGCATACAGTTGCTTTTGGTGGCGAAGTTTTTCCGATAAAACAATTTAATTTGTGGAAACAGACGCTCCCTGATGCGGAGTTTTATAATTTGTATGGACCGACAGAGATTACAGGTGTGTGTACTTATTATCATGCAGAGCGTTTGTTTGAGGAAAAGGAAGTGATTCCTGCCGGTCGTCCTTTCAAAAATACACGGATTATTCTGTTGGATGATGAGGGGAAATCAGTGGCAAATGGCGAAATGGGAGAGATTTGTATTCAGGGAACCTGTTTGACACATGGTTATTATAACAACCCGGAAAAGACAAAAGAAGTTTTTTCTCAAAATCCGCTGAATTCCTGTTATCCGGATTTTATATACCGTACAGGAGATTTGGGCAAATGGAACGATGAGGGACAACTTATTTATGTTTCCCGTAAGGATTTTCAGATCAAGCACATGGGACACCGTATTGAACTGGGAGAGATTGAAGCGGATGTGGCGTTGATTGACGGAGTCAAAACCTGCTGTTGTATTTTCATTCCGGAGAGTGGTAAAATGGTTTTGTTTTACGTAGGTGATGTAGATAAACGGACACTAACTGTGGCGTTGAAAGACAGATTGCCGCGTTATATGATTCCCAATGCGGTTTTACAGTTAGATGCGCTGCCGTTGTCCACTAATGGTAAAATGGACCGGAAAAAAATGCAGGAGATATATGAAAGTCGAAAACGCAAGCGAGAACGCTAATAGCAGCCTAGTGTAATGATTTGCAATTAACTGGACTGCATTTTGCCTGAATTTTCGTATGCTGTGTTATTACAAAACCATTACACTAGATGGTATGTGCTATTCGTCAATCGAAATGATAAAGTTAGAAAATGGAGGACTGTACTATGGATCATGAAGAAATTAGAGATAGTATTCTGGATATACTGAAGGAGCTTCACGAAGATATTGACTTTGAGTCAGAAGAAAAAATGGTTGATGATAAAATATTGGATTCCTTCGATTTGGTAACACTGGTGACAGAGTTGAGTGAGGAGTTTTCAGTAGACATTACGGCAAGAGATTTCATTGCTGAGAATTTCAATTCTGTGGATAGTCTCACCGATATGATTGCCCGGCTCATGGATGAGTAAAATGAGCATGGAGGGAATTTAACATGTTTATATCTTATACTTTTATTATATTTATTTTAGTGCTATTTCTGCTATACTATCTGATACCAAAACGTTTCCAATGGCTGCTGCTACTGGCAGCAAATTTCCTGTTTTACTTTTCTGCAGGAACTTACTATCCGTTATTCATTCTCACCACTTCGGTTACAGTATGGCTGGCGGGAGTGAGAATGGATTTCCATGAGAAACGGTGGAAGGAATACGGGGAAGCGATTAAACGCGGAGAAGTTGCAAAACCGTCCAGAGAGGAAAAAAAGGCAGAAAAAGCGAAAATAAACAGCAGAAAAAAGCGGATTATGCTGATATGTCTGTTATTTAATCTTGGTATTCTCGCTGTTCTCAAGTACAGCAACTTCATTATCGACAATGTGAATGCGGTGGCAGGAGAGATGAAATTTTCCTATGTGGACTTGATTCTTCCTTTGGGAATTTCCTTTTATACATTTCAGGCAGTGGGATATCTTCTTGATGTGTATTGGGGAAAATGTGAGGTGCAAAAAAATGTATTGCGTTTTACATTGTTTGTTTCCTTTTTTCCTCAACTTATTCAGGGGCCCATCAGTCGTTATGGTGACTTGTCAGAGACGTTGTACAAAGAGCATAGTTTTGACTGGAAAAATGTACGGTTTGGTTTAGAGCGTATTTTGTGGGGGTATTTCAAAAAATTAGTCATTGCAGACCGTATCAGTGTAGCGGTTGGAATGTTGACGGGAGATCCAGAATATTACACAGGTGTATTTGTCTTTATTGCGATGATTTTCTATGCTGTACAGCTATATGCAGATTTTACCGGCGGTATTGACATTGCTATCGGTATTGCCCAGGTGTTGGGCATCCGTGTGGAAGAAAACTTTATCCGTCCGTTTTTCTCCAAAAATATTGCGGAATATTGGAGAAGATGGCATATTACCATGGGAACCTGGTTTCGGGATTATGTATTTTATCCCTTGAGTATCAGTAAGCCTATGAAAAATATCACTACGGCAACCAAAAAGCGTTTCGGCATGGCAGGAGCACGACGGGTGGCAGTTTATATTTCTACTATGGTAACCTGGTTTGCTACGGGAATCTGGCATGGTGCATCATGGAATTATGTGGTATGGGGTCTCGTGAATGGCATTATTATACTGCTATCGGAGGAATTTACGCCCCTGTACGAAAAATTCCATAAACAATTTCCGAAACTGACAGCCACATGGGGATATCGAGCTTTTCAAGTAATACGTACATTTCTGCTCATGTGCTGCATTCGTTTGTTTGATCTCTATGACGGTGTGCGAGGAGTTTGCAAACAGTTTGTGCATATGTTTACACAGTTTCATAGGAATCCAGTGACCAAACAGGAAATGATCGATCTCGGACTTACTATGTGGGACTATGGTATTTTAGCGGTAGGAGTATTACTCATGTTTATCGTGAGTATGTGGGGGCGTAACGGCAGTGTCCGGGCAAAAATATCCGAAAAGCCGTATATCGTTCGTTACATAGTTTTTGTCCTGCTCTTTTTTGCAGTGCTTTTGTTGGGAAGTTATGGAGTCGGATATTCTGCTCAGCAGTTTATTTACAATCAATTCTGATATTGAATGTTGAAATGGAGAGAAACATGAAACTAGGGAAAAAAATTGCCGTGGTAATACTTTCTGTTTTGCCGGCAATTGTGATTTTTTTTGCGGTGCAGCGTCTGGTGGAGCCAAAGTACGCGGATGATATTTTGGAAGGCAATTTCACGGCAGAGTATTATGAGGAAACTACAGACCATGATGTTATCATGATCGGCGATTGTGAGGTATACGAAAATTTTGATCCCATGTACTTGTGGAAAAATTATGGGATTACCAGTTACATTCGGGGAAATGCACAGCAACTGGCATGGCAGTCTTATTATATGTTGGAGGATACACTGCGTCATGAAAAGCCTCAAGTAGTCATATATAACGTGCAGGAATTAACCTATGGGAAACCTCAGCGTGAGGAATACAACCGCATGACATTGGATAAGATGAAGTGGTCCGGAACGAAGGTGGAAGCCATTAAGGCATCCATGTGCAAAGGGGAGAATTTTATTGACTATGTTTTTCCGATTTTGCGTTATCATTCCCGAATTACGGAATTGTCAAAGAATGATTTTAAATACTTTGCCGATGCCCGCAAAGTGACTCACAATGGCTATTATATGCGAATAGATGTCCTGCCGGTGAGTGAATCGGATGTGGCAGATCCCCAGTGGCTTTTAGGCGAACAGGATTATCAGATAGAGGAGGATGAGGAAGCAGCATATGACCCATGGGATGACATAGATGAGGAGGGCAGCGCTTCCCGGGATGAGGAGACTGATGCAGATGAGAGTAACGACCCGTGGGATGACATAGATGAGGAAATGGATGACGCAGAGGAGGCTTACGACCCGTGGGATGACATAGAAGAGGAAATGGATGATGTAGAGGAGGCTTATGACCCGTGGGATGATGTAGAAGAAGATAACGACTCTGAGAGTGAAGTGGATGAAACGAAAGTAACGGGAAATCAGGGCTCGAATGATGGTGGCGTAGTGTTTGGTGATATGCCGATGAAATATCTGGAAAAAATGCGCACACTTTGTGAGAAAAATGACATACAATTTATACTCATCAAGGCACCCAGCCTTGCCCCGCGGTGGTTTGACACAGAGGATGCTCAAGTGGTAGAATATGCTGAGGAAAATCATCTGCCTTATATCAATTATTATGATTTGCTGGAAGAAACGGGGATTGACTATGAGACGGACACATATGATGGCGGTTTACACATGAACCTGAGCGGAGCGGAAAAGTTATCCAAACATTTGGGTAGTGTCCTTACAAATGAATATGGTGTGAAAGACCATCGTGGCGATTCCGAATTGAAAAAGGTGTACGATGAGAAATATCGCTTTTATGAAGATATGAAAAAACGACAGCAGGAGGAATTAGACAAGTATGGCGAGATACGTAGCTATTAAACGTATTTTACTATAAAATTCTCTCTTGTTTTCTGAAAATAAGAGAGGAAAGACTTTCAAAAGAAGTAAGAATGGAGGATGGATATGAAAACCACAATTTGGACAAAACTCGCAGTAAGTTGTCTTGCAATCATGATTGCATTTACCGGAGTGGCAACCCCGGCAAGCGCAAAGTCAAAAGGTTATGTATTTAAGTACAAAAGTGTCAGCGTTACGATGCATGGTGCAGCTAAAAACCTTATTAAAACAGCGGGAAAACCGAAAAAGAAGGTTGTGAAAAAGAGCTGTGCATATAAAGGAAAAGACCGCACATATACCTATAAAGATTTCAAGCTGATTACCTATTCCAAAAGCAATAACGGACCGGAATATGTAAATGAGATTCGTTTTCTTACGAAAAAGGTGGCAACAAAAGAGGGAATACGTATTGGCAGCTCTGTTTCAACTATGACGAAAAAATACGGAAAAATGAAACCGAAGTTTGGTATTTACACTTATAAAAAAGGCAGTTGTAAATTACAATTTGAAGTGAATGGTAACAAAGTGTCATCTATACGTTATCTCGCAGCATAATAGACAGTGTTTTGCGGATGAAATATTTGTAAATACAGATGGGATGGTATAAGATGAAAAAGTATGGATATAAAATGGGTAATGGCTTAAAATGTTTCGCGCTTCTTTTTACATTGATGTTTGCCGTGCTCTTTCCGGCACATGTTGAGGCAAAAAAGACTGTGCCGGCAAAATTGTCTAAGAAGACAGTTACCGTCGGAAATCAGGTGTCTGTAAAGACTTCCCTGAAAGGGGTGAAATTCGTCAGCAGCAATACCGTTGTGGCATCTGTAAGCAGTGACGGAGTCATTACGGGAAAAAAAGCGGGTAATGTCCAGATTCAGGTGAAACGTTCCGGCTATAAAACGGCTGTTTGTAAATTGACAGTTAAAAAGAAGGAAAGAGGTCCTGAGTTACCTGTGTCTCTGGATGAAGTGGAGCAGCGACAAATAAAAATGACGAAAAGCAGTAATGGAACCCCGAAATATCAGGCAAGTATAAAGAACAAAGCAAAAAAAGGTAAGATTCGAAAAATAGAATATCATTATGAGATTCAATCTGAGGTGAAGCAGCCTGCTTCGGTTGCGACTCCTGAGCCTACAGACACTCCTGATGTTACGCCGTCACCGACGCCTGCAGGGGATGATACGACAACAGACCCCTCTCTTTCTGAAAGTGAGTCTGAGGAGGCAACAGAAACGACTATCAAAAAAGAGAAAAAGACAGTGGTTCTAACGGCGTCAAATATTAAGCCGGGAAAGTCTGTGAAAGCCACCTGCGAAGGGGATGCTTCCGGAAACATATCGGCAATGCATTTGAAAGAGGTAAAACTATACACAGGCGAGGCTCTGTACATTTATAATGTAAAGACCAAGAAGTCTTCTTTGAAATGGGGAGTACCCGATAAGAAGGCTCCCGTATTCAGCGGATGGGTGGGAAAGAAAAGCTATTACGGAAAAGATATACTCCGGGTATGTTACAGTGATCGTAAAAACTCGTACAAATTTACTGACAATGTAAGAGCGGTAGATGCCAGAGACGGTAAAGTAAAAATTACCGTGGATACCGGTAAAATTAATTGGAATAAGACCGGTGTTTACAAAGTATATTATCATGCCAAAGACAAATCAGGAAATAAGGCAACTGCGTGGGCAAAGGTACAGATGTATGTGAAGTCAACACCGGAAACCATTGCAGATGAGGTGCTGTCTGACATTATAAGAAAAGGATGGTCGCAGGAGAAGAAGCTTCGGGCAATTTATAAGTATGTATCAACTCATTGCTCTTACGTAGACAAAAAAACTCATAAAAACTGGCGCAAAACAGCGGTAAACGGTATTCGTTACGAATCCGGTGACTGTTTTACGTACTATTCCATTTCCAGATTGTTGATTTCCAGAGCAGGAATACCCAATTTGGAGATTACCCGCTATCCGGTACGTTCGGCTCATCATTGGTGGAATCTCGTGTATGTACGTGGAGGCTGGTATCATTTTGATACCACGCCAAGACAGAGAAAAGGCTACTTCTGTCTGCAGACCGATGCACAATTACGTATATACAGTACGGGGAATACATTCAGCTTCCAAAGTAAGAAATTTCCAAAGCGTGCCACGAAGAAGATAAGCAAAAATCCTATATAAAAATATATTGGCGCCATCATGTCGGTATGATGGCGCCAATTTCAATTCTGTCACAATCTTTAGATTTACTGTGTCAGTCAAATTGATGTAGCTAATGGAGTGCCCGGTAAGCCTTTTGAATCACAAAGCTGAGTAAGATTCCCGTGACACCGTATCCTATCAGTTGCAACCGTCCGTAAGTGTTGTATATGCCCAGTAGATAGTGTGACACCGGCGTGAACCAGCGAAGGGGGCGAATGGCAGGAATAAAGCTCGTCAAATCGGCAAAAACGGGACAGAGCAGTACACTTCCCACTGTGGCGATAGGAAGGATTGCCGGATATGCGTTAGGACCGGGAATCAGGGTGCTGAGTATATCACAGAACCCCACCACGGCTAGTATATAGCAAAACATCGAGGCGATTTCTACGGGGAGGGACGTAGCGAATCCGGTAGAGGTAATGGCATAAATACCAAGGATGCCTCCCAGTCCGGCGGGAATCGTCAAATATAACAGTTTTATGCGGTGTGAACCTTTTTTTAGCCATGTGAATACATGACGTTCTTTATCCACGCACCAGAATAGAGAGCCCACCAGCCCGCTCAGGAGGATTAGCGTGGCAACCATACCCCGGAGAGGAAGTAGAGTATAATTCGTGTTATCGTCGGATAGCACTTTATTTTTTGTTCCATCTATATATTCATATTCCATAAAAGTATATTCCGTACGGTATTTGTCATATAGGAAGTGTAGTTTTTCTTCATCTGCGGAACCGGTCTGAGCGCTTATATGTTGTTTTAGCAGGCTGAAGGAGTAGTCGGAGTACAACTCACTGTATACGAATTCGTCCACAAGACGAGAGGTAAACTCCGAATGGTGCCGGTATCCGATGATGACAGGTGTGCGGTTTATTATGTGTTTTTCCAGTAATTGTGACATATTTTCGGGAAATACATATCCGCAAGTTGCCGTATTTCTCTCTACGTCACGTTCCAAATCCTCCGGAGAATCACAGGCATAAAATGTTACCGCTCCTGTATGATAGGAAAGTAATCGTTTCATGATTTCGCATTCCAGGCGATTGTCAGATTTTGCCGGGTCAAAGTTATCACAGTAAAGTGCCACTTTCATTATGGCATCTTTGGAGCTAAAAGTAAGTTGTAATCCCCATACCGGCAGGGGAATTAATATCAGAGAAAACACAAATAGCGGCTTTTTCCATAATCGTTTCCATATCATCATACTCCATGTGGCAAGGACTTTCATTTCCTGACACCTCCTCTCTGACCGCTCAAGGTGGACAGACTGAAAAAGGCTGCCGTGTAAAGAAGTAAATAAACAATGGAAAACGGGAGCCTGTGCATGGACATACAGTCCGTCAGGTAATTCCTGAAACAGCCCGTAGGGAGGAATGCTGACAGTGTTTGTATCTTTTCCGGGAAATAGGAGAGAGGGTAAAAGTATCCGGATAGATATCCGCAGATGAGGGTGGTAAAAAACAGGAACAGTACACCGCTGACCGTGTCTTTTGCCCAAAAGAAGATACATTGCAGCACCCCGCAAATCGGAAGCAGGACAGGAAACATACAAGTCCAAAGTATCAGCCAGTCTATTCCGTCATAACCGGTGGTGACGGATAAAGGATTTTTCCACAGGAGAAAAATGAAGGTGACAGATAATGAAAGTGCCATGTATATTATGGCATAAATCAGGAATAGCGCAGAATACTGTGCCAAAGTCTGAGCAAAATTTCCCAGACCGATAGCAGGCAGCTTTACTCGCATCGCTTTGTTTTCCGGAAGGAGGAGTCTGCCGATTCCCATTCCCATGCATAGAAAGAACAGTACCAGGCAGCCGGCAAAATAATAATCGCCATTCTGCAGCGTTTTGTTTTCGTCTGTTTCTATTGTAATATATAGTTTTTCCCGGGTGAGCACCTGTTGCAGATAGTTGATGTTTAACAGTGTTTCGCTGGTAATTCTTCCGGGTAAACGGTTTTCCGTATAATAGTCGTTCATGGCGTAAATTCCTGCCTGGGTATCCGTCATGACATGGGAGGCAGCGTCTCCCAAAATGCGCACAAGGAAAGCGGTAATGCCGGCTTGTCCCCGTCCGAAGCGAATGATAACAGGTTCTGCATTCCCTTTTATCAGTGACCGGATATAATTTTTCGGTATGACGAAGACAGCTGTAAGCTCTCCCTGTTTCAGTTTTTGTTCGGCATCCGTCTCCTTTAGCCTGACAAATTCGCAAGTATATTCTGTGCTCTCCATGTTGTCGGCAACATCAATAATCCAGTCGAGATAGGGCTCATCTTCTTTGGCAACGACACCGATATAGATGATATTTTCGGAATCGTCGCGGGAAATATGGGTAAGAAAAGCAATGCCTCCCAACAGACCACAAACCAGAACCATAGTCAGTAAAGTGGTGGGGAGGTATCGGAAGAATTTTTTTAATTGTAGTTTAAGATAGACATAAAAGACTTTCATGGGTTTGCATCCTTCTAAAGCATTTCTGCCAGTTTTTTCATATTTCCATTGTAATCGAAGGGAGTCAGACTGCCGTTTTTCAATATAAATATTGTGTTGCAAAGGGCGATTTCCCGTTCCTCATGCGTGGCAAGTAACACGATTTTTTCCTCTGACAGACAGTTTTTGATATAGGAGGAAATCAATTCTTTACACTGTAAATCCAAAGCGGCGCCCGGCTCGTCCATCAGTAGTATTTGCGGAGCATTTGCCACAGAGCATCCTATAGACAGGCGTTTTTTCATACCGCCTGACATTTGATTGACAGGGGTTGACAAAAAAGCAGGAATGCCCAGCATGGCAAGGACACCGGAGTTTAACTCCTCTGACAAGTCCAGTTTACTGTTGCAGTACCAAAGCTTCAGATTATCGAGGGCGGACAACTCATCTATCAGGGGATTTTCCTGAGGAATGTATCCCATGTCGGGGATAGTGGTTGTATGGTGAAGTGAATAGGTTTTATCGCCTATGCCCATGGTACCGCTGTCAGCCGTAAGGGCACCTGCCAGAATGGACAGCAGTGTAGACTTTCCACAGCCGTTTGCGCCAAGTATGCCGATGCATTGACCCCGTTCTGCTTCTAGGTTAATATTTCGCAAAACGGGATCGTCTTTGCGGCGGTACTGTTTATTGACATTCGTTACCCGGAAGTAAGCGGTATGTTGCTCCATAGTAATCTCCATGCCTTTCCGTGACCTGCAATTTTTTCCTGCAAATGTGTAATATAAACCGGTTTACCATGTATTTCTACAGGCACAAAACTAATCGAATAAGTCGTTTTTTCCATCTGGTCCTTTTTCTGTAAAGGTAAGTTCCGGACTGCTCACGCTGACACGTGTGCCCGGCTCCACAGAAGAGGTGATAAATGCGTTGCCTCCAATCACGGAGCCTTTGCCAATCACTGTCTCACCCCCCAGGATGGAAGCGTTGGAATAGATGGTAACGTTATCTTCAATCGTCGGGTGTCGCTTAACATCCCGCAGTAATTGACCGCTGCGTGTGGACAGGGCACCCAGGGTAACACCCTGATATATTTTTACATGGTCACCAATTTCTGTTGTTTCACCGATAACAATGCCTGTTCCGTGGTCTATGAAAAAGTATTCGCCTATGGTAGCTCCCGGATTGATGTCAATTCCGGTACGTCCATGGGCGTATTCGGACATAATTCTCGGGATAAAAGGTACATGCATACGATACAATTCATGTGCCATGCGGTACACGAAGATAGCAAACAATCCCGGATAACAAAAAATAATTTCCTCTTTTGTCTTGGCGGCGGGGTCACCGTCAAATGCTGCCTGTACATCCTTTAACAGCAGCGTCTGATTTCGTGGAAAGGAGGAAAAAAAATCCTCGCAGATTTTATCGGTTTGTTCTAAAATATCGTTCTCATTGGGGTGGGGCTGAGCTGCCTGTGTCAATGCAAAACGGATTTGCTCTGACAGGCTGTCATATATTTTAATAATATTATGTCCCAAAAAATATTCCGGAATGGCTCTCTCGAGGTGATCCTTGTCGAAATAGCCGGGGAACATTATCTGGCGCAGCCCCATGATGATATGTATTATCGTGTCACGATTAGGCAGTTGATGCCCGCTCTTCATCGTAAACAGCTCTTCCTTTTCATAATTGTATGAAATGTTTTTGATTATTTCGCTCATTTTTTTTTCGGATAACATATAATAACTCCCTTCAAGGTCGTTAAATACCTTTTTAGTAATATATACCGGATTATAAACTTTTAAACATACTATCATAATAGCCGGGGAAAAACCAGTGCTATTTGACAAATCAAAAAGAATTAGGATATAATTAGCCACAGTGCTGTTTGAGAGAGTCCGTACCTGCATCTGCTGATGTATCGGATTTTTTCAGATGTTTGTGAGGAGGTTGAGCAAAATGAGCAGCTATGAGAAGATGATGAATGACTTTGCAGATAAGTATCGCAAGGTCTGCGTAGATAATAATTCTATCGATGCCGAATTGTTTGAGCAATACGGTGTTAAGAGGGGGCTTCGTGATAAAAACGGAAAAGGTGTTTTGTCAGGTATTACAAATATTTCGTTGATCAAGGCAACGGACGAAGATGAGGATGGTCATGTGATTCCCTGTGACGGACAGTTGTATTACCGGGGGTACAATATATATGATTTGACCAGAGGTTTTCGTGAGGATAAGCGGTATGGATTTGAGGAAATCACGTTTCTTCTGCTGTTTGGTGAGTTGCCTAACAGGCAGGATTTGAAAGAATTTCACGAAATACTGGCGAAAAACCGCCGTTTGCCTACCAACTTTGTCCGTGACGTTATTATGAAGGCACCCAGTCATGACATCATGAACTCTCTGACGAAAAGTGTACTTACATTGGCTTCCTACGATGATAATGTGACAGATAATGATGTGGACAACGTGCTTCGCCAATGTCTGTTGCTTATCAGCGTATTTCCTATGATGGCGGTGTATGGCTATCATGCGTACAATCACTATGAATGTGACGAGAGTTTTTATATCCATCGCCCGGATGACAATTTATCCGCAGCGGAAAATATTTTGAGAATGCTGCGCCCGGATAAATCCTATACAGAGACAGAGGCAAAAGTATTAGACTTGGCATTGGTTCTCCATATGGAGCACGGTGGCGGTAACAATTCTACCTTTACCACTCGTGTAGTAACATCATCAGGCTCCGATACGTATTCGGTTATTGCGGCTGCGCTTTCTTCTTTGAAGGGACCAAAACATGGTGGTGCCAATATCAAAGTGGTACAGATGATGCAGGATTTGAGGGAGAATGTAGAGGATACTACAGATGAAGAACAGGTTCGTGATTACTTGCGGAAGTTGGTTCGTCGGGAAGCTTTTGACAGGAGAGGACTTATATATGGCATGGGACATGCTGTATATTCCATTTCTGACCCGCGTGCCCGTGCTTTCAAGCAGTTCGTGCAAATGCTGGCAGAGGAGAAAAACCGCAGGGAGGAGTTTGAATTATATTCCATGATAGAGCGGGTGGCACCGGAGGTGATTGGCGAGGAGTGTGCCATTTACAAAGGTGTCAGTGCCAATGTGGATTTCTACAGCGGATTTGTATATAGTATGCTGGGAATCCCGGAGGAACTATTTACACCGATTTTTGCCATGGCACGCATTGTTGGGTGGAGTGCCCACCGTATGGAAGAACTGATTAACGTAGATAAAATCATTCGTCCGGCATATAAGAGCATTATGGTGCCAAAGGTATATGAGAGCTTGAGAGACCGTTCTACTCTGCGCATTGATACACGTCAGGCGAAGGAATTACAAATACCGATGAAGGGCGAAAGCTGTTAGATGGAACAAAGATTGATACCCCGAGGGTGATTTTCCCCCGGGGTTTTTCCGTCTTAGGAAATTCCCGTCTCTAATTTTTCCTTTTTGTAGCATAACGGTACCTATTTGAACCCTGCCTCAATCTTGGAATTTAACGATTTACTGTGTTAACGTCAATCGACGTACGTCCAGTACGTCTCTAT
>JAFLTA010000013.1:20248-62319 GCA_022510685.1 Lachnospiraceae bacterium | reverse complement strand
AAATTTCAAGATTGAGGCAGGGTTCAAATAGGTACCGTTATGCTAGCATGATGGCAGAATAATGGCAAATAGAAAAATTTAATTTAAATATAAAATTAGTAGATTCCCCCGCGTTTTTGTGGTAAAATATAAGGTGGTTGCAAGAAGATATATTTACAACAATATATAATGGGGGAGAAAATATGCAGCAGAAATTAGATCAATGGATTAACTGGGTGGAGTATGATGAGCTTTTGGAGGGTCGTCACAACGCACCCCACAATTTATTAGGATTACATGAGTTCGGCAAGGGACAGGTATTTACGATATACCGCCCGGAGGCAAAAAAAATTACCGTGACGGATGCCAAGGGAAATAAACCGCTGGAGTTGGAGGAAGTCGGTGAAGGCAGTGGTTTTTTTGGTAAGTATGTTGCCGGCAAAAAATATAAAAGTAATTATTTAGTACATATTGAATACGGAGAGGGTGACGTTGTGATTACGGCAGACCCGTATTCCTTTGAATCACAGATATCCAGTGATGATTTATATTTGTTTGCAGAGGGAAATCACTATAATATTTATGAGAAACTCGGTGCACATCCCATGAAGTTAAATGGTGTGGAGGGAGTACATTTTGCAGTATGGGCGCCCCATGCCAGAGCCGTGAGTGTTGTGGGTGACTTCAACATGTGGGATGGCAGGCTGCATTTGATGAAGACACTGGAGGTGTCCGGAGTATACGAGATTTTCATTCCGGACATAAAGCCGGGAGCAGTTTATAAATATCAGATTCTTACCAGAACAGGAGATATTTTGTTGAAAGCGGATCCGTATGGTAACTGCGCGGAAATGCGTCCGGACAACGCATCTGTCGTGACGGACTTGACGGCTTATCAGTGGAAAGATAAGAAGTGGATGACTGCTCGCGCGAAAGAAAACCGCGAATCCATGCGCAAAAAACCGATGGCGATTTACGAGATGCATCTTGGCTCATGGAAAAAGAAGGTTGAGGATGATGATAACGGATTTTATTCCTATCGGGAACTGGCACCGATGATTGCCGATTATGTTCTGGAGATGGGATATACGCATATAGAGCTTATGGGTATTGCAGAGCATCCCTTTGATGGCTCATGGGGATATCAGGTAATCGGTTACTACGCTCCTACCAGACGCTATGGTCTGCCGGAGGATTTCATGTATTTTGTGGATTATATGCATGAGAAGGGAATCGGCGTCATACTGGATTGGGTGCCGGCACATTTCCCACGGGATGCCCACGGATTGGGAAGGTTTGACGGACAGCCCTTGTATGAGCATCCGGACCCGCGACGGGGAGAGCACCCGCATTGGGGAACTTATATTTTTGATTACAATAAGCGCGAAGTGGCTAATTTCCTGTTGGCGAACGGTCTGTTCTGGTTAAAGGTATTCCATGTAGACGGGCTGCGCGTGGATGCAGTGGCATCCATGCTGTATCTGGATTATGGCAAAAACGATGGAGAATGGCTTGGCAATGATGATGGCGGTAATGAAAATTACGATGCTATCAACCTGTTCAAACATATGAACAATGAATTTGAAGAGCAGGTACCGGGCTCAATGGTTATCGCAGAGGAGTCTACCGCATGGCCGAAGGTCAGCACATCAGCAAAAGAAGATGGTTTGGGCTTCCTGTTTAAGTGGAATATGGGGTGGATGAACGACTTTTTAGAGTATATGAGTATGGATCCGTATTTCCGTTCAGGGAATCATGGCAGACTGACTTTCAGTATGCACTATGCTTACAGCGAGAATTTTATCCAGGTATTGTCCCACGATGAGGTGGTACATGGAAAGTGCTCCATGATTAATAAAATGCCGGGAGAAATTGATGATAAGTTTGCGAATCTGCGGACAGCATATGGTTTTATGTATGGTCATCCGGGTAAAAAGCTACTGTTTATGGGTCAGGAATTTGCTCAGTACCGTGAGTGGAGTGAGGCACGTAGTCTGGATTGGGAGCTTTTGGGGGAGGAGCGCAATAAGCAGATGCAGGATTATGTCAAAGAGTTGAATGCTTTGTATCAGAAATATGATGCTATGTATTTAAATGATTATGATCCGATGGGCTTTGAATGGATGAGTTGCATGAACGCAGATCAGAGTGCCGTTTCCTTTGTGCGTAGAGGAAGCACTGCGAAAAATCAGCTATTGTTCGTATGCAACTTCACGCCGGTAGAGCGGGAGGATTTCCGTGTGGGAGTACCTTGCGCCGGGAAGTATTCCAAGATTTTGTCTTCGGACGAGAAGCGCTTTGGCGGTACCGGAGTGAAAAATGCCAAGACAGTTGCTGCGGACAAAGAGACTTTTGACGGCAGGGATTATTCCATTAAGTTGACATTGCCGCCGTTGTCTGTAACTGTTTATAAATTTGATTATAAATAGGAAACATATAAATGGAGGAAATATCATGGATTGCACAATGACGTTAATGCCGGTTTATGGCATTAGCACAGGGATGATAGTAATGATTGTTGTCATAGTGGTGTTAATTGCAGCGCTGGTTGCACTGACTATTTATGGCAAGAAATTACAGGATAGGCAAGAGGCTTCTCAAAAGGAGTTGGAGGCAGCAGCTCAGAGCATGAAGCTGTTGGTCATTGACAAAAAGAAGCTGAAGTTTAAGGATTCGGGGCTTCCTCCGATTGTACTGGAACAGGTTCCCAAATATTTGCGTGGACGCAAAGTGCCGATTGTCAAGGCAAAGATTGGTCCAAGAATTATGTCTTTGATTTGCGAGGATAAAATTTTTGACCAGATACCTGTGAAAAAGGAGATACGTGCTACGCTGAGTGGCATATACATTTTGGATGTCAAGGGTCTTCGTGCACCATTAGAGGCTGCTCCGAAGAAAAAGAAAAAATTAGGCGAGCGGATGCGTGAAAAGGCAGAAAAGCAGTCCAAAGAATTGACAAAGAAGCGTATAGAGCTTGAAAAAGAGGTAAAGAAGAAAAAATAGCCGGTTATTTATGGGGATGCAAAAGAGTGAAAACATATTGGAATGGAGGGTGCTTATGAAAAAATTTTACAGGCAGTTTGCAGCAGTAATGTCCGCAGTTCTGGTCTTGACCGGGGTGACATTTCCAGCTGTGGACACGGTGGAGGCGGCAGCTAAAAAGTCCGCAAAGCTTAGCAAAAAGAAACTTACTGTACAGGTGGGTAAGACGAAAACTTTGAAATTGAAAAACAACAAGAAAAAGACGAAATGGAAAATCGTTTCCGGCAAGAAGTATATTAAGCTGAAAAGTAAGAAGAAAAACAGTGTAAAAATTGTCGGCAAGAAGAAGGGAACGGCAAAAGTTCGGGTAACAATCGGTAAAAAGAAACTTACTTGTAAGGTTACCGTGAAAAAGAAAACGACTTCAAGCAACTCAAAGGATACGGTAAATACACCGAAAAAGTCGCCGAAACCGCAGCCCGCAGCGACGAATAAGCCGATTGTGACGAAGGATGAGCAGACAAGGCTGGAAGACAATATTGACGTATCGTGGACTTTAATACGCAATACAGGCATATTGCTGAAGGTGACAAATAATAATAAAAAACTAGTGCATTGCGTAAAAATACGTTATCATGTAGAGTCTTCGGGGACGCCAATCAGCAACAGTTCTGTTGAAGTATACGAGATACCTGCCGGAGAATCAAGGTATGCTTATAATACTTGGTATCTTGATTCAGATGTGGAGCATCTTGTGGTTTATATCAACACAGAAAAAAACAATGCTGATGATAATAGAGAGGAAGATGTCGAAGTAGACCAGCGGTATGAGTATACAGATGTATCCGGTTATTTGAGTTATGACGAAGCGGATGTGGAGGAAGATAAGAAGAATGGAAAGATTGTCTTAAAGGTGAAAAATTCATATAGTAAAGCAATCGATAAGGTGCCGGTAATGATTATCTATTATGATGATTATGGAAATGTTGTAGATGTAGCACAGAACTCAGTACCCGGTGGAATTCTCGCTAATGATACACAGGAAGTGTGGATAAACCAGACACCTTTGGGAGTTGATGAGCAGAATTATCCTTATTATGCAGAGTACAGCGACTACACAGTTATTATCAACGCCTATAAATTGTAGTAGCCAGAGTTGTATGTGCGTTCTTTATGGATTCTTAATAGAATAGCCTATATAGAAAAATAACCGCAGTATTGCGGTTATTTTTCTTGATTCCGGAATGATACCATTTCTACTAGCCATCCGTATCCCGGATTACAATGTCCAGTTTGCATTCTGCAATAAAATCTCCGTTTAATTCTAAATCGTATTGAAGAAACACAGTAATTTGTGTTTCTTCTTTTTTTATAGCTACTTTTTTTGTCTGCACCACCATGTCAAAAACGCCATAGGGAGTTTGGTAAAATCCGTGGAAGGACTGTCCCGTTGCAAATTCCATTTCTGTCCGGATAGGACCTTTCTTGCTCAATGTGATAAAATCCGGTTGGATTTTCAGTATGTTTCGGCAGGCGGAGGCGGGGTCTGCCGGCTCATCTAATACCATTTCTTCATATGAAATTACATCCTTACCATCGATATAACGGTAGCGGCCTGTCTGGATAGTCTCCTGACTTTCACTTTGTACACCGTCTGACTGCTCTCCGCGTATAGTGACTAAAACTGTATTTTTCATAATGCTTCTCCTGATTTCCTGCACATACTGAGAACGCAGTTCTCACAAGATAAACGCTCAATGTGCGTTTATTATACCATACTTATCTTCCGGTAATCCAGTCGTAGATTCCCGAGCGAAATCGGACGTTTGGTTTTGCGGTTGCAGTTGGGGTGGGCGTACTTTGGGACAGAAGCTCCCCGTAATCTTCGGCAGATAATTCCTCTTGTAATTTATGCTTTGATGAGTCTGGTACTACAGCTGTAGTCTCATCGACAAAACAGAGACAAGGAAACAAAACACACCACCAATTTCTTCCTTCTGCCTTTCCGATTTCCACACATAATGCCCGATAAGTACCGGGAGGAAATGTCAGATCGCCATATTGCTTTGCAGGGAAATAACGGTCATCCAGAGAAATACTGACGGTATAGTCACAGTTATTTTTCCGGATTGTTTTTTTGGCTGTCTCCTCGATGTATGCTTTTCGTGCCAAAAGGATTCTTTCCGCGTCCGGAAGGCTCCCAGCCTGCTCCAGTGCATTTTGCAGATGCGTGATAATAGAGTCACGTACTTCATATTTTAATGCCTGGTCTGCGTTTGTGTCGCTGTTGGCAATGACGTGCAGGCGGATGATTTCCCGGGAGAGGGAATTCTGCAAATTGCTGGAGTTGACGGCATTTTTTTCGTTGCTTTCGTGATGAAATGCATACTTTGACCTTGAGGACTTTATCGCGGTTGCTTTTTGGGATTCATTGTCTGCATGAAAGTAACGCAATCCGACTAATAATAAAGTGAAGGATAAAGAATACAAAAACAGTAACAGCCAGATTCGTTTTGGAAATTGAAACCGTGGTTGCTCCAGTAGTATCCAGCGTTTTTCGGAAGAATTTATGTTCATATGTTACACCCGTCCTTTCGTTTTGCTGTAGTAGAATCTTGCCATTTTTCGGGAAAATATACATACATTTCAGGATTGTTTTTCCGGGGCAATATCTTACAATTTTCTTAAAACCGGAAGAAAAGGTGCATTTTTTATGGAAATATGATATGATTTAAGTTAAGGCAGTATTTGTGGTTTTAATTAATAGGCATTATTTAGAAATGAGGAGGATATGATGGGAATAAAAAAAGCGGGTGGAAAATCCGACCGCGTGAGGAAGGAGAAAAAGCATCCGAAGCTTCGATTTGCACTCAAAATATCGTTGTTACTCTTTTTGCTTGCGATTTTAGCTGTTCTGGCAGTTTTTTATTTCAAGTTTGGTGATGATTTGCTTCGCTGGCAGAGTGAAGCGAAACACGATGTGGCAGCTTCGAGCACGGAAACCTTCCGTTCTTCGGAGACCAGTTTCATTTATTCGTCAGATAAAAAAGTTATCGCCAAACTGACGGGTGATAAGGATTTATATTATTTGAATTTTGATGAGATACCTCAGGCAGTGAAGGACTGTTTTATCGTAACGGAGGACAGAGATTTTTATGAGCATGAGGGAGTAAACTTCCTCTCGACGATGAAAGCAGCGGTGTTGCTGGTCAAAAGCCGTCTTAACCATGAGTCGATTTCCCGTGGTGGAAGTACAATTACGCAGCAGCTCGCTCGTAAAGTTTATTTGACAGACGACAAAACATACGAGCGTAAAGTTCGTGAGATGTTCTATGCGATGGAGTTGGAGAAGAAATACACGAAAGACCAGATTTTGGAATTTTACATTAATAATGTATGTTTTGCCAATGCCAAGTATGGTATCGAGTCTGCAAGCCGTGCTTATTTCAGCAGACCAACCGCGGAGTTGAATCTGGCAGAGATTGCATTCCTTTGTGCAATTCCCAACCGTCCGGAGAAATACAACCCTCTGGAGGGATATGACAATACCATTGAACGTAAAAATCGTGTGTTGTCCCAGTTGTTATCGGAGGGAAAAATTTCGGAGGCAGAATACAGTGATGCTTCCTATACAGAAATTATTTTGGACCCGGCAGAGACGGTGAAGACACAGGATTATATGGCAACTTATGCGATTAGCTGTGCCACAAAAGCATTGATGGAGCAGCATGGCTTTGAGTTCAAATATGAATTTTCCGATAGCACGGAGCAGGAGGAATATGAGAAAGAATACGAAGCATTGTATGATGAGTGCCGAACGGATTTGAATACAGGTGGTTATCATATTTATACATCCCTTAGCCGCTCGCGTCAGAATAAGCTGCAAAAGAAAGTGAATGAGACGCTAGCCGGGTTTAAGGAAAAAACAGATGACGGAATTTTTAAATTGCAGGGTGCGGCTACTTGTATAGATAATGAGACGGGATTTGTCGTGGCAATCGTAGGTGGCAGAAAACAGAAGTCCACTACAGGGTACACATTGAATCGCGCGTATCAAAGCTATCGTCAGCCGGGAAGTTGTTTCAAGCCGGTGGTAGTGTATACCCCTTCACTGGAGCGGGGATACACGCCGGACAGCATAGTTGATGATACCCGGTTTAAAGACGGACCGAGAAATTCGGATAATACCTATCTTGGAAAAATTCCGCTGCGCCGTGCGGTAGAGAAGTCCAAGAATGTGGTGGCATGGAGGCTGTTTGAGGAATTACAGCCTAAAGTAGGATTAAGCTATGTCTTGAAAATGGAATTTAATAATATAGTGGCGGATGATTATTATCCGGCGTCTTCTCTGGGTGGTCTGACCAATGGTGTGACCACGGTGGAGATGGCATCAGCATATGCGACAATTGAAAATGATGGTATTTTCCGCCGTCCGACCTGTATCAAGAAAATTACGGATTCCGATGGAAATGTGATATTGAAAAACAATGGAAAGAAGCGAAAGGAAAAACAGGTATACGATAAGAATGCAGCACGTTCTATGACGGATATTTTAACAGGTGTTCTGACTAACGGTACAGGAAGCGGGCATGCATTGAATAATATGGCTTGTGCAGGAAAAACAGGTACTACCAGTGATAAAAAGGACGGCTGGTTCTGCGGATTTACTCCGTATTTCACTACAGCAGTATGGGTGGGATATGATTCCCCTAAGACACTGGATAGTTTATATGGCAATACTTATCCGCTTACCATATGGGAATCCTTTATGAATGAACTCCATGAAGGGCTGGAATATAAGGATTTTGTGGAATCGGAAGAATCTGATGATAAGTCCCGCAAGGATTATGACGATGATGAATCTTCATATTCAGAACCGGAAGAAACAATAGAGCCGGATGCTGCGGAGTTGGATAACGTAAAAACCACGAAAAGACCGAAGGAAACCAAGGAGCCCAAGCCTGTGAACACCCCAAATACAGAACCGGCAGTAACGGCACCTCCTACGATTGATGAGCCGGAGGATATTCCACCGGATGGTAGTGGTGATGGACCGGATGATGTGGGTTCGGATACAGGAGATGATACGGAATAATGAAGTTCAGCCTTTGTATGATAGTGAAGGATGAGGAGCCGCGTCTGGAAAAATGTTTGTCCACTCTGGCAGATGTCATGGATGAAATTATCATCGTAGATACTGGTTCCTCAGATAATACAAAAGAGATTGCCGGAAAGTTTACTGACCTTATTTATGATTTTTCATGGACCGGAGATTTTTCAGAAGCCAGAAATTTTGCAGCATCCAAAGCTACAGGCGACTATATTTACACAGCGGATGCGGATGAATATTTAGAGCCGGAAGATCAAAAGAAGCTATGTGATTTAAAGAAGGTACTGCTCCCGGAAGTGGAGATTGTGCAGATGTGGTATTGCACACCGTCAGAACTTAGTACGGTATATAACTTTGAAGAAGAATACCGTCCAAAGCTGTATAAGAGACTGCGGGAATTTACATGGATTGACCCGATTCATGAGACGCTTCGTCTGGATCCGGTGGTATTTGACAGTGACATTCGCATCCAGCATCGACCAACACCCGGTCACGGGAAACGGGATCTGGATGCCCTTGCCGGAGTGAGCAGGGAACAGGGCAGGTTATCGGATAAGCTTCGCCATATGTATGCCATGGAGCTGTTTCGTTGCGGAGATGTGGAAGATTTCGTGAAGGCAGAACCGTGTTTCCGAGAGGTGTCAGAGCAGGAGGATGTGGGGCAGGATGCTCTGCGGGAAGCTATTTGCGTATTGACGCGCACATATCGTCTTCAGGGGGATACGGCGAATTTCCTTGCCTATGCTTTGCGGGATGCAGTGACCAATCCCACGGCAGAGTTGTGCTGCGAACTGGGAATGTACTTTGAGGAGCAAAATAATCCTGAGGAAGCGGCAATGTGGTATCAAAATGCACTGTCGGAAACGGAAAGTATCATTGACATACGTACGTCCGGAGAGATTCCGGAGGCAGGACTTATGAGATGCCGGCGTGAGAAAAGATAACAGATAAATGTAAACAGGTGGTGGATAACAGAACCGTTATTCACCGCCTTTTTCTATAGTAGAAATATGATTTTAAAATAAAAAAAGTTAGTGTCAAAAAGTGTACTTTTTGACACTAACTTTTACTTTTGCAATTCTATAAAATTATTATGTGAATGTCAATAGGTTTTTAAAAATTTTTTCATAATCTTCTAAATTTTCCCAACAATAATATGCTTATACTTTAGAATATATAATAGATGGAAACCGCTTTTTGATATTTGGTGCAGTATCAAAAAGTACACTTTTTGACAACGACTTAGCTATGTATGTTGACTCAATAATGTAAAGGAGGAAAAAATAATGAGAAAACAGACAAAGAAACTGTTGTCATGGGTTCTGACGGGCGCAATGGCAATAGGTCTTGTTAGTAACGTTACTATTAGCAAGGTAAACGCTGCTGACACAAAAGATACTATTACAACGGGTAGCGCCATTGCCTCCCTGTGTTATTCCGATAATGACTGGGGACAGACAGAAGAATCAATCACATACTGGGGATATGGTGCCGGTGGTACAAATTCAACCGCAAAGGACGCAGAGGTATATAAGGATGGTACGTATACCGTAGGTGTTTATACAAGCAGTGGATCGGCTGTGTTGTCCGACGCACCTTTTCTGGCAGCTGAGATTAAAAATCTTAAGAGCAAGGTTGCTAAACTTGATGATGTTAAAATTTCTAAAGTAGAGCTCAAGGCGGATGATAAAAAGGTAAACTTAAATGATAATTTAGTAATCCGTGAAAAAGATGGTAGTTTACGTATCGAAATAATGGATAGTGGTAATAATGACGGAACCGGTAAAACAGGTACTGCGATTGCTGAGAAGGGACTTAAATGGACAAGTAAGCTGGAACTGACTTTCACAATCACTGGTCTTGGTTGGGACTATCCTAAGTTCTATGATGAGGAGCTTTGGAGTAAAGCAGGTCTCCATGCATACCTTGCTTACCAAACGACGAACTGGGATTACCGTGACGACTATAATCCGGCAAAAGAGGCATCAAATTCATTCTGTAATGCAACAGCAGCATGGACACCAATTGATGCATATCCTGGTGCGGAAGGTTTTGAGAAAACAGTATCTAATGCAACAGATGTATTATTGACCCACGATGGTGAGTATACGGTATCTATGAGTGGTATCAATCTGTCATATGCGGATGCATACAATCTCTTATCCGTTGCAACAGATTTGAATAAAGAGGTATATCCGGGTGTCAAAATCACTGATATTGTAGTAACAGTAGATGGAACTCCTGCAAATGAGAAAATTACGGAAGTAGTTTCTCCAAAGGAAGACAATGGTTACTACTACTTCCCATTAGTGAATGCACATGATAATGACAAGACGAATGATGTGCTGGAGGATGATGACAAAGAGGTTACAAATAAAACACTTCCTCTTGCTGCAGATACCCTCGCAATCACTTTCAAGATTACTGGTCTTAAGACAGCCCTGCAGGATTTGGTAGATGGTAACTATACAGATCCTAGAACAGGTCAAAAGGTTAAGGATGCAGGAAATATTGATACCAATAGTGATGAATTTAAGAACTCCATAGGTGAGCCGGCAGTTTATCCGAAAGAAGATGACAAAACTGGCGACAAGGACGACAAAACTCCAACACCGACACCAAAGGATACCAAGAAGGTAAACGGTACTGCACAGGGTAAGACTTTCACAGCCGGAAACTTTAAGTACAAAGTTACAACCGCTGCTACAATTACAACTGTTTCTAAGAAGAAAACGACCGGTAAGGTAACTGTAGTGGGCTTGAGTGCAGCAGGTAAGAAGAAGACTTCTATCTCTGTGAAGAACACAGTAAAGAAGGGAACAGCTTCCTACAAGGTAACAGCGATTGATAGCAAGGCATTCCAGAAGGCTAAGAAGTTAAAGAAGGCTACTTTGGGAACCAACATTAAGAGCATTCCGACAAGTGCATTCAACGGATGTGCGAAGTTGACAACAGTTTCCGCTAAGGGTGTTACAAAGATTGGCAAGACTGCATTCAAGGGATGTAAGAAACTTAGTAAATTAACTCTTAAGAAAAAGCTTTCTTCTGTAAAGAAGGGTGCATTCAAGGGCTGCAAGAAGACAATCAAAGTTACAGGCGGTACCAAGAAGGTAAACAAAGCTAACGTTAAGAAGTTAAAGAAGTGTGGTTATAAGAAATTCAAATAAATTTCGTTTCTATTAAATTAGCTGACAAGTTTTATTATTGAGTCATATTTTCAAATTTTGGTATAGAAATATACCGGAGAAAAGCCGTGCATTAGCACGGCTTTTCTTTTTATCGAATAGGAAACTTCTCGTTTCCTATTAAGCAAAAACACTTATGCGCGCAGCCAGCATAGGTATTTGTCACTTCGTGACGCTGGCTGGCGCAGCAAAGGTGTGCAAAGCATATTTCATATGCTTCAATTTTAGGTAATGTAAAATCGCGAGAGTGTGCGAAGCACACTTTGTTTTGGTTTTAAATCTTGTAGTACATTTACGACAGATATCACACTCGAGAATTTTATATACACTCGAGACTATTTCTCCGGCTTAATGTCCTCCAGTTCCTCCATCCATAGCGCGGCAGAAGCGTCGCTTGGCATACGCCAATCGCCCCGTGGGGATAAGGCAACGCTTCCCACTTTAGGTCCATCCGGCAGACAGGAGCGTTTGAACTGCTGGGAGAAGAACCGCCGGTAAAAAGTATGGAGCCACTTATAAATAGTAGCATCGTCATATTCTTCTTTGAATGTATATGTTGCCAGGCGAAAAATTTTTGCAGGTGTATATCCGAAGCGCATCATGTAATAAAGAAAGAAATCATGAAGTTCATATGGACCTACAATGTTTTCCGTCTTTTGGGCGATTTTGCCGTTCTCCGGTGGAAGCAGCTCAGGGCTTACCGGGGTATCCAGTATATCGTTCAGTACATCCCTAAGTTCCTTGTCTTCTGAAGTATCAGCAAAATACTGTACCAGATGACGAACCAGAGTTTTTGGCACGGAGGCATTTACACCGTACATAGACATATGGTCACCGTTATAGGTTGCCCAGCCAAGAGCCAGCTCAGACATATCTCCGGTACCGATAACCATTCCGTTTATTTCATTTGCCAAATCCATCAAAATCAGTGTGCGCTGCCTTGCCTGAGAATTTTCATATGTGATATCATGGTTTTCCGGGTCATGTCCAATGTGACGGAAATGTAACTCCACAGCCTCATGAATAGGGACTTCCCGAAGGGTGGCGCCCAGCTTTTCCGTGAGGGTACAGGCATTCCGGTAAGTGCGGTCCGTAGTACCAAAGCATGGCATAGTCACACAGAGGATACCGTCACGCGGGAGACTCAGCAAATCGAAAGCTCTCGCTGTGACCAGAAGTGCCAGAGTGGAATCCAGACCGCCTGAAATTCCGATTACGGCATGGGAACAATGTGTATGCTCCAATCGCTTTTTTAACCCCATTGCCTGGATGTGCAAAATTTCATTACAACGGTGATCCAGTTCATGTTTGGCAGTGGGGACAAAAGGCGTCCTGTGGTAATACCTCGTAAGGGGCGTATCTTCCACCCTGTCGAAATGAAAGGATACGATTTGATAATCTTCCTCCGTCGATTGAGGCTGTCCAAGCGGTGACTGCGGGAATGTGGTGATGCGCCGTCTTTCGCTGACGAGACGACCTAAATCCAGTTCGGAAACAATTAGACCATTTGTAAAGCGTTCCGATTCCTTCAGCAGTGTTCCGTTTTCTGCGATGAGATTATGTCCGGAAAACACCAAATCCGTGGAGGATTCCCCTTCTCCGGCATCCGCATAAATATAGCCGCAAATTAGGCGGGCAGATTGTCCCCGGACCAAATCACGGCGATAGCTGTCCTTGCCGGTAGTCTCATCGCTGGCAGATAAGTTGGCGATCACTGTAGCACCGCGAATGACATGTCCGTTGGAGGGAGGTGTCACCGTCCACAAATCTTCGCAAATCTCTGCACCCAGGACAAAACTCGGCATATTGGCAGCAGAAAACAATAGTTTGGAGCCAAACCAGACCATATTTCTTAAATCGTCATCAAAGCCTAACTCCGGGACATCAATAAGGAGAAGTTCCTCCGGTGCAGGGCAGAAATGTCTCGCCTCATAAAATTCTGAATAATTGGGAATCTTTGTCTTGGGAATCAGCCCTAAAAGCTCCCCTTGAAAGACTACCGCTGCCACATTGTATAAGCGGCTGTTATATGAAAAAGGAAGACCCACTAATGTTATCATGTCCATATTTTCAGACACTTGTATAATTTGTTTTAAGCCTATCAGGCACCCCTGTAGTAGACTTTCCTGTAAAAATAAATCCCCACAGGTGTAACCGCTTAAGGATAATTCCGGAAGTACCAGAAGCTTCACCTTTTCGTGAGCTGCAGCCCGCATTAACTCTATGATTTGCTCTGTATTATAGGCAGGGTCTGCCACACGAATACATGGTGTAGCCGCCGCCACCTTAATAAATTGGTCTTTCATCCAATGCCTCCATTCTGCATTAAGTGATTGCTGATTTGTAGGTTTCCTGCACCTGAATCCTTGTAGAAATCCGAGTTATTCTCATAGATTATTGTACAGATGAACTTTCAGTGCGTCAATGATATTTGATTATTTTGTATTAGTATTTCTTCCATATATTTATCTTGCATTCGCTATAGCACAATACTATAATTATGTTAGCATAATTACGCAAGACTAAACAGGGTTCAGATTGGCGCCATTATGTTATGGGCAGGCATATTTGTAATTTTTAGGGTCAGGGACAAAAGAGAGGGACGGAAATGAACGTAGATGTGTTATATCGCATATTTTACATACTTTTCGCAATGGAAGTGGCGGCAGTGGTTTTATTTCCTCTGTTGCTGCTTTTACGTGTGTTAATACAAAATCTTCCCAAGAAATATATGGTTTGGATGTGGAGATTATATTTTTTGAGGATCATTTGTCCGGTAGCCATATCCAGTCCATTCAGTATTGTGGCGCGGTGGAACCGTTGGTATCACCGTGTGATGGAGGGACTTGGTCTCACTATAGAGGAGGAAAGCGGATTGCTTCGCAGCTGGTCAACAGTGCTGCACGGGGAAATAACAACCACGTTATCCTATCGCGTGTGTGCATGGGGATGGCTGTTTGGAGTCGCGTTTCTGTTGATGGTGATGGCATTCCGGCAGGGACAGATTAAGTCGGAAATTCGTGTCCGTGAGAAGCAGCTGGATGGCAGATTATATCAGTCGGCGGTGAAAGTGCCTGTGACGACGGGGATACTAAGACATCGTTTTTATCTGCCGGAAAAAACAGAGGCGAAACAGGCAAGATATACCGTTGCCCATATGGAAATTCATAGTAAACGAAATAGCGCCATATGGAACCTGGCAGAGTTTATGGTCACTGCTTTGCACTGGTTTAATCCGTTAGTATGGGCGGCACTAAGCATGGCAAAAAAAGATGAAGAAATGGCATGTGATGAAGAAACTATGCGCCGTCTGGGACTCAAAGAGAAGGGTGCCTATACCCAAAGCATTTTAAATATGGCAAAGGAAGAAACGCCGATGCCATATACTATATGTACCATTTTTGAGACAGGTCTTGAGAAACGGGCACAGAGAGCGTTGCATTGGCACCGTCCCTTCATTCGACAGAGACTTATGGGTGTATTGTTGGTTTCTTTCCTGTGTGTCTATACTTTTATGTATCGTCCGCTGCAAATTGCATGGGCGGGTAGTACCTGGCAACGAGGAGAAAGTCAAAGTATTCAGCGGACTGTGCGCGAGACGGAAACGGTTGCGCAGGTGTCTGTGGTTTCCCCGGGAGGACTACAGCACAAAATAAAGCTCAATGTGGAAAGAGGCTCGCAGACAGGGGATGAGATAAGAGGTCGTTTTTCGCTTAAGATGGAAGATTCCATGGGAAATGCAGTGGATGAGGTTTCTTTGCAGGACGCATTTCAAAAGCAGGGAATAAAGTTAGATGAATTATCTTTTTCTCAGGGGATGGCTCTGCATATTGGAGATTATAATAACGATACGGCGCAGGAGCTCATCATCGGTCAGCAAATAGATTGGGATGACGATCAGCGAGCGGTGGTAGATAGCCTGCTAAGCACGGAGGAAGACGCTGCATCAGATGCGGAAGACGAACAGAATGAGACGGAAGAAACGGAAAGATCTTCTAAGAATACGAAATCTGATAAGAAAGAGAAGGAGGAGACTGCAAAAGACAAAGAGACGAAAACCGGAACTAAGGAGAAGGAGACAGGAAGTTCTTCAAAAGGCAAAGAGACGAAAACCGGCACCAAGGAGAAGGAGACAGGAAGTTCTTCAAAAGGCAAAGAGACGAAAACCGACACCAAGGAGAAGGAGACAGGAAGTTCTTCAAAGGACAAAGAGGAAGAAACTGATACCAAGGAGAAAGAAACGGAAAGTTCTTCAAAAGACAAAGAGGAAGAAACTGATACCAAGGAAAAGGAAACGGAAAGCTCTTCAAAAGACGAGGAGACAAAAGCTAATTGGACAGAAACAGATGTAGAGGACAGTGAGAATGCCACCCTGGTGAAGGAATATGTATATTTGGTATTCCAGCTGGGAGAAGCGAGCATAGAGGAGGTTTCGGATCCGGTATATAGCCGGCAGATGTCCGGCATGGAATCTCTGACACCGGGGACAATGGATGACATTAAAGATATCTTTTATACGTCTATGGAACAGGGACGGATTTATTATGTGTGGAATCCGTCAGAACAAAGATATATGGCGCAGAAACTGGGGGAGGAGCAGTTGAATCAGCACAGGCTGGCTTCCCAAGGGACGCAGGAGAGCGGCGTGACAGAAACGTTTACTCTGAAAGATAATGATGGAAAAGAGTGGATGCGGGTGGATACAGAGACAGATACCACTGGAAGTAAGGCTATCAGGAAAGTCATCATGGTCAGAGGGGAACGGGAAATGAAGCCTGTTGAAGGCTATTATTGTGATTTGCAATGGGCAATCCAATCAGACGCTTCTATCGGGGATTATGCAATATTGACTTATAACGGAACGAAAGCGCAGACCTTTATTGTGTATGACGTAAAAAACAGGGAAGAATTTTATCGTCATGAGGATGGGAATGAAATTCTCAACCGGGTTTTTGGACAGTACAATGATTCAGAAATGCATTTTGAGCCCGGCAGCGCAGTGATATATACACTTCTGGAACAGAAGGACAACCTGTTGACGATTAGTTTTGCTGCTCAGGCAAAAGGTGATATCGCAGTAGGGGGTGTTTACGATTATGATGTGGAAAAGGGAAGGATTTCCAATTTGCAGTTTAGCCAGAACAATGGCACAGCTCAAAATACAACTTCTTCACAGCAAGGAAGTGGTACCGGAGGGACAAACGGGAACGACGCATCATTGCAGCCATGATTTAGATGGGATAAAACTTGCGAGAAATGTTAAGTCGTGGTATTCTA
Organism: Lachnospiraceae bacterium; assembly: GCA_022510685.1. Lineage (GTDB taxonomy): Bacteria > Bacillota > Clostridia > Lachnospirales > Lachnospiraceae > Butyribacter. Next base: position 45,786 of record JAFLTA010000013.1, on the reverse strand, counting down.
TATAAAGCAATAGTTAAAGGAGGGTTACACCGATGAAAGTAGATAAAGACCGATTTGCGGGTACGGACATAAAGAATTGTATACAGTGCAGTCGCCGTCTGCATCCTCAGTATGAAAAAGATATCTGTCCAACTTGTATAGAACTCAATCTGTTTAGTGAAGTAAAAGAATATATCAGAAATAATGATGTAAATGAAACGCAAGTTGCAGAGCATTTTAATTTGCCTAATTCCAAGGTGCGCTCATGGATACGAGAGGGGCGTATTCAGTACAAAGACACTGTCGGGAATAAGACGATGTCACAGGTATTTTGTCAGATTTGCGGAAAGCCTTTGGATTTCGGAACCGTGTGTGCGGAGTGTCGTCATTTACGTGGTTTGGAAGTTGTGGCAAAGCAGCATCAGGAAGAAGTAGGTCAGATGCGTTTTATAGACAGAGGGAAAAAATAATATCCTATTTCTTGTGCATATGGAGAACATAGTTCTCACAATAAAATTTTGCATATATGTTTATAATACTGTAATAATTAGCAGTAAGTACATTAAAATATGGAAATGGATAAGAATAATGGCATAAGAAAAGTAGAATTTTCAAGGCTGATTTTTCCAGTGACTGCATGATAATATATAACAAAGTAAAAAGCATGATAGTAATCATGCTTTTTTCATTATAGGAAACTTTTAACGTGAAGGGAGTAAATTAGTGAAGGGGGGAGAAGGTATAGTATGAAGCCAATAAGAATTGATCTCCAGAATGTCGCCAAGTATTATTATACGGAAACGGCGGTCACGCAGGCATTGCGGAAAGTCAATCTGCAGTTTAGCATGGGTGAATTCGTTGCCATCACCGGGGAAAGCGGAAGCGGAAAGTCTACGCTGTTAAAGGTAATCAGTGGAATGGAACCCTTTGATGACGGTGAAATGTATTTAGACGGACAGCCGACATTCCAATACGATGAAGATGACTGGGAAGAGTATCGGAGACAGAAAATAGGGTTTGTCTTTCAGGATTACAGTCTGATAGGGCATTACTCTGCAAAGGAAAATATTGTCAGCGTGTTGCTGATAATGGGTATTGAGAGAGAACTGGCAGAGAAGAAAGCACGAGAGTATCTGGAACGTGTTGGATTGAGCAAGCAGATTAACCAGAGAGCTTCAAAGCTGTCAAGCGGGCAGAAGCAGCGTCTCTCTATTGCCAGAGCATTGGCAAAAAACACAGACATCATAGTGGCAGATGAGCCTACGGGAAATCTGGACAGCGAGACGGGGGAGCAGATTGTCAAGCTGATGCAGGATTTATCCAAAGACCATCTGGTAATCATGGTTACCCACAATTACGAACAGGTGGAAAACTATGTCACACGTAAAATCCGGCTTCATGACGGTGAAGTCGTTTTAGATATCCCTGTAAACAATGGGGGAAAACAAGGGGAAAATACAACGCTGCCGGCTGCAGATGAGGAGAGGGGAGAAAGCGGCACAGGCGTAAATGGGGAGAAGGGTTACCAAGAGGGAGAAATATCTTCAGATCGGAGTATCAGCAAAAAGGCAGGAAAGAAGTGGGAACGCAGGCTGGCGAGATTTTTCGCAGGGATGAATCTACGTACACAGCCGGGGAAGGCAGCGTTGTTTTTCACATTTTTCCTGCTGACTGCGACGATATCCTTTATGTTCATCGGACAGTTGCTTATGAATGCTGATGATGTATTTACGAAAGAATATTCGGATACGGCGTATGCGCGAAAGGACAGTACCAGACTATCCGTGAAACGTAAGGACGGTAAGCCTCTTACCGATAAAGATATAAGTACGATGGAGCAAATAAAAAATGTGGTATCCGTGGACCGGTACGACCTGGTGAATGACATCAATTATTATTACATACAGGGTAAGGATTACGAGATGTCATATGGATATTTGGAAGAAGAGGATAATATCAGTTATTATAGTGGCAGAACGAACAAAGTTGAATTTACAAATAAGAAAAGGTTCATGCGTTCCAGTACTTGTCTGAAACAGTCTGATCTGGCAGACGGAAGACTTCCTGAATCAATGAATGAAGTTGTATTGTATGATGATGAGGAGATAGGGGTTGACAGTGCGGTAATGTTTTACTTTACCAATACACTCATGTGGGGCAGTGATGATAACTTCGTAGGACGAAAGATGAAAGTCGTAGGTCATCTGAAAGAAAAAACGGAACAAGTCTATTTCTCACCGGAATTTTGCACCATGTTACAGAGTACAGTGACATCGGGAAAAATCCACTTTGAATATGCATATGAGCTCATCTATGGTAGATATATGGCTCAGGCAGATTTGATTCCGTTGGTGGGTGACCCCATTCCGGAAGATCGGGTGGATTTGACGCCGTTGTTTTCGCCCAGTCCCGAAAATCCGGGACCTGCATATGCGGAAATACGTGTATCAGAGAATTATATTATTCCATCTCATACAGCGCAGTATTTGTATAATCCGGTCCAGAATCCGAATTCAGGGGGCGCCGTATTAACGCTGCTGGGACAAGAAGGCGGCAGAATGCAGATTTTGCTTTACGATGAAAGGTATGTCGCAAAGCAGGAGGGGGATTATCTGGATGCAGCCACCATGAAAAGCTCTCATAGCAGTGGTCCGCTATTTGCAGAAATACCCAAAGAATTATATGAAGCATTTTATCGAAGGGAAAGTACACAGGCAAGTGTTTACATTAACAGTTATGGCAAGATGGATCATGTGCTCAGCGCGCTGGAAAAAAAGGGGTATGATGCTGTAAGTACATTGCGCTTTGGCTCCGGAGATTACGATGGGGACCTGGTTGAGGAGCGATTGAAATTGATAGGCATTGCATCTGCGGTGTTGTTTATCATGATGCTGGCAGAAATTCTCATACTGCGTTCTCTTATGAAGATTCGCATTAAAGATCAATTTGTGCTGAAGTTTATGGGAATGCGTATGAAACTCATGTGTAAAATAGGGTATGTGGAAATGCGCCGATATTGTATTGCTGCTATGATTGTTGTTATAGCGGCAATACATGGATTGGCATTCTACAAGCCGATGCTTCGGGAGATGCTGTATTATTATGAAATACCGGGTTACCTGTTGTATATTGCATATAATATGGTGGCAGCGATGCTTATGGTGGCAGCGTTCAACCATCTGTTAAGGGGGAGGATGGAAGAATGATACGAATTGAAAATCTCAATAAATTTTTTAACCGGAATAGGAAAAATGAGCTGCATGTGCTAAATGATATTAATCTTGAGTTGCCGTCCACAGGTTTGATATGTATTTTGGGTGAAAGCGGTTCCGGTAAGACGACATTGCTCAATACACTGGGCGGGCTGGATGTGTTCCAGGGTGGCAGTATTACCATTGAGGATACCAAGTTAAAAAAATATGAGCCCTCCAAAATAGAGAAACTTCGCAGTGAAAAATTCGGCTACGTTTTCCAGAATTATTATTTGCTGCAGGATTATTCTGTGGTGTATAATGTAAAGCTTGCATTAAATAAGTACGACCTGACGGAGGAGGAGAAAGACGAGCGTGTTACCTATGTACTGGAGCAGTTGGGCATCGCCCGTTATAAAAAGAAGTTGGTGTCAAAGCTTTCCGGTGGACAGCAGCAGCGTGTATCTATCGCCAGAGCGTTAGTCAAATCGCCGCAGATTATTTTGGCAGACGAGCCGACAGGAAATCTGGATGAGGAAAATACCATACGGATTATGAGTATTTTGCGCAATATTTCCAAGGAATGTCTGGTAATCTTAGTGTCTCATGAGAAGCGGATTGCTAATTTCTTTGCAGACAGGATTATTGAAATCAGAGACGGTGAAATCATCGGTGACAGGGAAAACAGTGCAGACGAAACCTATAGCCGTGCCGATGACGGAAACATATATTTGCCGGAGCTTAAGGAGATATCTCTGGAGGGAGATAATACAGAGATTCAAGTATATCACAATGCCGATGGCAATAGTGATGACACGGGGGAAACTATCCGATTAAAACTGGCGTGGAAGGACGGCAAATTATATATACGCAACGATATGGAGTGTGATGTGGTTTTTGCCGGAGAGGAATCCGGTTGTGAGATGATTGACGGGGAGAGACCGGAACTGGACCTGCAGGAGGTAGAAAAATTTTCCTATCATCTGGAAGGGCTTCGTGCAAAGAAATCGGCGGCGCTTCCCATGCGTGAAATTTGGCGTATGGCAAAGGAGAATTTATATCTGCTGGGTAAGAAACAGGCATTTGTAATATGTATCATGCTGGCGGCGGCAGTTCTTTTGACATTGTCCATAGCAGATTATACGACGACCGCTTTTATCCATAAGGAGGATGTTGTACAAGACGATTCCCACTATGTAGCGGTTGAGATGGTGCCTACAAGCAACTTCTATCGGGATGATATTAAAGAACGGCAAGAAAGCTTTATTGACAATGTAATTGTCGGAAACAATTTGATAGATCAGACGTTTATTGATGTGGACCGTGATGCCTCTTTTCGATATAGTGATTTTTTTCAGATGCGGGGATTGGATATTCAGATTACCGATTTTTCCTATGTGGATATCTCTCATGTGAAGGGGGAAGATATCCTATATGGACGGATGCCGGAGCAAGAGGGGGAAATAGTAGTGGATGCACTGGTGTTAAATCGTATTCTGAAATCGGGCACGCTAATGGCAGACCGTATATATTCCATTGAAAAATTTTTGAATTATACATTATTGATGAATGCCTATGAAAAAGAGTTTACTATTGTGGGAATTACAGATAATGAGGAACCTTCCATTTATTGCTATCAGGATGCTTTAATCGGTATGACGGTCACCGGTACTCAGGTAGCCGGTTTTGCCCAGTTGCAGGCAGCATATCCGGATGAATTTGGAGCAGCCGAATTGAAGGAAGGTGAGGTTCTTGTATCAGAGACACAGATTAGACTAATAAAAATGTCCAAAAAATATAGGAACAAAAAAGGCGAATTAGTGGTAAAGTTTGCCAAAGACTCATTGGGGGACTACTACGTTCCTGACGAAGATGATAAGAAATCTAAGGCGAAAGAGGTTCAAGAATATCGGGTGGTGGGTACTTTTCCCGGTCAGTTTGATGCGCGTTATGTCATTGCGAACAGGGGGACTTCCGATATCGTTCGTAAAATCGCCATTAATTCGCGAAAGTGTAAGGTGTATGTAGAGAACCCGGAAGACAGGGAGAAAGTAGCAGCGCTGATTAGCGAGGGGGCAAAAGAATATAATTCATTTTTCAAGGTAAAAGTAACGATTCCTTATGAGGAACAGATTGAGGAATATAAGGCAGCACGCCAAGGCAATGTGGATAGTAAGAAAATTTTTGTTATGCTGGTGCTTGTGGTGGCGTTGTTGATGATATACTTTACCATAAAATCCAATGTTCTGGCACGTATGGAAGAACTGACTGTATACCGGCTTATCGGTATTGGGAAGGCAAGTATTATGAAGGCATATTTATTAGAAATGCTGCTTATTAACACGTATACTTCTCTCCCTGCAGTATTGATAACTACGCTTGTGATACATATTTTTGCTTCTGTGCCGTCGCTGAATATTTCCCTGACCTTTCCTTTGTGGGGAATGGGAACTTTGCTGGCTGCTATCTATGTGGTAACCGGTATTATCAGCATGTTGCCGGTACACAATATATTATCCAAGCCGCCTGCCGAATTGGCGATTAAGCAATAAGAAATGAGTTGACAATCCTTCGGGGTTTAACGGACAAAAAACATGGCTTTGCAAGTTTGCTTGCAAAGCCACATTCCATTTTATAGCATTTTTTATTCTTCCAGCAATGCCAGGAATTTGTTCATTTCTTTCTTGGCGGAGCTTCGATTCAAATCCGCATAGGAGAATAAGACAAATCCGTTGCAGTTATCTTTGGTTCGCAGATATTCCAGCTGACGTTTCAAGTTGGTACGGCTGGTTCCCCATTCCGGATCATACAGCGATTTCGCCGCCTTTTTAGATATGCCGGCACGATACCCTGCAAGACCGACATACAATTTTACTTTGCTGCTTCGCGGCAGGGAGAGCCATTTGTTTACAGTGCCGCGGAATGGACATATCTTCTGGGTGAATGACCAGTATACCTGTGGGCAGATATAATCTATATAGCCGGAAGTCTTCATCCATTTCTTTACGTCTGCATAGTAATTGTTCTTAGCATAAAGGTTGCTGATATTTCCGGCAGGACTGATGCCAAACACGCAATTCTTATCCAGCTTGTGAACTGCCTTGTAAATACGCTTCATCAGTTTGGTCACATTGTTCCGACGCCATTTGATGATAGACATAGGGGTCTTGTGCGCTTTTTTGCACTTTTTCACATAAGTCTTGTATTCTTTGCTGTCAAATACTTTTTTGTATTTTGTTCCCAGATTCGGATAAAAGTAATCGTCAAAATGAATACCATCTACCGGATATTTCTTAACAATTTCCTTGACACCCTTGGTGACCAGATTACGAACATCGGTACTTGCAGGATTTAAATACACCTTGCCCTGCCATTTTATGACGTTGCGTCGTTTGCTTGCCTTTGATGAAGTTGCCCACTTACGTGTTATAGAGGAAGCAGGCAGCTTGGAAAAGCTGGCATAGTCGTTGGTTACACGGTATGGATTGATCCAGGCATGGAATGCCAGTCCCCGTTTGTGTGCTGCATCCACAGCATAAGCCAGCGGGTCAAATCCCGGATTTTTACCTGCTTGACCCGAAATATATTTTGACCACGGATAGTAGGAAGACGGGTAGATAGCATCCGAGAAAGGACGTACATGCATGACAACAGCATTGAATCCTTTGTCCTTACAGTTATCAAAGGTTTTATCTATGAAATTTTTATAACTTTGATAGGAATAGGCTTTGGTGCCAAACTCCTGAAAAGAAATCCAAACACCGCGAAATTCCCCTTTTGCAGGAGTGAATTTCGTTTTTTTCACGGTAGTCTTACCCTGTGCCACCGGTGCTTTATTTTTGCTGACGGAATCCGGAAATAAGTGGGAGACTGCCAGGGCACATACCAATATCAAGGCAATCGCACCGGAAATTGCAGACACATGGCGAAGTCTTTTCTTAATAAATATTTTGTTTATTTTCATAGTATCCTCCATTCATGCATATTTTATCGTGTTCGTGTTCAAGGTAATGTTTCCGAGACATCGGCAACGTTTCGTCAGACGAATGCCCCGGGGCGTTTCATGGTATCCGCTGCAGAGCGAACAAATAGTAGTATATCACAATCGCAGAAAGAACGCTAGTGTGCGGAAATAATTTCCGTGTTCAATATTTTGCCTGTAGCAACCTGCCGCAAACAGAGCGTTTTGTAAGCGATACACTATCTTGACATAAATATTCTGCCGATATAAAAATATACAGAAATTGTGGTAAAAAAACGGTAAAAATTTCCCAGTTCAGAATTATATACTTAAATGTTGCGGAATTTGTTGAAAAATTGTATAATAGTAGATAGTTGTACAAAATTACTTGGACGGGAGGCGTACACATGGAGAGGACGAAGATATTGATTGCTGATGATGAAGAAATCAATCGCGACATATTAAAATTCATTTTTGAAGAGCAATATGAAACCATTGAGGCAGCAGATGGTGAGGAGGTCATCGAGCGTATTGAGGAATATAAGGATAGCCTCGCTGTCATCTTTCTCGACTTGATGATGCCGAAGAAAACGGGTTTTGAAGTTTTGTCTTACATGTCAGAAAAAGGATATATAGAATTTTTGCCGGTTATCGTTATTACTGCGGAAGCTACAGCAGAGAGTGATGAGAAAGTATATAATTACGGTGCGATGGATATCGTCTATAAGCCTTTTGCGCCGCGAGTTATCATGCGCCGAACGATGAACATCATAGATTTGTTTGCTTATAAAGCAGATATTGAGGAGAAACTTCAGGAGCGGACGAAAGAGCTGGTAGACAGCCAGGAGAAATTGAAAAAGAACAATGAATTTTTGATAAATGCACTGAGCTCCGTAGTAGAGTTCCGAAGTTCCGAATCCGGAGAGCATATTCAGCGTGTGAAATATTTTACACAGATATTGTTGAAGTATTTTATGAGGAATTTCCCGGAGTACGGAATTACCGGAGACCAATCGGTACATATTGTCAATGCATCTGCACTGCATGATCTCGGAAAAATCGCCATTCCGGACAATATTCTTATGAAGCCGGGCAAGTTGACTAAGCAGGAATTCGAGGAGATGAAGAAACATACCATATATGGTTGTGACCTGTTGGAGAAATTCAAACAGGAAGATGATGAATTTTACCAATACTGTTATGATATTTGTCGTTATCACCACGAGCGCTATGATGGTGGCGGATATCCGGAAGGCTTAAAGGGAGAGGAAATCCCGATTTGGGCACAGATTGTTTCTCTGGCGGATGTCTTTGATGCACTGGTCAGTAAGCGTGTCTATAAGAATGCTTATGCTACGGATACAGCCATACGTATGATTGAGGAGGGTGAATGCGGGGAATTTTCACCAAAGATTCTGGAATGCTTTGACTTGGCGAAGGTCGAGTTTGGTCGGGTGGTGGAATTAAATGAAGGATTCAGTTTTTTCTAACAGCAAGGATGTAGGGTGTTAAAAGAACTTAAATATATGGAACTTGTTAACTATTCACAAATTTCAAAAGGAGAGATAACTAGCATGAATGAAGGATTAGTGTTTACAAATGACAAGTGTATAGGGTGTAATAAGTGTATCAGTGTTTGTAGTTGCATTGGTGCATGTGTATCCACGGAGCGGGACGGAACAAATCGTATTGATGTAGATGGAACTCGTTGTGTATCTTGCGGTGCTTGTTTTGACGTATGTGAACATGATGCAAGGGAGTTCAATGATGATACGGAGCGTTTCTTTGAAGATTTGAAACGGGGTGAGAAGATTTCCCTTCTCATTGCTCCGGCGTTTAAAGCAAACTATCCAAATGAGTATGAGAGAGTGTTAGGTGGACTGAAACAGATGGGTGTCAACCGTCTGATCAGCATTTCATTTGGTGCGGATATCACTACATGGGGTTATTTGAATTATATTCAGAAGTACAATTATCTGGGTGGTATTTCCCAGCCATGTCCTGCAGTAGTAGGCTATATTGAGAGAAATCTGCCGGAGTTGTTGCCGAAGTTATTCCCGGTACAGAGTCCGATGATGTGTGGTGCCATTTATGCCCGTAAGGAGATGGGAGTTACGGATAAGCTGGCGTTCATCAGTCCGTGTATTGCCAAGAAGATGGAGATTGACGACCCGAATAACAAGGGAATCGTTTCTTATAACGTGACGTTTGAACACTTGATGAAATATGTACGTGAACATAATATTTCCGGACCTAACGTTTCCGATGAGATTGAGTATGGTCTCGGTTCTATTTATCCGATGCCGGGTGGACTGAAAGAGAACGTATACTGGTTCTTGGGCGAAAGTGTATTCATTCGTCAGGTTGAGGGTGAGAAACATATGTATCACTATTTGCAGCACAATGCATCTAAAATTGCCAAGGAGCAGACACCGTATCTGTTTATTGATGCGTTAAACTGTGCTTCCGGCTGTATTTACGGAACAGCCTGTGACCCTGCGAAAGCAGATTCTGATGATCCTCTGGAGGCATTGCTTCGCATCAGAGAGGAATCAAAGAAGAATGGCAAAGGCAGTGCGTGGGGCAGGAAGTTGTCACCGGCACAGCGTTTGAAACAACTTAACAAGCAGTTTAAGAATCTGAAATTAGAAGATTATTTACGCGAATACACAGACCGTTCTGCAAGCTGCCAGTATGAAACTCCATCGGCAGCAGAGAAGGAAGCCATCTTTAATGATATGGGCAAGGATACTGCTGATAAGCGTAAGATTAATTGCTCCTGCTGTGGATATGATACCTGTGATCAGATGGTATCTGCTATCCACAACGGATTTAATAAAAAGGAAAATTGTATTTACTATATTAAGCATGAAGTGGAGACAGAGAAAGAGCTTGCCGTTCAACTGGCAGACCAGCTGGAAGACGATAAGCACAAGATGAACGAGCAGAAAGAATTAATCATGCAGACGGTTCAGGAGATTAATGATGAATTTTCATCTCTTTACCGTGCGATGGATGAGATGGCTAAGAGCAATGATGATAATGCCAGTGAAAGCTCAGAGATTTCCAGAAATGTGGTGAACGTGGCAGAGTTCTGTCAGAGACTCAGTAAATCTATGGATGATATTCATGATTTCATGGATGAGATGGCACAGAATAACCAAGAGGTTGTGGATATTGCATCCCAGACGAATCTGCTTGCTTTGAATGCCAGCATTGAGGCAGCCAGAGCCGGTGAGGCAGGTAGAGGCTTTGCGGTCGTTGCAGATGAGATTAACAGTTTGGCTGGTGAGTCCCGTCAGACGGCTTCCCGCAGTAACGACAGTCAGGATAAGATTATGGCTTCTGTGGATGTCATTTTGGAAGATACGCATAAGTTGCGTGAGATTATGGACGGAGTAAATGTGAAAACACAGAGTTTGGCTGCATCCACAGAGGAAATTGCAGCATCCGTATCTATGGTGTTAGATTCCTCCAACCAGATTAAGGAAAAGCTCAAAGTTTTGACAACTTTATAATTTATAATGGAAAAAGTATCTAGTTAGATTAAGGTGTCAAAAAAATGTTTTGTATCAGCCGAAGACAGGTATGTGGTTATGCAAGTCGGTTTGCCGTGCCACATACCTTCATTCGACTTAAGCTTCGAGAGAGGTTTGTCGCCGGAGTCTTAATGAAAGTTGGAGGTATTATTATGAGTTATAGCAAAAAAAGTTGCAATAAGGGCATGCTGGCGTTAGTGTTGAGTTTGGCTTTAATTTGCAGTTCGTTAGGCACAGGTGCCACAGAGGTATCTGCTAAGTCTAAAGTGAAAATCAATAAGAAAAAACTCACACTCACGGTGGGCGGTTCATCAAAGTTGAAGATTAGCGGCACGAAGAAAAAGGTGAAGTGGAAATCTTCCAAGAAGTCAGTTGCTACAGTTTCCTCTAAGGGAAAAGTGAAAGCAAAAAAGAATGGCAAGGCAACGATTACTGCCAAAGTAGGTAAGAAGAAATTTAAATGCAAAGTCACGGTTAAGAAGGCTAAGACCGAAGAAGAGAAAGTATTGGAACTCGCAAATAAGGAGCGCCGGAAACAAGGATTAAACGCTTTGAAGATGGATTCCAAATTACAGAAGGCAGCGCAGGTAAGAGCAAAGGAACTTGAGAAAAAGTACGACCATAAGCGTCCAAATGGCAAGAACTACACTACAGTTCTGAAAAGTAAAGGTGTAACCTACCGTATTAGCGCGGAGAATATTGGGAAAGGTCAGATGTCAGCAGAGGAAGTGATGCTGGGTTGGATGAACTCTCCTAAACAAAAAAATAACATCTTGAATAAATCCTATACCAAGATGGGAGTGGGACTCTACAAAAGTCCATATTGCTATTACTGGGTACAGATATTAGCAGGTTAGTGTAAGCCGCAATGACGGATTGTATATTTTATGAAAGACCATTTATATTAAAAATATTTAATTAAAGACGGAGGTGTTGTCATGGGTCATATCGGGAAAAGCTGCAGTAAAGGGTTAGTGGCAATTATATTGTGTTTTGTTTTGATTTGCGGTTCTGTGGGGGTAGGTGCCATGGTGGCATCTGCGGACACTGTAATCGCAATCAGTAAGACAAAACTTACACTCACGGTAGGTAGTTCCTCGAAGTTAAAGATTACCGGTACGGAGGACAAGGTGAACTGGAAGTCTTCCAAGAGCTCGGTTGCTACAGTTTCCTCTACGGGAAATGTGAAAGCAAAAAAGGTCGGCAAGGCGACGATTACTGCCAAAGTCGGTCAGGATACCTTGAAATGTGTTGTTACCGTCAAGGCTAAGACCAAAGAACAGAAAGTACTGGAGCTCGTAAATAAAGAGCGTAAGAAAAAAGGATTAAAAACCTTGAAAATGGATTCCAAACTGCAAAAAGCAGCGCGGGCGAGGGCAAAAGAGATTACGAAAAAGTTCAGCCATACGCGTCCGAATGGTAAGAAAGCTCATACCGTATTGAAAAGCTATGGTGTAACTTACCATGTCTGCGGGGAAAATATTGCGGCAGGTCAGCCGACTGCAAAGAGGGTAATGAGTGACTGGATGAATTCAAAGGGTCACAGAGCCAACATACTATATAAATCCTATACCCGAATGGGAGTGGGATTATACAAGGCTCCGAATAAAAAGTATAAATATTACTGGGTACAGATATTTGCGGACTAGTACATACAGTATACATAATGAAAGAGGTTTATTAAAACACTATCCGATTTCAGTTGGTAGAGGTCGGATGGTGTTTTTTCTTTATCAAATCATTATCTCTATACGTCCTTTTGCTTGAGATGATTTATGGCTTTATGGGAAGGGATTTGTGTGTATGTAATCCTAAGATTTGGAAAGACTCTCTTTAAGGATAACAACGATACGAGACGAAACAGGAATTCAATAGATGCTGTTATCCCAAATAAGCACAAGGATAGGAGGAGCATATGAGACGATTAGAAATTGAAAAGGTTGTGGGCAGAGAAATTCTGGATTCCCGGGGAAATCCCACAGTGGAAGCGGAAGTGATTTTACGGGATGGCACTGTGGGACGCGGAGTGGCTCCCAGTGGGGCTTCCACAGGAGTATTTGAGGCGTTGGAGCTGCGGGATGGCGACCAGAAACGATACGGCGGGAAAGGTGTACTTGAGGCGGTAAGTCATATCAATGAGACAATTAACAGGGTGTTGCAGGGGATGGATGCCTCGGATACTTACAGCGTGGACCGTGTGATGTTGCAGGTTGACGGTACTTCAGACAAATCGAAACTCGGTGCCAATGCCATATTGGCAGTTTCCATCGGCGCAGCACGGGCGGCAGCAAAGTCCTTGGGAATTCCATTGTATCGCTTTTTGGGTGGAGTTTCCGGCACAAAATTACCCGTGCCTATGATGAATATCTTAAACGGCGGTGCGCATGCAGCAAATACCGTGGATGTACAGGAATTTATGATCATGCCCGTGGGTGCAGATAGTTTTCAGATGGCACTTCGTCAGTGTGCGGAAGTTTTCCATGCTCTGGCGAAACTGCTTAAAGAGAAAGGGCTTGCCACTTCCGTAGGTGACGAGGGAGGCTTTGCTCCGAACCTTGCCGATGATGAGGAGGCGATACAATATATATTGGAAGCTGTGAAACAGGCAGGGTATGAACCGGGTACAGATTTTATGATTGCCATGGACGCTGCAGCCAGTGAGTGGAAAGGAAACGAACCGGGAGAGTATGTCTTGCCCAAGGCAGGGACGAGATTCTCCTCCAAGGAGCTGATCATGCACTGGAAGCAGTTGGTAGAGAAATATCCGATTATCTCCATTGAGGATGCATTGGATGAGGAAGACTGGGAGGGTTGGAAGACACTCACTGCAGAATTGGGAGACAAGGTACAGCTCGTGGGAGATGATTTATTTGTTACAAATACAAAGCGGCTTTCCAAAGGCATTGAGATGAATTGCGGCAATTCCATTCTAATCAAGTTAAACCAAATTGGAACCATATCAGAAACGATAGATGCTATCCGGCTTGCCAAACAATATGGATATACTTCGATTGTCTCCCATCGTTCGGGCGAGACAGAGGATACAACGATAGCCGATTTGGCAGTGGCATTGAATGCCGGTCAGATTAAGACGGGAGCTCCCAGCCGCTCAGAGCGCGTGGCAAAATATAACCAGCTTCTCCGCATTGAGGATGAATTGGGGATGGCGGCAAGTTATCCGGGAATGAATGCCTTTTCGGTGAAAAGATAAATGTGTAAAAATCATGCGCAGTAAATAGGATATAGTGAAACCATCTGTTTTCAAATGTTTGGGCAGACCGAATGTCATTTTCAGGTCAGTTTGTTTGAAACCGGGTGGTTTTTTGTGCGGTGATATAGTATAATTGCTATGGTTGCGTTTTAACATTTGATGTGATAGCAGCAGGATGGGTAATTCCTTACTGACCGTAAGGGATATTGACCATAAATATATTGCAGTAGAAGGGAGGAAAACCCCATTGGAGTGGAAGGGAATCCAAAAAAAGGAAGAAGGGAAATTTATTACCCGTTATGATGTCACCTATGAGACGGTAGACAAACAGGAAAAAGTTTATGAGATGATCAGCAGAAATAAAAACATTACCAGTCAGCAGGAATTATGGGGAGAAAAGCCGGATGCCGTAGTGATTATGGCGACAGATGAGAGTGGAGAGCGCATCGTGCTGAGTAAGGAATTTCGCCTGGCAGCAGGTGGCTGGGTATATAATTTTCCTGCAGGTCTGATAGATGCCGGGGAGACACCGGAGGAAAGTGCAAAACGGGAGCTCTGGGAGGAAACCGGACTGGAGTTATATGAAATCAATGATAAACTGGATTTAAGCTACAGCGCAGTGGGATTTAGCAATGAGATGAATGTGTGTGTAGTTGGCAAGGCGCGAGGAGAATTCCGGGAGAGCACTTCCACCTTGGAGGAAATTGAGCCGGGATGGTATACGAAAGCGCAGATTCGGGAGTTGCTTAAGACGCAGCGTTTTGCCGCACGTACACAGGCATACTGTTATTTGTGGAGCTTGGAGTAGGGACAGTGATTAGCGCTATTATACTTACATATCGTGACTGTGGACAATGAATCAGGATATGTTTTTAAAATTTAGGTAGAAATTTATCTCGCTGTGCCGTATAATAGAAATAGGTATGGTATTTCATAAATGCGAACAGAATAGGATAGCACATGGGGTGCAGAACGGAGGATACTATGAGATTAGTAACACGATCAGATTTTGACGGATTGGCTTGTGCAGCACTTTTGAAAGAGGCAGGAATTATCGATCATTGGAAGTTTGCACATCCTAAGGACTTGCAGGACGGACTGGTTGAGATTACAGAGGATGACTGTCTGGCGAATGTTCCTTTTGTGGAGGGATGTGGTCTCTGGTTTGACCATCACAGCAGTGAGCAGGAGCGTCAGGAATTAGAAGGCAAGTACAAAGGTGAGAGCCGTATTACACCGTCTTGTGCCCGCATTATATATGAGTATTATGGTGGCAGGGAGAAGTTCCCGCAGTTTGATGATATGATGGAGGCAGTGGATAAGGTGGATTCCGCGAACCTTACCATCGACGAGATTCTTCATCCGACAGGTTGGATTTTAGTGGGATTTATCATGGATCCGCGTACCGGTTTGGGTCGTTGGAGAAATTTCCGCATCTCCAACTATCAGTTGATGGAAATGCTGATAGATGCCTGTCGCACCATGTCTACACAGGAAATTTTGAATTTACCGGATGTGGTAGAGCGTATAGAGATTTACCATGAGCAGAGCGAGAAATTCCAGGCTATGGTGAAAGAACATACTCGCGTGGAGGGAAATGTCATCATTTCCGATTTGCGAGGTGTCGACCCGATTTATTCCGGAAATCGGTTTATGATTTACAGCATGTATCCGGAGCAGAACATTTCCGCATGGATTGTTTCCGGTCGTGGTGGTCAAGGTTGCTCTGTGGCAGTAGGTTACAGTGTTTTGAACCGTACATCTAATGTGAATGTGGGAAGTCTGATGTTGAAATACGGCGGTGGCGGACATAAAGCAGTGGGAACATGCCAGTTTTCCGATGAGACGATGGGCGAGCAGGTTCCGGTGCTGTTAAAAGAGCTGGTAGAGCTCAGCGAGAAATAAAGTATCTAGGAAAGTACAGAGAGAATGGTATCCTGTACCTGAAATCGAATAGTTACCCCGGCAAATTCAAAGGCGTAAATGCGTTCCGCTTCTTTTTGATAAGAAGGTCGGGGGTCTTGTTCTAAAATCTTATATAATGCCGCCAGTTTATCTGACGGCATTGTGTTTTTTAAACTGTCCGGAATTTCTACCTGAAGGAGAGAATGGGAAAGCTCGTCCGTGAATCCTCCTGTTGCCTCCGGTTGGCAGTCGGTGTAAGGCAGATATGGTTTGATGTCGTATATAGGTGTCCCATCCATTAAATCCACCCCGCATACATGGAGAATAGCGCCTTTCTGTTTTGTATATTCCACACAATCCAGTTGAACACAGGAAAGCCCGAGAGGATTCGGGCGAAAGGGGGAGCGTGTGGCAAAGACACCCATGCGGGCATTGCCGCCCAGTCTCGGTGGGCGTACCGTGGGGGACCAATCATCACGGATTGCCTCGGAAAATTCCCAGAGAAGCCAGAGATGCGAAAAATCTTCCAATCCACGGATGGCATCCGTGTTGCGGTATTTCTCTGTAAATACAATCTGCCCGGTCAGCTCCGGTATCATTCCACTCTGTCTGGGAATGCCGAATTTGCCCGAGAAATCCGTATGGATGTGCGCAATAATATCCAGTTCCATAAATAATTCCTTTCTAAAATGTTCAAGGTATCAGACTTTCGCCTAATACCCTGATAATGCGATTCACCTTAAAATCTTTTATCCGTTTAATATATCGCTCATATCGCTGATCATTTCTTCATCTTTCAGCCGGAATAAAAATTCCACTCGACGGGAAGCATTTTGGTCTTCGTTACCGTTATCATCCAACACGGGATTGCTGAAGGATTTACCATTGGCAGTAACAATTTTTCGGAGCTTTTCAATTTTACTCTGCGACAGAACTTCTTTATTTGTATCCAGACAGAAAGTTGACACGGACAAGGCACGTTTTTGGGACAGTTCCAAATTGTAAAGATAGTCCCCCTGCGTGTCGGTATGTCCCTCGATAATAATCTCGGAAATATAGTCGTTGAATTGTTTGTCGGTCAATACACCGATATATTTTGGAAGGAATTTTCGCAAGAGCTCCTCACCACTGGTCTTTAAGGCAAATTGTCCGGAGTCAAACAAAATACTGGAATCCAGAGCAATGGAGCCTGTTTTCGGGTCCACATTAACACTTAAATCCGTGCCTTCAAACTCCTCTTTCAGAGCTTCTATCAACTCCGTGCGGATACCGATTAATTTGTCTAATTCTTCCTGTTGTTCTTCCAACTGTTTTTGCTGTTCTTCCACTAATTGTTGCTGTGCAAGCAGTTCGTTTTCTTTCTCCTCATATCGCTTCTGGGATTGCAGAAGTGTGAAGGAAATGATCAATATAAAAATTAAAAGCAGGGCAGCCATCATATCCGAATAGGATAACCAATAGCTTGTTTCCTCTTCCTGACGGTTCTTTTGTTTCTTCATGGTATACTCCGTTTCTAGCGTAAAGCTTTCGCGATTTTTTCTGCCAAGTCATCTCCGAATTTATCTAATAATTCTTCCATCTGCATCATCTGTAAAGTTTGATACTCCAACAAAAGACCGGTAGTGTTATTTTCCGGTTTTGGTGCCACATATTTATGATAACTCTCCAGAAATTCGTCCATTGCCATATAGGCGTCTTCCAGATTTTTTTTGTACACGAAATTAAAAATCAGCGAGAAAACCATACCGTATATTGACGTATGGAATGCAATCTTGATGCCGTCCATCAGTGGGGCAATGCTGTTAGTGATGGCAGCGGCGTTTTCAGTATGAAAATTTTGCAGACCAAAGGACAGTCCCACGAAAGTGCCCAAAATACCAAGACCGGTCATGACGCCCGGTACGATAGAAACCAGTCCGCGCTTCATGATGGCATCTATGTAGTATTCATTCAGATAATCATCAATGTCACATTGGGATGAACGGTTCAGCATATCGAGACGTTTTTTCTCTTGGCAGTATTCATAGAAACGTTTATCTGCTAACTTATTGTTGAATAACTTTGCATTGTTTTTGTAGTCGTCCCATAGATAGTCTCTCTTCTTGTCGAAATCGGTCTTAAAATTCCGGGAGGCGAGATGCAGACTGGACATCATGCGGTTTATCGGCATGAAACAGTGAGTATTCGCCCAGAGGATGATTCCCCCTACAATGAGAAACATGCAGATATTAATCAACACATTTACCATGTCAACTTTTGAGCCTGAAAAAAAGTTCAGGTATGCGGCAACTCCCAGCATAATAAAATAGACCGGCAATAAAATTCCTTCGCTACCAAATGATTTCATAGGTTTCCTCCAATTCTGATTAAGTATGTTATTGTTCATTATTAGGTATAGTTGATTGTAAAAATATAATTAGTTATTATGTATTCTGTTATCACAAGAACGTAACCCATCAATATGTTCAAATAATTCTTCCTTTATTTTTGCGCCCATAGGATCTAATACAAAATCAATGCCTTCCCTGCGTGCTAATTTGGCTGCAGGAACAAAATCGCTGTCGCCGGAAATTAATACAAGCTTATCAACTTGTCGCTTAAAAGCCATGGATGCTATATCAATACCAATTTTCATATCCACACCTTTTTGGTCTAAATTTAATTGAAAATCACTTTCGGTTAAATCTTGAAATTTTCTTGTACCATTACAAAGCTTTTTAACGACATTAGCTCTAATTGTATAATTTGCCTGTTCCTCTGAAAGAGTTCCCATTCTTAAGGCAAATTTTCTTTTTTTCTTTAACTCATTTAAAAAAGTATTCATCCATATGTACAGTTCAGTTTGTGAGAAATCTATCTGTTGTTTGGTGAAGGGATGGAATAACTTTTTTTTCATAGGTTCGCAGTCATAATAAAAAATTCTATATAGATCATGTTTAATATTTTTTTCAGACAAATGTCTCCAGCAATAGGTGTTTAATTCATTTGCTCGTTCTTCAGGTGTCAGTTCTCCAAATAGTTTCTGTGCTCTTTTTCTATAAAAGCCTCCATCTACTAGTATAGCAGTGTTCATATTTTCCTCCTGTATAATAAAAAATCCAAAGGTTCGGCACTATCCTTATAGTGGACGGCTTACAACTTCGGACTTTTCACAATAATTTGTGTCTAATTATTCTATCATAACAATTGACTTATGTCAATATGTTACTTATATTTTATGCGCATTTAAAGATATAATTCATGAAACTCTGCTATAATATTTTAATTATCGATATTAATATCATTTTAGAGGAATATAAGACAGTTGAAATTTGATGTTATTTACCATATAATATATAGTACTATGTGGTATAGACCATATAATTTGCCACTATATCAGTGGAGTATATAAGTCCAAATATATATACGATAATAAAATAAAAACCCGCGTTTGCGAGTTTTTAATAATCACACACTGTGATGCCATAAGGCGATTTGAATAAATTTTTATTTGAACTTATGATGTAAATTAAGTATGGTACTTAACTACATATATATTAAAGGATTTGATAAATTTTGTCAACAAGAAAGATGCCGATACAGAAATATGTGATTTATGTTGTTGGCTGTCGTAGCAGAATATGCAAAGGAGGAATACATGAATAACTCAAAAGATAAGTATTACTTGGGATTGGACATGGGTACAGGCTCTGTTGGTTGGGCAGTTACTAATGATAAGTATGAAATTATTAAAAAGAATGGGAAAGCCTTGTGGGGAATCCGTCTCTTTGAATCAGCCAATACAGCAGAAGAGAGAAGGATGTTTCGTACATCACGCAGAAGAACAGAGAGAAGCAAAAATCGTATTGCACTATTGCAGGAATTATTTGCAGAGGAAATTGGCAAAGTAGATCCGGGATTTTATTTAAGGATGAAGGAGAGTAAATACTATCCAGAAGACAAGCGGGATTCTGAGGGAAATATGCCGGAATTACCTTATGCTTTATTTGTTGACAAAGGTTTTACTGATAAAGATTTTCATAAAAAATTCCCCACTATATATCATTTGCGTCAATATTTGTGTATAGCCAAAGATGAAAAGCCGGATATTCGTCTGGTATATTTGGCACTTCATCATATCATTAAGCATCGCGGACATTTTTTATTTGAAGGCAGAGAAATGTCAGACGTAACAAATTTTGATACTGCGATGGATGTATTGTTAGAGTGTGCTGAAGGACAGGGCATGGAGATTGCATTGGAGGAGGACGAGAAAAAAGAGATAGAAAGTATTTTAAGATCCGGAAATGACAACAGGACAACTAAGAAACAAAAAATAGGTGTTATTATTGCGGGTAATGATAAACAGAAAAAAGCTTTGGCAGCATTGATTGCAGGATGTTCTGTAAAATTAAGTGAGTTATTCGGAGACAAAACTTTGGATGAGGAGGAGAGGAACAAAATTTGTTTTTCAGATAGTACGTATGAAGATTACATCATGCAGATAGAGACAGTCCTAGCAGACAGATTCTTATTGATTATTGCTGCGAAAGCAATATATGATTGGGCAATATTAAATGATATTTTACAATCAGCGGAATATTTGTCGGAAGCAAAAGCCCACATTTATAACAAGCATAGAGAAGATTTACGCAAGCTAAAGGACTTGTTGCGGACAGATAGAGAAGTATATGTAAGTGTCTTTGGCGTGCCAGGGAAAGCGGCAAATTATAGCGCTTATATTGGTATGGTGAAGAAAAATGGGAAGAAAGTGCCTATTGAAAAGAAATGTACGAGAGAAGATTTTTACAGTTTTCTGAAAAAGACCCTAAACTCATTTTCCTGTCCTGATGATAAAAAACAGATTGTAGATGAATTATTGGATGAAATAGAGCTGGGGACTCTGTTGCCTAAACAAGTTATCCGTGACAACGGGGTTATTCCATACCAACTGCACGAAAAAGAACTGAAAGTCATTCTGGAAAATGCAGAAAAATTTTATCCATTTCTTGAGGAGAAAGATACAGATGGATATTCTGCAGCAGATAAAATAAAAGCAATTTTTCAGTTCCGTATTCCCTATTATGTAGGGCCACTAAATACATACCACAAAGACAAAGGTGGACACAGTTGGTCAATTCGGAAAGGTGAAAACTTTGAAAAAATATATCCGTGGAATTTTAGAGAAAAGATAGATGAAGAGGAGAGTGCAGAGCAGTTTATTCGCCGCATGACCAATAAGTGTACCTATTTAGTAGGTGAAGATGTACTGCCGAAGGAGTCACTTCTTTACGCAAAGTATACTGTGCTAAATGAATTGAATAATCTGCGGATAGACGGAGAGCTGGCTTCGGTGGAGATAAAGCAGAAAATATACGAAGATGTTTTTAAGAAGCACCAAAGGGTTACTGGCAAGAGAGTTAAAGATTATTTAGTTCGTGAGGGGATAATCACAAAAGAACAGGAATTGTCGGGTTTTGACCAGAATTTTAAGAGTTCTCTGAAAGCGTATCATGATATCAAACAAATTGCCGGAGATGTTTCTCTAACAGAAGCGGAACAGGAGGATATCATTAAGGATATTACTTTGTTTGGAGACTCCCAAAAGATGTTGAAAAAACGCTTGCAACGAAAGTATTCTTCATTAAGTGATAAGCAGATTTCGCAGCTTGCAGGGAAGAAATATACTGGCTGGGGAAGATTTTCCCGTGCATTTCTGGAGGAAATCGAATCTGTTCATGAAGAAACAGGAGAAATACTGAATATTATTTCCGCACTGTGGGTCACTAATGAGAATCTTATGCAGCTACTCAGCAAGAAATATAAATATCTAGATGAGATTGCAGAGAGGAATTCCAAAAAATCATCGGATGGAGAAGTGACATATGAAGATGTAAAGGAAATGTATGTTTCTCCGGCGGTGAAACGTCCTATATGGCAGACGCTAAAAATCGTCCGTGAAATCACTCATATTATGGGTGGTGCACCGGAGCGTATTTTTGTGGAAATGGCAAGGGAACCTAGCAAAAAAGAGGGTCGTAAAGCTTCGAGAAAGGCGAAATTACAGGATTTATACCGTTCCTGTCAAAAAGAGGCACCGGAGTTATGTCAGAGTCTGAATACGGAAGATGACCATAAACTACGTAGTGATAAACTGTATCTCTATTATACGCAGATGGGCAGATGTATGTATTCGGGAGAAGTGATTGATATAGAGGATCTTTTTACTAATCGGTATGACATTGACCATATCTATCCCCAGTCTAAGGTGATGGACGATAGCTTGGATAACCGTGTGCTGGTAAAGCGTGAGCTTAATAGTAATAAGTCAGACACATTTCCTGTTCCAAAGGAATATATGAACAATGCGAAATGGTTGTGGGATAGTCTGTTGAAAAAGCAGATGATTAGTAAAGAGAAGTATCATCGCTTGACCAGGAGGGATGAATTCGGAGAAAATGAATTGGCGGGATTTATTGCCAGACAGCTGGTAGAGACAAGACAGAGTACAAAGGCGGTAACACAGTTGTTAAACAAAGCATATCCTGATTCGGAAATTGTATATGCCAAGGCACGTGCAGTGAGTAAATTTCGTCAAGATTTTGGTTTCATAAAGGTACGCGAAATCAACGATTACCATCATGCCAAAGATGCGTATTTGAATATTGTTGTTGGAAATACTTACTACGTAAAGTTTACCAAGGATGCGGCATGGTTTGTAAGAAATTATCCGGGAAGAACGTACAATCTGCAAAAAATGTTTGAGAGGGAAACTGTAAAGCGGGGCAATGAGGTGGCATGGGTTCCCGGTGACGGGGGTACGATTCATACAGTGGTTAAATGGATGCGAAAGAATAATATTCTTTTTACCAGAAGGGCGTATGAGGTGAAGGGAGGATTATTTGACCAGCAAATCATGAAGAAAGGCAAGGGGCAGGTCCCGATAAAATCCTTGGCGAACGATGACCGATTGTCATGTATTGAAAAGTATGGCGGATATAACAAGGCAAGTGGGGCATATTTCATGTTGGTGGAGTCAGAGGATAAAAAAGGAAGCTCTGTGCGTACAATAGAGTATGTGCCGGTTTATCGTGCTAAAAAGGTGGAAAGTTCTCCAGAGAGCATAAAACAGTATTGTCGTGATGAGTTGGGGTTAAAAAATCCAAGGATTTTGTTACCCAAGATAAAGACGGATTCTTTGTTTAATGTGGATGGGTTTATGATGCATCTGTCGGGCAGAACCGGGAAACGGTTAGTCTTTAAAGGGGCGAATCAACTGGTTGTCTCTATAGAGCTACAAAAGATATTGAAAAAAGTAAGTAAGTTTTGTTTGGATTACAAAGAAAACAAGAATGCAACAATTTCCGATAAGATGGAGCTTAGTGATGAGGACTTGTTAAATGTTTATGAAGAATTCCAACATAAGCTGCAAAACACTGTTTATGGGAAACGATTAGGGACACAAATCAAGACCTTAGAAGATGGCAAGGAAAAATTCGATAAACTGACACGTGAAAATAAGTGTTTATTATTAAATGAAATATTGCATCTATTTCAGTGCCAAAGTAGTGCGGCAAATTTATCTAGTATTGCAGGACCAGGACATGCAGGAATTCTTGTTCTTAGCAAAGACATTAGTAAATTGGAGAATATCTCTGTTATCAACCAGTCAATTACCGGTTTTTACGAGCAGGTTATTGACTTGAAAGAATTATGAGTTGGCGTGTGGTTGTAATTCATAATACAGCGAAACTGGATTTACAGTTAAATTATCTGGTAGTTCGTGGTGAGTTGAATACAACCAAAATCCATATCTCAGAAATTGCTGTACTTCTTGTAGAGTCTACATCCGTGTCGTTGACCGTAGGATTGTTGGCAGAGTTAAGCAAACAAAAGGTTAAGGTGGTTTTTTGTGATTCCCAGAGGAACCCTTCTTCGGAACTGGTATCATACTATGGTTCTCATGATACTAGTAACAAAGTGCGGACGCAGATTAGCTGGCAAAATGCTGCCAAGGAAGCTGTGTGGACAGAAATAGTGAGAGAAAAAATTAAACAGCAACAAAAATTTTTATCAGAAAGGGGAAAGGAAAAGGAGGCAATATTATTATCGGAATATATACAGGATATACAATGGAATGATGAGACAAATCGGGAGGGACATGCAGCAAAAGTATATTTTAACGCATTGTTTGGGATGGATTTTTCCAGAAGTCAGGATAATAATATTAATGCGGCATTAAATTACGGATATGCGATTCTATTATCTGCATTTAATCGGGAAATTGTGGCAAACGGTTATTTTACGCAGTTGGGATTGTTTCATGACAATATGTTTAATCAGTTTAATTTAGGCTCCGACTTGATGGAACCATTTCGCGTGCTGGTGGATAAGACAGTCTGCACTATGAAATTGGATGAGTTTGAGCATCCTGAGAAAATGAAATTGGTTAATATTCTTAATCAGGAAGTCATTATGGAGGGGAAACATTATATTGTTTTAAATGCCATAAAGCGGTATGTAAAAAGTGTATTTGATGCACTAAATGATTCCGATGTTTCATTGCTTACTTTTTATAAAGGATATGAGTTATAGATTTATGAGAGTATTGGTTTTATTTGACTTGCCGGTAACTACGGTGGCGCAGAGAAGAGAGTATACCCGATTCCGAAAGTATTTGCTAAAAAGCGGGTTTGTCATGCAACAAGAGTCTGTATATAGCAAGCTGGCTTTGAATACAACTGTAGCACAAAGAATTGCAGAAAATGTGAGAAGGAATAAACCGGATGAGGGGTTAGTACAAATGCTTACTATTACGGAAAAACAGTATAGCCGTATGGAGTTTTTAGTGGGCGAGACCAAAAGTGATGTTTTGCAGTCTGATGAGAGGATGATAATATTATGAAATTGGTGCATCCCGATTTACAATTCCAGATAGAATTTGCAGAGAACACTATTCCTGTATGTATTATAGAGTCTCCTGTCCGCTGGCGGAAAATCCAGAAAGAGATGTTTTCTCAATGTCAAGGAGGTGATGGGAGTTGGGTATTATCTACGGGTGAAAAGGAATTAAAGCTGAATAAATCCGTGGAAATGATATTTAATCCCTTGCAGTTGGAGGAAAATCAAAGACGAATATTGAATGGAGTGTTACAATCTATATGTCAAATGGCGGTGAATGAACGCTATTGGAAAAAAGGTCAGGAACTGAATACAACTATTCAAGGTTTCTTCGCTGAGTTGGAGATGGAATATCCTTTTGAATATCAAATTAATGAGGAAATTGATTTTTCTGCATTGGCGAAGGCTATGGGAATTCGAATAGAGCAGGAATATGAAACAGATTTGGAGAGATTGTTGCAGTATTGTATTCTTGCTAAGGAAATATTGAAGGCAAACTTAATTATCTTTTGGAATTTGCACAATTATTTTTCCGTGCAGGAATTGGAATCTTTGTATCAGGAAATCAGTGTGAGAAAATGGAATGTGTTACTGATGGAAAATTCTGTGGTTCATAAGATTCCCGTAGAGAAATATTATATCATTGATAAGGATAATTGCGAAATTTATTGATTGGATTATTGATAAATGGTATAATTGTTTATAAATAAATGCTTGGGTATGGGATATACGTTTTATGCAGGTGATGGCATTTCATTTTCAAATTTGAGGTTTGAGAATGATGTAAAAACGTATGGTACTCAAACATGCACCAGAGAAAGTTTGGGATAACAGGAGTTTGAGAATGATGTAAAAACGTATGGTACTCAAAC
>JAFLTA010000013.1:0-20148 GCA_022510685.1 Lachnospiraceae bacterium | reverse complement strand
GTTTGAGAATGATGTAAAAACGTATGGTACTCAAACTCATTTAATACCTCACTTTCCGACACGTTTGTTTGAGAATGATGTAAAAACGTATGGTACTCAAACAAATTTCAGCAAAATCAATCAGTTACGGTGGTTTGAGAATGATGTAAAAACGTATGGTACTCAAACGGTTTTTATCTTGAAAACGGACAGGCAGAAGTTTGAGAATGATGTAAAAACGTATGGTACTCAAACCATCGTAGGCTAGTTTAACACGATACCAGTGTTTGAGAATGATGTAAAAACGTATGGTACTCAAACAAATAAGTACCGGGAAAACTTAAAACAAGTGTTTGAGAATGATGTAAAAACGTATGGTACTCAAACGACAATCACACGATACCTAATGCTGAACCAGTTTGAGAATGATGTAAAAACGTATGGTACTCAAACGAGGATAGGACTGAAAAGAGGACAACAACGTTTGAGAATGATGTAAAAACGTATGGTACTCAAACTAATCTCTGTCCAGTCAGTTCCTAAGTTCGTTTGAGAATGATGTAAAAACGTATGGTACTCAAACCAGCTTGCCAAGAGGAGCGTAGAAGAGATAGTTTGAGAATGATGTAAAAACGTATGGTACTCAAACAAAGCCGGAACGGTGGATGATATGAAAACAGTTTGAGAATGATGTAAAAACGTATGGTACTCAAACAAACTAAACAAGTTAGGTTTCGTTGACGTGGTTTGAGAATGATGTAAAAACGTATGGTACTCAAACAGCAAGGGTGCATCTTATTACGGAAAAGTAGTTTGAGAATGATGTAAAAACGTATGGTACTCAAACAAAAACCCTAAATGCCCGTTTAATCCTAGCGTTTGAGAATGATGTAAAAACGTATGGTACTCAAACAAAAAGAATGGAATAGACTATACCTCAACGGTTTGAGAATGATGTAAAAACGTATGGTACTCAAACGAAGCTTCCTCCCAAAATCCGATAGCATTGGTTTGAGAATGATGTAAAAACGTATGGTACTCAAACTATCCGTTTCAGCTGTAGAAAGTGCAATAGGTTTGAGAATGATGTAAAAACGTATGGTACTCAAACGGAGAGACAGACACAGAAAACAGTCAGACAGTTTGAGAATGATGTAAAAACGTATGGTACTCAAACATTAGCAGAGGACGCCCCTGCTATCATTCCGTTTGAGAATGATGTAAAAACGTATGGTACTCAAACTGCGCTGACTAATCATTTTGGATGTCAGTAGTTTGAGAATGATGTAAAAACGTATGGTACTCAAACGCAAGTTTGGCAGGACAGGTCAATGCAATGGTTTGAGAATGATGTAAAAACGTATGGTACTCAAACAAAACTTTTTCATCTTCCAAAGCCTCTTCAGTTTGAGAATGATGTAAAAACGTATGGTACTCAAACAATCCCTCACCGCACTAATTCTTTCCAATGGTTTGAGAATGATGTAAAAACGTATGGTACTCAAACTTAGGACTTGGCGAATATCCGATATGGGAGGTTTGAGAATGATGTAAAAACGTATGGTACTCAAACACCCCTTCCCTGTTGTTGTCAGAATGTACGGTTTGAGAATGATGTAAAAACGTATGGTACTCAAACTCATTGGGAGAGCCGATTGCATTGTTGTAGTTTGAGAATGATGTAAAAACGTATGGTACTCAAACGATATTCGGAAGATTCGGGAGTATAATTCATTAAGGTATATTCATTAAGGTATATTCAAATGACACCGGAGGAAATTATTGTAGATACAAAAAAGGTTTCGAAAGAATTAGGAAGGTGCTTCAGGACCGTAAATGCGCAAAAGTATAGTATGATATTAAATTAAAAACGGCGGGGAATTTCCCCGCCGTTTATCTTACGGTTCAACCATATTCAACAGGTTGCCGGCTTCCTCTGCCATTGTCAGGGAAACCTTTTCGCTGTTCTGAGATATCTCAACATTGCGTTCTACTACCGCAGAGATATGTTCCAGACCATCCAGTGCATTTGTGACAACGGATACGTTTTGGCGTACCATGTGGGCAATGTCTTCGACGCCGGTGTTGGCTTTTTCGATTTGTTCCGCCATGGTGCTGAATACTTTCATAGTCTCTGCACTGATTTTCTGACCGTCTTGGATGGCTTCTAAGGTGCCTTTTATCAGGGCTCCCGTTTCGTTTGCAGCCTGAGAGCTTCTTGCCGCCAGGGCACCGACCTCTGATGCGACAACGGCAAAACCCTTGCCGAGTTCTCCGGCTCTTGCTGCCTCAATGGATGCGTTTAAGGAAAGCATATTTGTCTGCTGGGCAATGGAATTGATTTCCTCTATAATCTGTTCGATTTCAGAGGAGCTGTCATTGATTTTGCGGATGGACTGCTCCAACTGCTTCATCTGTTCCTTTCCTAATTCCATGGAATTCACCGTTTCACTGATGAGTGATGCTCCGACCACAGTGGCATCAGCACTGTCGTTCAATCCCTTTGAAAGGTCTTCCATGATACGCTTCATATCGCTGACTACGTTTTCCTGCTCCTCTGTTCCACGGTGAATCAGGCGGGCATTATTCAGAGTATCATTAGATATATTATTCAAATTGGAACAAACCTGTTTGATACTTTCGATAAGCGTATTATTGGATTCCACATCCTGCTGTTGTTTTTCTATAAGCTGTTCATTTTCACTCAAATTAGTATGCATACTGGATAGCATTGAGTTGATACCATCACTGAACAATGCAAATTCCGGAGTGCTTCTCTCATCCACATGCACAGAATAATCTCCGCCGGTAATCTGTCTCATGTTGTCCGTTATGTTATGGATTCCCTTTATGATTTTTTCATCCATCATGCGGTTGATCAATACTAACAGTATGATGAAAATAATCAGCATACTAATGGAAACAACCAAAGTTTGATTTAGGCGTTCCTGATAATATTCTCCTCTGGGCAGAAATGTACCAATCAGCGTATTGTTATAATCTTCGGCAACGTAATATCCGGAGGTGCCGTTTACTTTCATCCGTCCTTTTCCGGGTTTAACAGGTAATCCGGAATCCTTTGCAGCAGTGCCGACGAGAGCATCATCCGGGTGTGCGGCAACTTGTCCGGATTGTAAATCTACAGCCCAAATATATCCTTTTTTACCATAGTCGATATCTTTCAGTACGACGTCAAGAGCGGTATTTGCCAGTGTTTCTTCTAATAATTCCGGTTGGATTCCGACCTGTACCAGACCTTTGGCATCTTTTCTCGCCACACCGACATACTGCATCAGCTTTTTCTCTGCAGCATTCTCCTGAGGCTCCTGGACCAGTACCATGTCAGGATTGTCGATGATTTCCAGGAAAGCTGCTGACTGCTCGCCGCTTCCCATGTCAAAGCCGACATAGGCATCTACGGTACTGTGTGTAATAAAGCCGCGCTTGTCGATGACATGCAACTCGCTTACCTTCAGGTCCTCCATCAGTGCATTCATTCGCTTTTTACTGGTTATAATTTTGGGATTCTCTGCAATGATGTCCGCAAAGGCTTTTGTTTTAGCGAGGCTGTTTTCTCCTGAACTTTCTGTCAGTTTGCGGATTTCCTCCTGATTACTCTCCAGTTTTTCTTTCACCATCGCTAATTTTTCACGACTATTAGAAGTATTACCGATACGTGTGGTAATGGTTTGCAGTATGAAGATAGCTACAACGGCAGCTATCATACCGATGATCATGTACCTGCATAGATTCTTTGTGAAAATTTTCTTCATTATGTATTCCTCCGCTCTCATTTAGGTAGTGATGATTTTGTAATTATTGCAAATCATGATGCTGGGGTCAAAAGGGTGCTTCGCACCATATCTTGTGTTCGATTATGCCCCGGAGGGACTTTAGACCCAGTATCAAATCATTACATTAGGGTATTTAAAATCAATCATAGCATATAATAAATATACATAGCCGTCAATAAAAAATATAAAATTTTTCGACAAAATTTTACAGTTTATTCTAATTAACATCTAACGAGCGGTTTTCGGTCAGGTTGACAATTAGACATAGAATATATATAGTTTCTATATATATGGAGCATGGATGCAGGATAATGGTACCCGGAAGAAAACGGGGATTCCGGATTGCGCTGATATTAATGATCAGGCACCGGAAAGAGGAGAAATTCATATGGTTTTATCTGGCTTTTTAGCACTTGATGGGAGATTCACAAAATGTGAACAATGGGCGCATCTGCCCACAGCGGAAATGCTTGTCAAAACAAAATATGCGATAGAATTTTTTAGTGGAATACAGGCTGAGGAGTTCTTGCTGGATCATGGATACGTAATATTTTATCAAAACGGCATTCAACACCGGTTTCAGGCAAAAGAATATGGTGCAGGGGCATGGTTATTGCTGTCCGGAGAGCAAAAAGATTTTATTATCAAACATTTGTCAGGTGCGAACAACCCCGGACAACGCTTAGAAATGGAAAGATTGCTTTTGCACGACATGGAATATCAGGAACATAGTATTTTGACCAGAATGGAGGAAAGACAAATGTATCAGCTTTGGAGAGATAATGTGACGTAGTGTAGCGTAACGGTGCAAGAGGAAATTACTATAAAGAAAGGATGAATCAAAAGATGAAAAAAGTTTTAGTAGTTGTGGATATGCAAAAAGATTTTATTGATGGAGCCCTGGGCACGAAGGAAGCAGTTGCTATCGTAGATAATGTAGCGAAAACCATTGAAGGTTTTGACGGAACGGTTATCTATACAAAGGATACGCATCATAAAAATTATTTGAGCACTCAGGAGGGGAAAAACCTTCCGGTGGAGCACTGTATCAAAGACAGCGACGGGTGGCAGTTGGCTGATAAGATAGAGGCAGTGCGGAACCCACAGGACAAGGTTTTTGAAAAGGGCGCATTTGGCTCTAAAGATTTGGCAATGTATCTGGCACAGGAAAATGAGACAGAATCGATTGAAGAAATTACATTGATGGGACTGTGTACCGATATCTGTGTCATTTCCAATGCCATGTTGATTAAAGCTTTTTTGCCGGAAGTGCCGGTGAAAGTATTGAAAGACTGCTCTGCAGGAGTTACCGCAGAAAGCCACGACAATGCACTGGAAGCTATGAAAATGTGCCAGATTGCCGTGGGATAACGTCCGATGCAGATGTAGCGGGCTAGAATCCGAGGCAGGGTTCAAATAGAAATAGATACCGTTATGCTAAGGGCGTTTCAGGGAAAAGCCACGGACAAGTGTGTCTAACTTGTTCGCCTGCTCAGATAATTCCTTGCTGGTGGCAGCACTTTCTTCTGCTGTTGTTGAGTTGGTCTGCACAACATAGGAAATCTGCGCTGCAGCCTCACTGACTTGGTCGATAGCGAATGTCTGCCGCTCAACCGCTGCCGCCACAATATCCATCTGTGACACTGCCTGCTCGGATAATTCAACCGCAGTTGCCACAGAGTTTGTTACTTTTTGGACGATATCGCTTCCGCTCTCCACTGCGGAAATAGAATTTTGAATTAAGTCGATAGTTGCCTTTGCCGCCTGATCGGATTTGGATGCAAGGGCACTCACTTCTTCTGCAACGACAGAAAAACCTTTGCCGGCTTCGCCTGCACGTGCTGCCTCCACAGAAGCATTCAAGGCGAGAATATTTGTCTGGAATGCAATATTGTCAATGGTATCTATAATTTTTTTGATTTCGTTCGATGAGGTAGTGATGAGTTCCATTGCCTCATTTAAGCTTTCTATATGTTTATTGCTTTCCTGCAGTTCACTCTCTGCGTTTTTTACCGCATCCTTGGTCTGAGCAGAAAGCTGTGCGGTTTGTTTTGCATCACTATCCATATCTTCGATGGTAGCAGAAAGCTGTTGTACGGCACCGGACTGTGATACCGCGCCCTGGGACAATTCCGCACTGGCAGTTGCAACTTGTTCTGAACCGGCAGATACATAGTTCGCTGCCTCCACGATGCCCCCCATGGTAGCATTCAATTTTTCGTTGATAGTGATTAAGTATAACTGCAGCTTATGGAAATCTCCGGGATAGTCATCACTTGCAATGCTCTGGGTCAGATCGCCATTGGAAATGCTGCCGAGCACCCTGCCCATTTCATCTACAATCGTTCTGAAATTGTCCACCAGATGTGAAATGGACTCCGCTAAAATGTGTACCTCATCTCTGGTTTTCACAGTAGGAACATCGCTCTGCAAGTCACCTTCGGAAAGGGCGTGTAAGCGGTTGGCACAGCTAACGATAGGCTTGGATATAGAGCGGCAGATGACGGCGGAAATTAATATAATAATAAAACTTATCACAGCAGAAATAGCCACCTGTTTGTTGATTCCCGTATACGCGGGACGCATAAATTCGTCCTTATCGAGGTTTATGGCGATACTCCAGCCATCTGTGTCCGGAATAGGTCCATATACCTGAACGTTATTGCTGTTATCGTCTTCGTAATAATATTCTACGAGACCGCTTTCTCCTGCAATCATTTTTTTCTCAATCGCAGCGACAGTCTGTAAATCTTTATCGTCCGGATTTTCCTCCGCTTTGCGGATAGCATTTTCCTCAGACAGTAAAAGTTCATCATCCACGTAAGCGATAGTAGTGCCTTCTTTATCCAGGATATAGGCTTCTCCGTTTTCGCCAATATTAACACCGTTTACAATGGACTGAAGAATCGTAGCGTCACATTGGAAATAAACGAGACCTACAATTTTATCACCATTTCGAACCGGTGCTGAAATGATAATGTAGGAATCATCACCGTCTACATAAGGTGATGTCATATAGGTATGTCCCTTCATTGCCTCTTTATAGTAAACGGTGTCAGAAATGTCTTTTTTATGGTAGGAATCATAGCCTTTCGCGTTGGCAAGACCGGCGTAACGCATATTATAGGCATTTGCCTTTTTATTCAGAAACGCCTGCTTATCCTTAGAGGATATCTTTCCGTCCGGAAGCATGGAATTTGAGGCTATTTCAGAAATTGTCGCAGTATAGGAAGAAATAGCATTCTGTGCTGATGCAGCAGCTAGTTCCATAGTCTCTACCAGGATATTTTCTATGGTTGACATAGTAGATGACTGAGTGACAACGATACTCTCTGCACAGTTGATAATGGTCACACCAAGCGTTGCCAGTATGACTAATAACAAGATTTTGGTTTGTATTTTTTTCATTGTATACCTCCTAATGTAAGGTGCCTAAATAGGATTCAGATTGGCACATCACGCTAAGATTATTTTATATATATTCCCTTAAGATTGCAATACCTAACCCGAGCTATGGTAGTAGAAAAGAGATAATTTTTAAAAATTATGTAACAATTATCATGAAAAAGTAACATAAAATTAAATTGTATCTCTATGATATTGTAACCGGAAAGTTCCAAAAGACGGATGGAGATGGTTTAGACAGAATATGAATATCTATATGCCGACGTTATCCCGGCATATTAGGAGGAGTCGCTAAGGGCAGGATATTTCATAAAGAGGGCGGAGTATCCGCCCTCTTTAATTGTTTAATAGGAAGAAAAGCGCTCCACAATTTTTTGTATGGAAACTGCATTTTCCTGATTGGCGTTTGCAATATCCGACAATTCTTCGGTTGTCTTTCCAATTTGCTCTGCCTTGTCCATAACATCTTCTTTGCTGACAACAGCACCGTCAGGCATGCTCTGTACTTCGTCAATCTGATTCCTAATGGAAGCGACCGCATCCACAAATACATTTGCCGACTGTTCAATATCCTTGATTATGGTATGTATTTCATCGATGGAATCATGGTATTCATCCGTTGCAGCCATAAAATTCTGGAATTGCGTCTGTACATCATCCTGTAAAAAGGAAACAATATTGTCAAAGCAAGATTGTATATTTGCTACATTATCCCGTGTTTCGTTACAGATATTCTGAATCTCAGCAACTGTGGAAGAAGAAGTGTTTGCAAGGTTTCCGATTTCATTTGCCACTACCGCAAATCCCCTTCCGGTTTCTCCGGCTCTTGCTGCTTCAATAGAGGCGTTCAGGGAGAGGAGATTTGTCTGACTGGTGATTTCCAGAATCTGTGCTGCCATCTCGTCAATCCGCGTCAATGACTGGAGCGAGCGCATGGCTTCTGCAATATCTTTTTTATTTTTTTCAATCCGTTCATCCGTCGTCCTTAATGAGGAATCCACAGTTTCCCGCATTTTTGATACCATTATACTCAGATCATTGCTCCGCTCTGTTCCCATCTGGATTTTTGCCTCTACCTCAGAGACCACATTAGCGACATCTTGTATCTCGTTGTCTACCCTGCCGACGGTATCGCTAATCGTTTCCGTGTGCTGCGCGAATTGCTCTGTGGTATGGGAATTGTCTTCCACACATTGTATCAACACATGGGATGAATCGGTCATTTTTACTGCAGACTGTGACAACGAATCAGAGCAGTGGTTCAGCGTAAAAATAATATCTTTCAGCGAGTCGTAAAGAGAATCAATGGCTGTGGCAATCTGTCCAATCTCGCTTTTGCAATTGATATAGCCATCCAGTTTGTGCTGCTTCTCCAAGTTCAGTTCTTTTAACTGGGTGATGGAGGATTCCACATCGTGTAATGGTCTGGTATGGAAGCGGATAAAAATCCATGATAACAATACGATTAATATATCAAAAAAAGTACAGATGAATGCCAGAACCACCATATTCTTTTTCACGTCAGCGTAAATGTTATCTTCACTGTTGAACGATACCAGTGCCCAATCGTATTCCGGGATATATTGATAGCTGGCGATAGATTTCCCTGCCTCTTCATCGTTATATTCTTTATATCCGGTCTGCTCGCTCTCGTCCTCGTGAATCGACTCGATAATGGAAAGCAGCATTTCATCCTCGATTTCAGTCGCCATCAAAGACTCATCCTGGTCGAAAATATACATATTCGTACCTGCGTTTATCATAGAATATGCTGCGTCCTGAGTTCCCACAGAATCTAATAATGCTTTTAAGCTGTCCGCAAAAGGGCCGCCACCTACATATCCTATAATCGTGGTGCCATCATCATCAAAAACCGGGCAATACATGGACAGAATCAATTTCTGTGAAGCGGGAGATACAATGATACCGGTATTATACAATCCGTTTCTTTCTATCATGGCATCCTGGAGAGCTTTCAGTGGCTCCCCCTCCCTGGTGGTCATACCCACTACATCCGGGTTGGAATGGGTAATGACATGCGTATTCCATTCTCCGACATAAATCCCTTCCCAGTTATCCAGAGTAGCGTAATACTTTTCTGTATATTTCTGTGCCAATCTGCCTTTTTTCTTATCTTTCGGGTCTTTCAAAAAATCCCGGACCACATTTGCCTGACTGAATGCGGTCAGGATATCCTCCTGATGCGCTATATATTCTTCGATGATGTTTGTCTGGGCACTCAGCAGAGTATGTAGATTATCAATTTCCGACTGCGTCATCATAGATGTCATGCGATTATGCGCAAATACATATAACAGTGCCATACATACCGTTGTCAGTATTGCGATAACCACTGTTAAGGTCGTGCTCATCTTTTTGTTTTTCATAGCAAACCTC
Source organism: Lachnospiraceae bacterium (assembly GCA_022510685.1). Lineage (GTDB taxonomy): Bacteria > Bacillota > Clostridia > Lachnospirales > Lachnospiraceae > Butyribacter. The sequence goes on along the minus strand of JAFLTA010000013.1, from coordinate 10,573 downwards.
CTTTGTTCGTTAAATAGTATTCCTTTTCAATAAAATATCCTCCTATTTACGATATTCCCCATAAAACAACTGAAAACCCTCCAACGTATGATTCCACACCGTAATCAGCTCATCCCAATGTGCTTTTACGTATTCCAGCTCCCCGGCTTTGCTTTTCATCTCGTGCTCGTAGGCGATATCTGCCAGTTTATCTGCCCCCACAGTTCTGGCGTCACCCTTTAATCCATGTACCGCCGTAGCATAATCCTTTATATCCTCATCTTTCAGGAATTGCTGCATGGTATCTTGTTTCTCACGGGCATTTAAGAACATGTCAATCAGATCCAAATATAGCTCCCTATCATCGATAGCCAGGGATAAGCCGTTTTCTATGGAAATTCCATATTGTAAATACCCGCTGTAGTCTGGCGTGGCTTCCGATTCGGTACTTGGTCCGGTCGATTCTCGCCCTTCCATTTGTCCGCTGTTTATATAAAGCATCAGTGCCTCTGTTTTCTCAGCAGCCGCACCCATCTCAAAGTCTTTCACATCCTGTTTGACATCATGCAAAAGTTCACTGACGGATGAACCCAGGTATACCCATTTATCCATTTCCGTCAACAGGGTTTCTGCCTTGTCTGCTTCAAAGGTATCGAGACTTTCCTTCAAGTCTGACAATTGTTTTAAGAGCTCATCCTTCGCCACATCCGTGCCGGTTGTCTCTTTTTGTTCTGATGAAACAGACTCCTCAATAGTCAGGGCATCAAAAAGATTCTGTACAGTTTCCTGATACATCATCATGAGCGCTTCGTGATTTTCTTTTATATAGGTGGTGTCTTGCTGCTTGGCAGCATCTTCCATATCCTTTGCCGTCTCAGAGAGTATATTGGCACCTATGGTTTTTGAGGTACTCTTTAGCGCATGTACCATAATCTGGTAATTCTTATAGTCCTCACTCCGGAACGCATCCAGAATATCCGCTATCTTGCCCTCTGCGCTTTTCGCAAAATCGCTGAGCATCGTGCGATAAAATTCCGCATCACCGCCGCAGTACTGTAGACCGGCTTTTGTAGAAATCCCTTTCTTTTCTAAGTGCTCCAGTGTTCCCGTCCCTTCGTCAGATGTTACCGTTGCCGGCTGCCAGGGGATTTCTGTTGGCGCCGGAATCTGTACCAACTCGTCCGGCAAATGAGATACCACCATCTGCTCCAGGAGATTTGAGTCAATCGGCTTTGATAAAAAGTCTGCAAAGCCTTCCTTTAGATAGGACTCTCTGGCTCCGGAAAGAGCATTTGCCGTCAAGGCAATGACAGGTGTTTTCTCATTGGGAAAATCAGAGAGTTTCTGAATTTCATGCAGTGTCTCGATTCCGTCCATGTCCGGCATCATATGATCCATAAAAATGAGATCAAAGGACTGTTTCTTCACGAGTTCCAGACACTCTTTTCCGGAATCTGCTGTAGCGATATGCATCTTGGTACGCTTCAACAATTTCGAAAATACGGTAAGATTCATACTGTTATCATCCACTACGAGGACATTGGCATCTGGTGCTTCAAATATTCCCTGATGTCTCATCGTTCCGGCTCTCTGTTTGTCCATAATGGATTTAAAATCACCGGTTGCCTCATCGGAGATGACCTTTTGCGGTATCGTGACCGTAAACGTGGAGCCTTTCTCATATTCGCTTTCCACATTCAATTCACCATCCATCAATTGGAGCAGTGACATGACAATATTCATACCAAGACCGGTCCCCTCGATATTTCGGTTCTTTTCTTCATCAATCCTCTGGAAACTTTCAAATAATTTTCCCATGTCTTCTTCGCGGATTCCCATACCGGTATCTTTCACGGATATGACGAAATCTATCATACCATCTTCGCGGTTTTCGCAGTCTGCATGTAATTTTATGCCGCCTTTGGAAGTGTACTTGACTGCGTTGGTGAGCAGATTCGTTACAATCTGTTTGATTCGCACATCATCTCCAAAAAGTGTTCGTGGTATCGTTTCCTTAATGTCAAAGTCCACAGACAGCCCATGTTCCTGGGCACGCAGATAGATACCATTCCACAGATCCAAAATGATGTCTGCCGTCTCGTACTCTACCGGTACGATTTCCATCTTGCCGGATTCGATTTTTGACATATCCAGAATGTCATTAATCAGTGATAAAAGTGTTTTTCCGGAACTCTGGATATTTGCCGCATAGGAGAGAATAGACTCATCTGTGCATTCTCGAAGAATCATCTCATTCATGCCAAGCACCGCATTGATTGGAGTTCGAATCTCATGGGACATACTGGAGAGAAAAGAACTTTTGGCACGGTTTGCATTCTCCGCAGTTTGTAGAGATTGTTCCACGGCTTTTTTGGAATCGGCGAGTAAGATGTTAGACTCCTTCAGTCTGGCATTTAATTCCTCCTGTCGCATTCGGTTGTTCTGTTCCTGAAGTGCCATATTGACACTGTTTTGCTGTCGGAGTATGGCAGTGACCGCCAAAACCAGCAGGATTAGCAGTATCGATGCCAGTACCAGTAGTGTCCGAATCACCGTATTTACCATCTTCACGGTCTCGGTAGCCACGAACTGGGCAGGAATGATGAACAGCAGCAGAGCATCATAGGAGTCCAGGGATGTGATGCAGTAGTAATATTCTGTGCCTTTGTGGGTAAACTTGCTGCTGAGTGTATCCGTCTTTGTCAAGGCATCGCGAATATCAGAGTATTCTTGTCCCTCCATCTTTTCCAGAGCGTTCAGTACATTATAGGATTGGATCATTCTGGCTTGAAAGAGGTCCTCGCTCATCCTGGTACCGTTGCTCTTGAGAATATAAGTCTCATTATGACCGGCATAGGCGGCGCTGTCATAGTAACTCGTCAGTGCCCGCATATCCTTAAACAGTACCATATGGGTAAAGAGGATATCGGTATCCTTAATGGATATCGGGGTATTCAGTTTTTGCACGAAACTCCAGTAGCTGCCTTGATAGATATGGCTGTCAGAGATAAAGGCATATCGGTTTTCGTCGCCGGTGAGCGTGCTGACATCGGACCAGACACCGCGGTTTCCGCTGGTATCATAACAGTTACCCTCGTTGTCCAACAGGACCAGTCTGGAACTGTTGCTTTCGGTTTCCAGAATATTTTCCAGCGTTCCGATGTATGTAGATGCTTCCTGTATCGTGTCCGGTTTATGTTTCTCCAACATATTGATAGCAAAAGTGAGATAGTCCCAGTGAGTGTTCAATGAGTTATTGAGATTTACATTTACCTGAGACGTAATCTCGTCCAGCTGGTTTGTGCGTTCCTCATAAATCTGTCGCTCTAAGTAGCGTTTAAAATAGGAGCCACCAATCGTTAGAATCAGCAGGAGACTGACGATTAAGGCTACCGGGAATGCAATATGCTTCTTTTTGTTTTTAGCTCCCATTCAGGTTTTCCTTTCCTCTATTTCCAAGTGGCATTACTTGATACGCTTATAGCGTGCTCTTGTCAACTTTGCTTCTTTAACTCTACCTTATTATAATACATCTTTTCGTCCGCAGTCTTGACTGCATCTTCTACCGTCTTCATGGAGTCAGCCTCGCAGCAGGTAAAGCCATGAGCGATTTGCAGTGTGAAAATATAGTTATCACTTTGGTTTACAGATTCTATTTTTTCCCGAAATATATTTGCCGCCTGCTCATACACTTCCGCTGCATTGGTTTCGATTAGTACACAGAATTCATCGCCGCCGATTCGATAAGCTTTGCCGAAAGTTCCAAAGCTGTCTTCGATGACCTTGGATGCCGTCTGTATCAGTATGTCGCCCTGTTCATGCCCGTGTACATCATTCACCTTTTTTAAGTTGTTGACATCCAGGTATACGATTCCCAGGCTCTGCACATGTTCCTTCACACATTCCTCCAGCCTCTTCAGATAAGCCGCCCGGTTACCCAGTTGTGTCAGTGCGTCAGAGTAGGCAATTTTTTGAACCGTGTCATACTCCAGACCCTGAGCAATCAGCTTATAGGATTGGAAAAGGCTGCCGGCAGCAAAACAGAGGATAAAAATCAACAAACCGAAACGCAGTGTCAATGCCCTATCCATTGTGCCGTTTGTGAAAAAACGCAACAGCGAAATCACCGCAGAGCCGCCTAATGCAACGATTCCCGACAACTGGAGAACGGCTTCCGCAGACCGTGTTTTCCCTCTGACGAACAGGAATCGATTGCTCCATACCGACATGGCGATAAATCCCACGGCAAAGATACCGATAAATACCCGTCCCACAGGCAGAAGTCCATGCCAATCCGTCACTCCCGCCAAGGGAAGTATGATACAAGACACAAGGTATATGATATGTAATACACAAAACACCCTTACTGCTTTATATTTCAGAATGTCATATAACCAGTCAGTAAATAAAAGCAATGGCATCACCATAAAAATCAAAAGCAGATTATCGATAGACTGCAGTATCTGGGTATCGCCCACCAGAAACTGCAGCACATTCGTCTCGATTAAACTCCATCCGCCAATACACAATGAAAAAATACCGAGATAGCAGATTCCGTAATTCTTTCGCCTGTAATTCAAGGCAAGGTCCAGGACGATCATGACGATTCCCAGCAGGCAGATAGCGAAGCAGCTCAGGGCGCCCCACAACTTCTGCTGCATGAGTGACAGAATGATAGTGGAGCTGTCTCCCCAGAATACATTATCAATATCGGGTGCATCCCCATTGTATGCAGCCGTCATCTGCATCTGTAGTGTAAGTCCTGCATGTTCGGGCTGCAGCGTCACGATATTCCAGCGGCTTCCCGGAGACTTGCCGGAATAGGTATTGTCCGTCTCGTAAATCAGCTCGTCCTCGAGAAAAATTTTCGTGTATGAATTGTGAGTGCGGTAAAGTAAAGTAGTCGTCTCCTCCATCTCCGGAATCAGATAGTAGACTGCGACCTCGCCATCGTCGTGTTCTAAGGAAGAAAAATCTGCCGGGCTGCCATCCTCATAGGTCCAGTCATTCTCGATATTCGTGTAACTTTGTAGCCCATAATTCGTCCGATAGCCTCTCCGCGTCCAAAACATCTGCATCACAATCAGTGCCAATATTATCACTATTGACGCACAGCACCACACGATTCTCTTTCTGAACACCGCCAAGGATTCCTTCATGGTATGTTAATTCTCCTACTAAATCTATAAAATGGTATCACAGCGCTATACTAAAATAATGTATTTCCCAATATACTAATTATAAATGTTGCGTTTTTAGCTGTCAATTTTTTCTGTATGCTGTCCATTCATTTTGTTTGCGGAAGCAGCCCCGGATGCGAAAATGGAAATTTCTGTTGTTTTGCGAAGTTTCATTGAATGCGCGCTGTATTTATGATATAATTGCTGTGTTTTGATGGAAACAACAGCAAAAACTCACGCTGTACTTTGAGAAATACCAGTATTTGCAAAGGACTGGGAAGGATTAGCAGTGCTAAAAAATAAAGAGGTGAATATACGAAAATGCAGACAAGAAAAATTAATGTTTTTAACCAATCCAAACGAAAGATTCTCTGTATTTCCAATGAACATGATTACCTGGGAGACGGTACTATTATTCACAAGGAAAAGTTTGAAGTTGGCAAGCAATATACATTTGCAAAAGGTGAAATGATGGCATATGGAGCTATAGTACATTTGGAAGAGCTGCCATCTAAATATGGATATCAGGCATATCTTTTTGAGGAATTGCAGCCATACGATGAAAAGATTTTGGAAAATAAGTTCAGGGAATGGGTAGAGACGAAGCTGAATAAGGCAGGCAAGAACAGTATTCACAATGTGGCAACACCTTGGCAATGACAACGATGGGAAGTGTGATAAACGCCAATTGCGGTATACATTTGCGGATGTATACTTTGAGAGAGTCGGAGAAATCCGGCTCTTTTTTGCTTAATTTTAATTTAGGAAACTTCCCGTTTCCTGCGCGGAGGGTTTTGCAAGGGAAACGCTTTCTTACATATCTGGAACTTATCAAAAAGAATAACAGGGCTTATAGTGGAGAAGTGATCAGATACTAATGTTTTACCTTTCGCTGCTGTTTCGGATTGCTCTATCAAAATATTTTATGGGAGGTATAATACAGTGTACATAAAATTAATGCGATGTCTTCTTTTTATGAGCCTTGCGGTTATTATGCTATGCGGCTGTGATGGCAATACGGGTCAAGAAGCATTGAGAGTCGGAGTAAGGTCCGATGTGATTAATTTCGGCTATTTCAATGAAAGCACCGGAAAATATTATGGTATGGAGATAGATTTGGCACAGGAGTTGGCACAAAGGCTGGGGTTTAATAAGGTGGAATTTGTTCCCGTCGATCCATATGACAGGGAACAAAAATTAGAAAACGGAGAAATTGATTGCCTTATCGCCTGTTATACAATCACTCCGGAGCGTCAGGAGAGATTTGATATATCTTCTCCATATTATATTGATAGCACAGTGATTATGGTGGAAAATTCATCCATGATCGATGATGTAAAACAACTCCTTGGAAAGAAAATCGGGGTGATGGAAAATTCCTCTACGGCTCGGGAGATAACAGCGGCATTATTTGAACAGGGCATTGTGACAGATTACACGGAGGACAGTTTCCATGTGGCAGAATATAGCGGAGGAGTCACATTTTGTGAGATGGCATCCTACGATGAACTCATTGCGGCACTGGAAGAAGGCAGCATAGATGCGGTAAGTACAGATGAGTGTATACTACAGCAGTATAAGACGGAAGAACAGAGTTATGTCGACATTGATATTTCTGAACATTTATATGGAGTCGCCTCGAATAAGGACAGTGCATTGACCAATTCTGTCGAGGATGCCGTGCAGGGCATATGCACTGATGGTAGCATGAAAATACTGATTGATAAATGGGAGTGAGGTGGCAAATGTATTCTTTCAAGAAAAAATGTTTGGTTTGTGTAATTGAAGTGGCTACGCTGATTTTTTTGGGGCTGTTTTTGTATTGTATGCAGATGCAGCTCTCCGTTAATAATTTGAATCATGACATGTTGCAGGAAACAGAAAAATTAAAACCCTATTTACAGTCAATCCATGATACAGAGGAGAGTGTGACCCGAAATTATGATGCTGTTTATCAGGCGAAAGCAGAAATACTTGCATATATGATTCGCAATGAGATTGACGGATGCCGGAGCCTGCCCTTGCTGAGGGAATATGGCGAACTGTTGGAAGTAGAGCATATTTTTTTGATAAATCGTGAAGGTAAAATTCTGATACAAACTTCAGAAACAAAAGCGGAATTTAGCTATACTCGATATGCACAGTTATTGGCAGCTTTTGAAACGGAGTCTGTTACAGAAGCTTTTAATGTGGAGGTTGACGGAACGAGGAATCGCTATTATGGTGCCAAAATAGACAAAGACAGCATGGTAGTATTGGAAATACCATCGGGCAGTCTGGCAGCAAAAAAACAAAGTGTTTCTTCCTGGAAAGCAATCCTGGAAAAAATTAATGTGGGATTGAACGGCTTTGCTTTTGCCGTATCAAAGAAAGACTATACTTTTTTATATTACCCGGACGACGATATGATAGGTCAGGATTCCTTGAATGCGGGAATTGATGTCGAACAGTTGAAGGACGGCAGCAGATGCCGGATGTCAGTTGGCAACGATAGGATGTATGGTGTAGTTTTAGAGGCGGAAGATGCATATATCATATGCGCATCGAGTGAGGAGGAATTGGTATCCTCCAGTCGGATTACGGTAATTGCAATAATGCTTATAGTGTGGATTGTCATAACGATTATCATTGCATATACTGTATTTTTGTCAGGGGATACGGTGGATGGCAAAACATATGGCAGACTCGGTCCGTTTACTTACAATCGCAAAATTGCGTGTAGGATTGGATTACTTTCGCTTGCCGGTATGGTGTGTATTTTTGTCATGTCATTATATATGCAGACCTTATTTATGTATTCCAACTATTCCGTGAGCTGTAATGACTGCGTATCGGATGTGGAAAAGACGATTGAGCAGTATGAAGATGAGATATCTTCGCTAAAAGAGGAATACGACGATGTATATTTAAATAAATGTCGGATTGTTGCGCATATTGTTCAGTCCATGCCGGGGCATATCACGAGAACAGAGTTGGCTGAGTTGTGTGATGTTTTGGATATAACCTATATTTATGTGTATGATGAGAATGGGAAGGTACGTGTCACGAACTCGCCGAATTCACCACAATACAATTTTAAGATCAGTGATGACCCGGAGGATTCGTCCTATGAATTTTCCTCCCTGCTAAAGACCGGGGAATATGTGGTACAGGAAGCGCAGGTGGATGCTCTCGGTGACTATATGCAGTATATAGGGGTCAGCCTTAGGAATGATGAAAACATGGCGGTGGGGTTTGTGCAGATTGGAATAAGACCGGAAGAATTGGAGAATAAAACCGGAAACACGGATATTTCCTCGATTTTAGAGCAAGTCAGCGTTGGTGTCGGCGGCTTTGCGTTTGCGGTGAATAAGGCAGACGGTACTTTTTCCTATTATCCGAAGGAAAAATATATCGGAGAAGTGGCAGCAGAATACGGAATAAAAGAAGAAGCGCAAAAAGATAAATTTAATGGAGCTATCAGGATAGACCATGTGAATTATTATGGAGCTTCCCTGGAAACCGCGGACTATTATATCTACGCGGTTGTGCCTAAAAGTGAGATAAAAAGTTCCCGGCTGCCGGTGGCGGTTGCCTCTACTCTGGCTGCCTTTTTGTGCCTTTGCATCGTCGAACTTTTTTTGGTGATTCAATATAATCGAAATGGTGTGATGTCTGCTTCGCCCATCGGGGATGACGAACAGGAGGTCAGTACGGCAGTACCGAAGGGCAGTGCGAAAAAGACGGAAGTGACAGTCAGCAGATGGGATAATCTGGCGGCTAAATGGAAGAATAATACAGCGGAGAGAAAAACATTTGCATTGTTGAAATCATTCATCCTGTGTTTGGATTTGTGTGTTATCGCCGTGTATTTTTTCGGGGAACGGATATTTAAAGAAAATTCCGTACTTTATTATATTGTAAACGGAAACTGGGAGCAGGGTATCAATATCTTTGCGGTAACTGCCTGTATCATCATTATCTGTATCGTTTCGGCAATGGTAGAAATCGTGCAAATAATTCTGCATCTGGCATCGCGTATTTTGACAGCGAAGGGTGAAACCATTTGCAGGCTGTTTGGGAATACACTGAAATACATATGTATCATAGCAGAAATATATTATTGTCTGGTACAGTTCGGCGTAGACACGGAGACGCTGCTTGCCTCTGCAGGAATATTGTCACTGGTTATCGGTCTTGGTGCCAAAGATATGGTCACAGATATTTTGGCAGGATTGTTTATCATCTTTGACGGGGAATTTCAGGTGGGTGACATTGTGACAATCGGTGATTGGAGAGGAACGGTATTAGAGATAGGAATGAGGACTACCAAAATTGTAAAAAGCGGAAATATTAAGATTATTAACAACAGTAATGTTACCAATGTGATTAACATGACGAAAAGGGGTTCTTATGTAGCCTGTGAAATCGGGATAGGATACGGAGAATCTCTGGAAAGAGTGGAAGAAATTTTTGCGAAAGAGCTCCCGTTGATGAAAGAACGCATAGAAGGGATGGAATTCGGTCCTTATTATACAGGAGTTTCCAAGCTGGGACAGAATGCGGTATACCTTACCGTTTCCGGGCAATGTGCGGAGACAGACTGCGAAAAAGTGGAAAGTAAATTGAAGCGGGAAATCAAACTTCTGGTGGATAAGTATAACATCAATATCCTGTAGCCTTACCCGCTCATATATTGTTTTACGCCAAAAGAAGGGGGTTAGCCAAATCGGCTAACCCCCTAAAGGTAGTGGAAACGTCAGAAACGTATTGAAAAAGGAAATATAGCCGTAGTTGTACTTATGGGCTGGCAACGTTAATTTTCCTATTGTAAGGTAAAAATATAATGTATATAATATAGTCGGGAAGAATTATAAAGAAATGTCCCTAAAGTGGTACGATTGAAAAAGGATTGTATTAGAGTGAAAATATTTTAATATGCTTAAGAAAAACGGAGAAGTGTCAAAAGAAAAGGGAAAAGAGTAGATGGAAAAAAATATCATGTCATATGAGACAGTGGCTTTGGACGATGAGAACAATGCGCTGGTGATTTTAGATCAGACGAAATTACCAATATTGACCGAATTGATTAATTTACATACAGCGCAGGAAATCCGGGACGCAATTTATCTGCTTAAAGTGCGCGGCGCACCTGCGATCGGTGTAGCGGCAGCTTTCGGCATCTATCTGCTGGCGAAAGGGATAGACACGCAGGATTACGATACATTCTATCGGGAATTTTGCAGACAGAAGGATTATCTTAATTCTGCCAGACCTACGGCGGTCAACCTGTCATGGGCGCTTGGCAGAATGGAGCAAGTGTGCACAGCCAATAAGGAATTGCCCGTAGCTGAAATAAAGCAGAAATTAAAAGAAGCGGCAATCGCCATAAAGGAAGAAGATATTCGCGTATGCAAGGCAATCGGAGAGTATGG
>JAFLTA010000012.1 GCA_022510685.1 Lachnospiraceae bacterium | reverse complement strand
GAACCCTGTTTAGTCCCCGGCTAGAGCGAAATAGCGTCGTTGCTTTCAATCGACGCTGCCACCGAAAAGAAAAACAATCCGATGTGGGAAACCCATGATTTACCCACACCGGATTGCGTTAAGTCTGTTTGTATTATCAAAACATCATCACAAATCCACTACCCAACTTTCAATGTATAGGTATTCGGACTATAGCCATAAAAGTTCGGTTTTAACGTTCCCTCATTATTAGTGCCTGTATTCTTCACCTCATAATTTTTTGTCATCCACCGATTAACCCATTGCAGTTCTTCATCTTCATCGTCAACGAATGATACTTTCATCGTAACTTTCGTCCAATCAGTCGGTGCTTTCGTTAACGGGAAGGTAATCGTAATTGCGTTTTTACCTTCTACCTGTTCTATTTCACCATTCTTCCATTCTTTTGCATCCTCATCCCATACAGATATGGTGTCAATGGTGACATATTCCTTCGGTACGATATGGGTCACCGTAATCGTTCTGTCTGCTTCTCCGGATTTTTTACAGGTGATAGTTGTTGTATACACCCCTTCCTCAATTTGCTCCTCTGTTGGTTTTGGTTCTGTCAAAGCATTCCACCCAATATTATATCCAGCTAAAACATAGTTGGAATATGCCCATGTTTCCGGCAAGGAGCTTTTCCAATACACCGTCATTTCGTCGTCACCCTTATAATGCGTATAAATACAATTAGAGTCGTTGGTGGTAAATTTAGGCATATATGCACGTGTCAATAACCATTTCTTCTGCTCATCACCCACGGTCACTACTATAAATTCATTGCCAGATTCATCAGTCTCCTTCCTAATGTCTGCGCCCGTTTCTCCGAAATCTATCTCTGCCTGGTTAACATAATTTGTATTGAAATCATCATACAAATAAATGATGCCATAATCCGACTGCACGGATTCGTCATAATAAAAAGGTGTATCATCATATCCAATCTTAGCTCCTATCGGCTTGATTGCCTCCAGGACAGTCTTTACATACAGCTGGAAGATTCTGCTCCGACCACTGCCCATAGTAACCTGATATGCCATTCTGGCACCCTTTGCACACAGGTTCTCATCTGCCTTTACGACAGCATCCCCAAAGTCCACATCCAAGTCATACAGCAAAACACCCTGTTTATCTGTATAAACGATAATGTCATTATCGTTCCATTGATAAATCATCTCATCGACATTTGCACCAGTGATATCTACAAAAAACTCTCCCTGCATATCCTCGAACCATATGATTTCAGCGTCGTAGGCATCACTATACTTTTCTTCATCTTTGAGACTCTTTATAATATCTTGCAGATGTGTGATTTTTCCTTCTACATAATCATATCCACCTGCCAAGAGAGTGCGGTACTGCTCACAATCCGACAACATATCTACAAGTTCACCACGGAAGCTTTTATCATAACCAAAAAAGTAATCTTCCTCACTCTCTTCCTCACTCAGCTCACCCGGGTTCACAAAAGAGCCATCTGTACTGTCATAGGTAATCACATTCCATACATTTCCCTCTTGCAGAGGCACATGATACACTGCTGCCAAGACACCGCCCTGATATGCCTTTACCTGCATACCAGACTGTGAAAGAGCGGTTTCACTGTTCTTTGCATTAATTGCACAGACGGTTACTGCATATTCTCCCTCACCCTGTTGATACAATGTCACAGCTTCCATCTGAGACACTGACTCCGTTTTGGAATTGGCTTCCATGCTGAGGCTGCCATCTTCGTAAATTGCCGTATCTCCACTCCATACATGGTAATCCGTTCCCGACACTCCGGGACCGGTCATGTGCAGATTCGCATCCTGTATTGCACCCAACCACGACGCCACAAAACGCCACTGACCTTCCTTCATTGACTTGTCGGCATACAAATTCACAGTTTGCTTCGTGTCTGCCACCACGACATTTTCCCATGACATAACACAGCCATCCGTCTCATTACCGGACGAAATCACAAGGGTATACGTGCCATAGGAAACATTATCAAACTTATAGCCCCCGGAAGCATCCGCTGTAACAGAGTCAATCTCTGCACCTGCTATGTTATTTAATCCACGGCGCAGGGAAACCGACACTCCTGCTGCTGGCCCCTTCGTGGTATCCCATATCACAGTTCCCTGGACCGTTCCCTTGCTACTCGCATTACCATCAGGAAGCAGTTTCAGAGTATCTGCCACATAGTAACCTCCATACTGACTGGTGATACTAAAGAATCCTGTAACTGCCTGAAATCCGCTAGCACAGACTGCTACAAAATAATTTCCCTGCAGCATGAAAGGTTCCTCAAAAATGCCATCCTTATCCGTCTCTGTAAGTACAGCATCGTTATTTTTATCATTCCCAATCGCTTTTATCTGAGCTTCGGTAAGAATGTCCCCCGCCTGATAGTCTCCGGAATAAGGCATGATGAGTACTGTTGCACCTTTCACAGCATCCCCGGATACTGCTGACAATACCTGACCTGATACATCCACATTAGTCTGCCTCAATTCCTCATTGGTTGCTAATGCAGGCACTAAAGTTTCCTGACCCGGCTCTGAAATTTTCTGCCGAATCATTCCCAGCCCGTAAATATCCGGACAGACTGTCGTTGTCTTTGACGTCACATCTGACAACTCACCTCCGCTCATAACAATCAAACGGAATTTGGCACTGTTTTCCACAGAAAGTTTTTTGCAAGTACGAACCGTAGGATAATAATCATCTACGGAGTTTTTATTTTCCAAATATAATTTATGGATATTACCTTCGACCAATATATCCGCGTTTGGTGCATCTATATACACATCTGTATATGGATAATCTCCTTCCGGAATAGTGAGCTCCACTTCCTCCTCTGTCGTGAAGTGCAATTCCTTTAAATCATCGTCAAATGCCCATTCAAACTCATCTTCATCCGTGATATCAACAACTTTCTCCGGATTCGGTTTTGGAGTTGGCTTTAGTGTCGGTGTTGGTGTCGGAGAATCTGTTTCCGGACCCGAAGGATTGCCGGAAGGCTCCCCTTCATCCGGGGGAGCCGTTGGAGTTGACGACGTCTCCTCCTTATCATCGCCAGACGGTGTCGGTGTTGGAGTTGTGCTACCGTTATTCCCCGGTTGAGATGGTGAACTGGTCGCTTTAGAGCCGCTTCCGCCTGTTGCAGTGACATTTACAACGATTGCCTGCTTGATTCCATTTCCATCTCCACTTACCAGATTAATAGTTGCTTTTCCCACAGCAACGGCACTAATCTTTCCGCTCTTATTGACTGTTGCCACCTTTTTATTGCTGGTAGAATACGTTATCTTCTTTACACTGGCGTTTTTGGGTTGTACTGCAGCACCCGCATTGACAGACTGACCTACTTTCAGCGAAAGCGTCTTCTTAGACACTGTAATTTTCTTTACCGGTACACCCACTTGAATTTTACAGGTTGCCTTTTTCCCTTTTGCTTTGGCAGTAATGGTTACCTTTCCCTTTTTCTTGCCCTTGACAACACCGGACTTTGAAACTGTGGCAATCTTTTTATTACTGCTCTTCCATGTCACTTTTGTCTTTGCTTTTTTCGGTGTAAATGTCGCTTTGAGTTTCACTTTGCCACCTTTTTTTATGACACGAAAACTCTGATCCAGCTTTATCTTCTTTAATTTAACAGCCGCTGCCTCTGTACGGTTGCTGTTATACGGCAGTGCCGTTCCGAATAAACAAAAACTTAGTGCGATTGCCAGTGCTCTTTTATGTTTCATTTCATATCTCTCCTCTCAAATCTTTACTACTGCAACAGAGCAACGATTCCCTGAGCATTCCGGTTTGCCTGTGCCAACATGGACTGTCCCGCTTGTTGAACAATAGCATTTTTACTGTAGACAACCATTTCGTCTGCCAGGTCCGCATCGCGAATTCTCGATTCCGAAGATGTCAAATTTTCTGCAGTATTATCTGCATTTAAGTATGCATGCTCCATTCGATTTGTCATGGCTCCGTAATAAACACGTATGGATGTAATCTTATCAATCACACGATCCAAATGCACCAGAGAATCCTGGGCATTATACGCAGATAATTCCGTAGGCACGCGACATTTTAAGTTTTCTGCAGACAGGTTCCATGTGCGTATTGGCACCAATTGAAAAGCGTTAGCTCCTGCCTGGATATCCAAATACTTCGGCTTATATACCTTCTCTGTAGTTGTCTTGGTGGTTTCCTCCGAAATGATTATATTGTCTTTCGATTCTACTTTCATTTCATAGGGAACTTTTTTCAACTCAATAGGACCGTATTTTACAGAGCCTAAATTGATGGCTGAACCGGCATTTGCCGAAGCCTCCCACCAAAATCCTGCTCCGGTATGTGTGATACCGGTCTTATCCATTTTTACATTTGATTTATCCAAGACACCATATAAATCATTGATTTGAGTAAAACAAGCATCTGTAACTCCTTGTGCAGACACCGGTATCACTGCATCCTCATTCTCCAACTCATATGGCATAGCAGCCTTACCGTCCTGCGTGCTTGCAGCGTGTTCACGATCCAGATTCATGACATCAAATGCCAAACGAACTTTGATATCATGCTCATTAGAGTCTGTATTCCTCAAAGCATAAGATATCGTATAGGATTTCCCGCCATCTGTCAATTCAATAATCTGATCCAGCTCAATTCCATATTTCGCAATGGAAAAAGTCGTCGTAGCAACGCTGCCGTCATCGCTCACTACAGTGCTTTTGGGTATACTGCTGTTATACAAATCTACTTGCGAATATTCACCGTCAATGGAAATTCCCAACTGTGACATTGCACAGGACAAAGCTAAATCCCCCTCAACATTTTTTACATTAATGTATCCGTTTTTTCCCACCATATTTCCCGGGTCCTGTAATGACGTATATTGCGGGTTTGCATCCATTTTTTCATAGGTGGTAGAGTTCTCCCTCTCTGTAGTCGTAGTCACGGTAGTACATTCATACACATCCGTATGTTGATATAATGGATGCAGAGGGTCTTCCTCATTAGGGAGCGGTTTCTCCGTCTCGCTATAGGAAGAACTATAGCTCTTTTCCACAATAGTAACATTGTCTATCTCATCCTGAGGCTCGCCATTCTGTTCAATGTCCTCTTTGGAAATCCAGATAACCGTTGTCTTGCTGGACTCTCTCTTTTTCTCAATATCCGGTTTTGTTGTCGTTTCCACATCGACATTCGGTCCATCAATCAGAGTCTCCTTACCCTGAAAAATTTTAATCGTATTAAACTCTGCCTGCTCAAACATACGGTCCAACTCACTATTTAATGCTATCAGCTCGTCTTGCATAGCCTGCCGGTCATCGTCGCAGTATGTGTCGTTAGCTGCCTGCACCATCAATTCCCGCTCTCTCTGCAAAATGGCATGAATTTCCTGAATAGCACCGTCTGCCGTATTCGTAAGGGAAATTCCATCATGAATATTAGTAGAAGCTTGATTCAAACCACGAATCTGAGCACGCATCCCCTCTGAAACAGTGAGACCGGCAGAATCATCTGCTGCACGATTCACGCGGTACCCCGTATTTAACCGTTCCGCTGCTTTCGCTTTTGCTGAATCAGCAAAACTTAAATTTCTCGATATATTTTCCGCTGAAATATTATGTGTAATAACCATAATCTTCTCCTATTCCAACCCCCGTGATTCCTTAATTAATATAATAAGTTTTAAAAACATTTCTCATCTAAAACACTTTATACTATAATATCGTCATTTTCACTCTGTTTCTTCATCCTGCATCAATACTAATCATATAGTACGGCAATAGTGTGACAAAGTCAACATAACATACACTCTCCCTAACGGAATGACGCTAATCTAAATCCTGTTTAGCCTTGCGCCATCCTGCTAAAAAACTTGCCATTTTTTTCATATACTTTGCGGAAAAAAAATGATATACTAAACGCATAATACGAGAGTTGTCATGCACAAAAAACACCGATTTTGAAAGAATTAGAAAGGTATAAACTATGAATAGAGAAAACGAAACAAAAACATATGTGAAACTGGAGACCACTTATCCCCATAACCTGCTGCACCATCTCAACAAACTGATGAACGGGGATCTTTCTCTGTTAAAAGATACTCAGAAATTAGAGGATTTATTTCAATCCACATATCCTGCCGAAACAGACGAACTAATACTAATTCAGACTGCCGGCAAAAATGAATTATTTATGGACTTCTTTGCCCAACGGAATAAACCGGATTGGAGTAAGCGGGTCTTTTTGGAAACTTCTCTGCGCACTCTCGCAAAGAAACTCTCCGAAAAAGATGCCGTCATCCTGTTAGAGAGCTTAATGTTTTTGTTTGACTGGAATTTTTCTATGGAAGTGGAGCGGACATGGGATGTTTCGCCGGAAGAGCAGGCATTATTTCATGAGAAAAGCGAAATACAAAAAGCTCAGAATCCTATAAGCCATATATCACAGCAACAGAACAAGGTACACACCGAGCAAACGGACAAGGTTTCCGAGACTAACGCTGCAAAAGAATATTCTGCATCTGATGATTCTGAGCCACATACCAGACCACGCCCCCGAAATAACAGGAATCATGACCGTGTATCTCCGCGGAACGAAAAAGCACCGCAAAATGACAAAAAAAAGCCAAGTCCTGTAAAAGAGACAAAAACTACCGATACCTATAGACCCCTGCCCAAAAACCAGGAGCAAGCCAAGTATTTCAAACAAATGAATATCCGCACGCGGCAGACACTAAAAAAAGCCTTGCGGGACGAACCTGCAAGCCAATGTGAAATGGGGGATTACTATGCGGAGCCAAACACTTCACATACCGATTATCCCGAGGCACTTGTCTGGTATCAGCATTCTGCCAAAAACGGACATTACAGAGCATTTTTTGAAATGTGTAAGATATATGACTCTCAAGATAATAAAATCCCCAATCGAAAAGAAGAGTCCATTAAGATATACACAGACCTGGCGAACCGTGATTTCCCATCTGCACAATATATTCTGGGCATGAAATACTGGCTTGGCGATGGAGTGGAAAATAACGTGGAAACTGCTGTTAAATGGCTTCGTCTTGCTGCGGAGCAAAATCATATCGATGCTATCCGCCAACTGGCAGATATATACAGCTCCCGGCAAAACGAAACCATGGCACAATTCTGGTACAAGGCAGGTGCAAAACAGGGGGACGATTACTGCAAGCAAAAATCTGATTCCTAAACCGATTTCGTCCCCTGCCGACATAATGCCACGAACAAAATCACTCTTCCTGTTTCTGCCCGTTTATGCTGACCTGAGACAGATTCTCCAGAGCTTTATAATCTTTCTCGTACTCTGTCGGCACTGTCAGTTCCTGCAGCTTATCCATACCTTCAAAGATATCATCCGAAATCTTCAGTGATTCCGCTTTTATATCCATAGTCTCAATGGCACTGGCATAAAATGCTCTGTCTCCCACTGTAACTATATCCCCGGAAATCGTGAACGATTTCAAACTCTCACATGCCCATAAAGCCTCTTTTCCGATATACTTTATCCCCTGCGGATATTCCACCTCTGTCAATGCGTAACAGTTAGAGAACATCTCATCAGGAATCCCCTCCAGTCCATTTCCCAATACTGCTTTCTGTAGCCGTTCACAATTAAAAAAAATCCCATCCCCATACTTTTTCACTGAATCCGGGATAACAATCTCCTCAATATTATCACAGTCGTAAAAAGCATTGGAGCCAATCTCCTTCATCCCTTCCGGCAATGTTATCAGACGAAGCACGGAATCGTCCTGAAAAGCATTTTCCCCGATTTTTTCAATGGGGTAGTCTTTCCCCTCGTACTGAAGGATATCCGGAATCTCTTCACTCTCACGATACTGATATATTCCGCTCAACACGGCAATCCCATCTTCAATACGATAAAAAAAACTGTCCCCGACAATTTCCTCTAATTCATCATCATAACTACCTTCAACCCGTATGCTTTCCGCGTTCTTATCCTCTGATGATTTCTCTTTTGTTTGTTTCTGTTTATCTCCGCTACAGCCTGTAAACAATATAAGTACTGCCATAGCCATAGCCACAATCACATATTTTAATCTCTTCATTTTCTTCCTCACAAAAAAGTAAGGAGCAACTCCCACGGGAGCCACTCCTCACTCCTTAATTCAATTTGTAATGATTACTTTACATTCGGCAGGTCTGCCTTACCTGCAGACTTATAATCAGAAGACCAAACCTGTTTCTTAGCATCTGCCATATATCTTACATAGATATACTTTCCTGAAACATTCTTCACAGCAATTTTAGTCACAGTCGGTTTTTCTAATGAAGCCGCTGCTTTAACTGTTGCTATAACCTTTGCACTATTAAGGCTTGCTACATCCGCAAGTTTTACATAATCATCTGATACGACAATTTGGAATGACTTTTCTGTGCTGAGATTTGTTGCTACAAGATTAGTATACGCACCTGTTTTTTCATTATAGTCATATGCAAAGCATAATTCCTGAGTAGCTGCAGTTGCACCAACAGCTACATTCTGTACATCTGTCTTCACTGCTGTTGTATCAGTAAGTGCAGTAATTTTTCCACTAGCTACAGTACCTGCGTTAGGATGAACTACCGCATTAAATTTTGCCTGAGTAAACCTAGAAGCAGCTTTGTTTTTCACTGTATCTGCTGCTACACGTGCCTCAAGAATACCTGCATCAACAGCACCAGTCTTAGCAGCAATCTCTGACAATTGTACCGGAACCGGTTTCTTACCTGTCTCATCTGTTGCTACTGCTTTCCAGGATGTTGCATAATTAAAACGATACTCAGAACCAATCGGCACAGTGAATGTCTTATTTACATAATCCACTTTAACGGACGGTCCGTTTGCCAACTTAGTAATCTTAATCTTGGCCTCAGCACCTGCAAAATGAGATGCTGCAAAAGTGGTATAGCCGCCAACTACAGATGCAGGATTAAGTGCAGCAGAAAATGCCTTAGCCTGTTTCGTCGTAGCATCTTCATACTTCTCTCTGAAGTATACAGTAGTTCCCTGCTGTGCATGCTCCTTCAATGATACAGTAGCACCATAATCTGCCCATGTACCATACTCTGAGCGGAACTGGAACTTCTTACCTTCAATCGGATTCTTTTTAGCATCTGTAAATGATACTGTATCATTTACTGCATCATATACCGGCTTCACACCTGTAGCAGATGGCTCAAAGTGAATCATTACCGGATCTTCCTTAGATACAACCTTAGCAGCAGTGTCAGGACCACTACCCTTAATCATAATGTAGGCTTCTTTTGCCGGCTTGATAAAAGACAAATCTACAATCGCTATTCCTGCCGGTGCATCATAGATATCCCATGCCTTTGCTGTTACAGTAGTAACTGTCTCTTGTGTCGTCTTATCTACCTTTGTCGTCACTGTCGGAATAGATACATAAAACTCTTTCTGTGTAGTATCCTTAATTGTCAACTGCTGCTTATCATAGTCCACAGTAAACGCAGATACTGCAAGGCTTGCAGCATCAACACTAGCACCTCCGACGATAGCTGCCAGTGCCAGTGAGCATATACCCACACTTACACCGCTTAAAACTTTTTTCCATACTCTCATTTTGTTACCTCCTTGTGAATATTCTTAACATCCTTGCTAAAAACTTATGCGACAACATATATTTTGTTTGCTGTCAAAGAATCCTCAGCAGATTAAAAGCTGTCGCCACATAAATCTCTCGCATTGTATATCGGATATTATAACATATTACTTAACTTATGTGTGTCATTTTTTTGAAAATTTACCTATATTTGGAAATTCTAAAAAGAATTCTTTAGCAGTCCCAGCATTTTCTCATAATCAGGCAATAATTCATCCGCAGAACTTCCCGCTGCTGTATAAATTGCTTTGGCACTGTGTAATAATTCCAATTCATCCTTATTCGGGTCATCTGTCACCTGATAAACCCCCCGCAGCACTGCCGATGCCACATCGGAAATGTAGACATCAATCAACTCATAGCATTTTGATTTTTCTATCAACGCATTATAATTCATAATCCGGTCTATATACCCCTGCTTTTTCCTTTGACTTTTAGAATCGACAGCAGCACTATCCACAATCTTTAATGCCTTATCGCACACCGCAACAGCATCTTCTGCCATCGGCGGCAGTTCCTGCATATCCTCATAGCAATTCTCGAGATATTGCATGACCTCCTGCCTCTGCTGCTCGTCAAAAACCGGCTCTTTGTTTTCTAAAATACCTTTTATATCTATCTCTTTTGAAAAATCACAGCATTCATCCAGAACCTCCCGCAATGTCATAATGGTAGAGCCATGAATTTTAGCACCGCCCTCTGTAGCATCAATCACACGAATCTCTTTATCCAACTTTTCCAATTCCTTGATCGAGCTTTCAAACCAGCTTAAGTATATAAGCCAATCATATCTGCTCTTCACAGGATTTCCGTCAATTCCCTCAATCATTTTGAGACCATGTTCCTCATTGAGGATTTTGGAAACAGTTCCACCCGCATGGGTGACATCTCCGGAATAAGCGAGATCCTGCCCGATAAGAATAATATTTTTAAATTCGAACGCAGCCCCAATCAGGAACGCTGCCGTAGCCACAGATCCACCCACATTATATGGAGGAAAGGTTTTGGAATGCTGTTCAAATAGATTCCCCAGAAAGCCACCACCCTTAAACCATATCTTCTTTCCTGTGTGAAAGTGTAATATTTTGTGATTGGATTCCTGACAGCAAAATAACGGTACGTCTTTCACCCGTTCATCACTGATATAGCTTTCCGGTTTTTTGGCATCGATTGTCACCATTGCATCCGGCATGATATCGTGTTGGAGCAGAAAACGGACCGCCGTATCCGTTGCCATAATGAAACTATGTCCTTTTGCCTCTTTCAATAAATCGATATTCTTGTCCAGCGACGGTCCTGCTGAGACAATGATAAACGGTATATCCAGTGGAATATCTTTTAAATAATCGGAAATAATCCCTGCTTCAAATATGTATTCCAGATTCTGAATGGAATTTAATACATAATGATGGGAAAAGTGTGCCTGCGTATCCCGGTTGACTACCGCCAGATTCATCTGACTCTGTACATCTGCCAACACATCACGATAAGAATGCGCAAATAATGTATCATACCCTGTATGGTGGCAGGTGATTTGTGAGCCAATGCTGGTCCAATGACACTTATTTTTGAGATATTCTCCCAAAGAATCCCTGTTCAAATCCTCTACTATCAAGTGCACTCTCTCATCCTGAATGACTTTGGATAAATCTATAGATTCCATTGCCCATTGCCATATATCCATGGATGGCTCGTAAAGTGCCAAAGTCGCATCTTCCCGCAGTCTATCCAGCATTTCTTTCACAAACAGACAATTCCCCATGCCGAATAAAACAACATTCGTATGTATATTTTTGTAATTAAATTGCTCTGTCCATCGTTTCGCCTCCGCCAGCGGACGATAGGGACTATTCAGACGATGGTCTTTACCGTCCCGCACCACATGCAATACAGTCTGCCCATCCTTTGCCTCTGTAACATACACATTATCACAGGGATTCACAGGTTCTATTTCCTGCTCTTCCCATTGTGTATAGCGTTCCAAAAATAATGGTCTGTATTGCTGCAAAAGTTCTATATTTTTTTCCCGATAATTCATATATTCACCTGATTATAATAATGACTGCAATACTTCTGGTAGCTCATATTTCAACATATCTGCCAACAGAATAGTGTCTTTATCTTCCATAGACTCCATCGTTTCCTGTAACACAGAAGTCAATTTATTAATCTTTTCCATCACTGCCGCATCATCCGGATTTGCCGTATATACTGTCTCAACTACCTTTGCCACATTTACAATGATACTCTCCAGCTGACTGTAACCTTCTGCATTTTTTTGTTGATAAAACAGTTCAGATACCGTTTCAATCTGCTGCTCAATCTGCTGAATTTGTTCTTTTAATTCTGCCATAATCCCTCTATTTCCCGCCGGCATGATTCCATATAAAAATACTGCCTGACGTACTTTAATTGCATAATTATACTATTTTCCTAAATGAGAAACACGGAACTACTCCCTATTTAGTAAAAAAATATGGGGTCAACCATAACGGAAGACCCCATATACATTTGTTTGGTAATACAACCATTACATAAGTAATGCAAGATACTTTTATATATATCCTGATTAGCCAAGTAATGCCAGAACACCCTGTGTAGCCTGATTTGCCTGAGCCAGCATAGACTGACCTGCCTGCTGAAGGATGGAGCTCTTGGAGTACTGAACCATCTCGTCAGCCATATCAAGGTCACGGATACGACTCTCTGCAGACTGCAGATTCTCTGCTGTGTTATCTGCATTAGCGATTGTGTGCTCTAATCTGTTCTGGATAGCACCCAATGTAGAACGCTGTAAGGATACATGAGTCAGAGCGTCATTGATAATGGAGATAACACCTGTAATAGCAGTACCGGTAACGCTACCAGAAATAGTCTGAGCTACCTCCTCATCTCCTAGCAGCAATGCTGAAGAACTCATAGCACTGATACCGAAAGTAATCAGCTGTCCTGCATTAGCACCAACCTGAAGTACCTTACCTGAAAATCCACCAGACAGAAGCTTCATTGTGTTGAACTCTGTCTGAGAAGAGATACGATCAATCTCAGATGTAAGAGCACGAACCTCAAGAGCGATAGCTTCACGGTCAGCTGTTACATAAGTATCGTTAGATGCCTGAACAGTTAACTCACGCATTCTCTGGATTACAGCATGAATCTCAGCAAGAGCACCCTCAGCTGTCTGAATCAGAGAAGTACCATCCTGTGCATTTGTAGAAGCCTGATTCAAACCACGAATCTGACCACGCATCTTCTCAGAAATAGAAAGACCAGCTGCATCATCTGCTGCACGGTTTACTCTGTAACCGGAAGATAACTTCTCAGTATTCTTAGCAAGGTTTGTGTTGGTAATTGCAAGGTTTCTGTTAGCGTTTAACGCTGTCATGTTGTGTTGTACTATCATAATAATTCCTCCTTGAAAATACGACGGCATCCATGCCATCGGTGATTAATAAATAGTTTCAATCCCCATCCTATCAAGCCGTACCTATCAATTCTGAAGATTAAGTGGTAATTTCTTACCTGTTATATATATCGGAGTGTTCTTCCGATACTTAACCCTTTTTCATAAAAAAATTTATTTTTTTTGATCCATGAAGTATGTCTGCCATTCATGGTGCTGATTCGGCATGTTCTGATAATAAGAAACCGCTGTTCGATTGCTGGCACGGGAGTTTTTAATTTCCTGCCGCTCATTCAGCAGATATTTTTGAAAAGCATCCCGGTTTTTTCGCTCCAGCCCTTCAATTCGCACACCACAGTCCGTGATTTCACGGATAAACTTTTGCATCTTCTCAATATCAGAACGATATGTCTCTTTATCTGTCTTCAAAAGAGAGGACAATTTCTGAAATACTCTGTCAAATCCGTTATCCAGACTCTCTATCTGCGCTATAAGAGCATCCTTGCTCTCCAGTATCTCCTCAAAACGCTCCATATCCATCTGAGGCTGCGCCAAAAGCTCACTTTGCTCCTGTGTCAAAACCAAAAGTTTTTCCATAATTCCCTGTTTTTTTTGGAGCGATTCCTGCATTGCAGAAATATACACTGTAGCTGTTTCCATATAATAATCCCCCTAATTCCAAACAGACCGGAGAACCATAGCACGGTTCCGGTCTGTTTCAATCATCTGCCTAATCAACCTATATCAATTATAGCACAGATAAATCATATAAATCAACGAAGAATATCACAAATCATGTGGCATTGTTTAAGCGCATAACCTCTTTCCATGTATCCCGCATCGTCTTAATATGACGCAGAGCCTCCTCCATGATTTCTTTATCTTTCTTCATATTTGCCTCTACCAGACGACGGTAAATATAATCATAGACTACATCAAAATCCTTCGCCACCGGATATTTCATATCCAGTGTGGAGCGAAACTCTACAATAATATTTTGTACTTTTATAATATTATTATGAGCTTTTTCAATGTCTCCTTCCTCTAAACCCTCCAATGCAATATTGGCAAATTTCACTGCACCATCATATAACATGAGCGTCAATTTCGCCGGTGATGCTGTCTGAACCGCATTACGCTGGTATTGCGCCGCTGCTTTATTGTATGTTGCCATATTTTACCTCCCTGTAATTATGTTAAACAACATTCTCAATGATAGCCAGAATTAGTAACCGAAAAATCCTGACAATGCAGACTGCTGAGAATTCATTTTACTCAGCGCTTTCTCCATAGCAGTAAACTGATTGTAATAACGGTCTTCTATTTCTTTCAGCTTTTTCTCCCAGGCACTGATATCTTTGTTGTACTGGGACAACTGCTTATTCATCTCCTTATCGTTATAGAACGTCAAGGCACTGCTCAAAGTAGTAGACTGCATTTTTTTAGTCAATGTGTTATACAGATTTGTAGTAAGCCCTGCCAGCACTTCCGTAACGACATCCGGATCCTCCGTCAAAAGTTTCATCAAAACATTTTCGGAATCTGCATAATCGGTATCATCCTCATCACCCTTAATATGCAGCAGACCATTTTCCTTATAGTCTTTACCCGTAGAAATGCCTATCATTGCCAGAGAGTACTTCTTACCATTGGAAGCGGTAATTGTGGTGCCCGTAATTTCACGCAAGGTACTAATCAGACCTTCCAACGTGCTATCACGACGAAGCAGCGAATCCTTAATCTTCGTATTCCACTTCTCAACTTCTTTTTCAGACATCTCGTCTATCTGATCCTCTGTCAGTACATTATAATTTCTCGCAGAATCTGCATTAAACAGCTTATTCATCTCTGCCAGAATAGAATTGTACTGATTAACAAATTCCTTGATATAGTCATATACTCCCTGTGTGTCATCTGACACAGTGATAGTAATCTCACTGCCACCGGTAGTATCAAGGAGATTAATCGTCAAGCCATTCACTTCGATAGTAGTAGAACTGCTTTTGAGAGTGGCTCCATTCACCTGAACCTCGGAATCTGCAGCTGCTACAACTACCATTCCGGTTCCACCAGGTGCCTCTGCCCTGGCAGTGCCGTCCACAGTATCTAATCCCAACTTTTGCAACTCGGCAGAACTGCCTGTCTCGATTGCAACACCAGCAGATATCTCTGTTTGATATGCTCCAACTACATCTGCAATATACTGATGTCTGACTGCTTCTGAATCAATCTGAATTCCGCCTTGATTAAATCCATTCACAAGTCCGTTGTCAATCAGATTCTGATAACTGTCCTCCTTGATGTCGGCAGCAACGTTTTTCTCAATCAGAGCTTCTGCCTTTGCCACCATATCTTTAGTAGCATTTGTATCTGCTAAGCTTTTTGCCTCAGCTACTAACTGATCATTGGTACGTGGATCGTCTTCGGCAATAACCCCTGCAGCAACCAATGCTTTTCTTCCTGCTGCGGTGACAGTTTCGCTTCCGCCTTCACCGGTAGAAATATATTGCTTTTCGTATGAATTTTTGATCCTGGACTGTTCCGCATCATAATCCTCAAATGGACTTGCATCTACCAATGCCTGCTTACCTGCAGCTGTAAGACTTTTTCCATTAGCATCCGTCTGAATATACTGGCTGGTATAACCTGCTCTAATCTGATCCTTATAGTAACCGGTAATTTCAGATTTTGCCCGTGCATCTACCATATCCTGCAGAGTCTTAATCGCAGCATCTACCTGAGCATCACTTGCTCCATTTTGAATAGTGCTCAGAAGATCATTTACCGTACTCTTCTGAGAAGCAGACAGGGAGTCATAGCCAACAGCATCTTTCACCGCATTCAAGGCATCTGCCTGATCTGTACTCAACGTCGCTGACTGAATGGTAAACGACTGTTCAGCTCCACTGTCCTTTGAACTGATATAGAAGCGCCCCTGAGAAGCATCAAAAGATGCATTCAGACCGGCATTCTGCAATGAGGACACAAAATCTCCCACCGTTGTATATTTATCCACATTCAAGGACACAGTCTTATTGCCGGTTGATACTATGATCTGACTGGAGCCATCAGCCACCATCCCCAAATCGGAAAGCTTGGTAGAAGTTGACACTTTCTCTGTCACAGTTTCTCCCTTTTCATTTGTGGTTGTAACTTCCTTAGGCAGTTGGCTGCTGGTGACATACTGTGCTGACGCCAGACTCTTAACATTTACCCGATATGTACCCTTCGTCACTCCGGTCCCGGCTGTCGCAGTAATCTTTGTAGCGTCAGAGGACGTCGCTTTCTTCGTCTTAAAATTAGTCTGAAAACGCAGCTTACCTACATAATCTTTATAGAAGTTATAAATCTTTGTGTTTAAACCTGACCATATTTCCTGCTGCCATTCTAATTTCTGCTTTTTACTGTCCACTTTATGTTTCTTTGCCTTATGGCTCTCCATTAAAGCGGCTACAATAGACTCCGTATCTAATCCGGACATCAATCCTGTCATTCTTAGTGCCATAACATATCCTCCTATCTCCGTGTTACCACAGATTGCTACTTCTCAGAAAAACACTGTGATTAAAGCTTTTCATCTACTATCAACCCCACAAGTTCCCACATTTTCTGGAGCATCTCCAATGACTTCTCTGGTGGAACTTCACGGATCAATTCATCATTTGCTTTGTCATACACCTTAATAGATACACGTTTCGTAATCTCATCATAAGAATACTCACACCGTGTAGCCGTCAATCGGTTATTCACACCGGAAACTGCAGACTCGATGCTCATTTTGCTGGGTTCTTTTGCTTCATAAGGTGTATTTTCATTTTCATTATCTTCTTCTTCCTGTTTTTTCGCATTTGCCTTGGAAGAATCTACAACAGGTTTCGTTTCCGTCGCCTGAATCCGGTTTGCATTCCAGCCGATATCTAAATAATCAGCATCCTGCTTAGCGGGCTCCGGTGCCCTCTTTACACTATTGATTGCATCAAATTCCATCTTTCCACCTCCATGTGTTGCTGCTCCTGTCTCCAAAAGCATTGTTCATGTAATCAGTACGTCCTGTACCTATTTTCCTCTATAGTCTATATCGGCAATTTTCCAGATTTATTTACTCTTGTTTGAAAATAATCCTTTTAATGCCTCTACATCCACCTGTTCTCCTGCTTGTTTGTTTTCTTCCTGAATCTGTACATACAGCTCCTTGCGGTAAATAGGCACCGACTTCGGTGCGTTGACTCCTATCTTAATCTGATCACCTTTAATTTCCAATATAGTAATCTCTATGTCGTTTCCGATCATAATCGATTCGTTAACTTTACGCGCTAATGCAAGCATAACCCATTCTCCTCTCTATCTCAACCTTCCACAATGTGTCACTTTCACTTATACATCCGTTCACTCTGTCTTTCATCCGGAGTGTTACTATGCATATCAAGATCTCAGTCCTCTTGAATCAAATAGAATTTGACTTCATAGTCCTGATTTTCTGCCACAATCTGAATACCTTTGTGGGTTCCGGCATTGATGATGAGTGGTGCTTTTTTATTGACCGAGGTTTTTTTCACATCGGATGGAACAGTTGCCATCAGCAACACAACCAAATCATCTTCTTTAATTTCACCAATGCTTTCCAACAACGCATCTTCTACCAGAGGATTATATCCCGGGTCTACTTTCTGCGGATTGACCACCGGAAACGCGAGCCCCTGCTCCGTAGTACACTGCAGCCAGGAAAAAAACGGGTCCTCATCTCCCTCTACATCATAGAGTATTGTAAAATCTTTGTATTCCTCAAATCCGAATAAACCTTCATCGAAATGGATAATTTTTTCATCACCGATTTCTATCTCTCCAAAATACCTTGTCTTAACTTTCATTGTTGTCATACCTCCTCTTTCCTATTAGAGTAAAACAGCATGGTCGATGCCTTCGACCATGCCATCATCAGATAACGTCATTTTCATCCGGCACAAAATTGCCGAAACGGTTTCATATAGCACACTCTCTTACATTAAATATAATTTAACAGTGAGTTACCCAATATTCGTGCCGTTGCAGAAAGTGCCGCATTATACAGATTATCTGCCTGGGTTAAATAGATAATCAAATCTGAGATATCCATCTCCTCATTGTCAGAAAGCTTCTCCTCTGTACTCGTCCGCTCATCCAGAAGACGGTCATATGTCATCTGCAAACGGTTGTACTTTGCACCCAAATCCGCTACCGCAACATTCAGAGTCTCCTGTGTATTCTCTACCATAGTCAATCCCTTACCGAAAGCTTCATTCATGACACTCACACGAAGCTCCTGCTCTTTCTTCAGAGAATCTAATAATATATTCAGAGCGGCAATTTCATCCTCATCCGTGGTATTGGAAATTTTCTTCTCTACATCCGCCATTCTGTTTTCCACATCTGTCACTGCATCAATTGCACGGGCAATATAGTCCAAAGAACGGTAAATCTGTGTACTAAAGGCATCCTTTGCCTGCGTATTTGTAGTAATTGTCTGACTGAAGTTAATCTCGTAGTTAATTTTCTGTCCGGACGGGTCAGCAAACTCTATTTTCTTTTTTGAGATATTATCGTAACGAGTACACTCAAAATACATCTCCGGACGTATATCACCCTTTTCAAAGGATTTCTTAGTGTATTCTATAGTAATGTCAGCATTATACTGTTGGATGTCACTATATACCTCATCGCTAAGTATCACTTCCCCTGCATCATACACATACAATACTTTATAATCTGTGCCATTTTCCTCATTGTATTTGTCTATATCGTAAGCGTATGGGTCATTCATAGACACTACTCCTACCGTATCATCATCCGGAGAATAGGTAAGCGTTCCGTTTTCAGTGATAACCTTCAAGTTAAATACCGTGCCGTCACCATTTTTAATAGCAGAGTTAGAACAATTATCATAGGATAACTGCATACGATAGCAGGTATTTACCTTAGCCTCCTGTTCCTCTGCATATTCCTGGGCTGTATTTCCCTCTACATATCCTATGTTGGATTCCACATTGCGGATAGTGTCAATATTGGAGGAGCTAAACTTCTCCTTAATCTGATATTCTAACGTATCAGATGCTGTAGGAAACAGCAGAGAGGTGTCTGTGCGATACCCTGTAAACAGACGACGTCCAATAAAATCCGAATCTGCATTATCCTCAAAAATCGCATTAGAAAACTGGCGTAACTTTGCTAAAAGAGCGGAGCGCTCCTCGCTCTCCGGATAACTGTTGGTACCATAACTGAACGATTCTTTCATATCGGTAAGCAAACCGGCGGCAGCTTTCATCGCACTCTCCGTCTTGTCCATCCACTCCATGGCATCCTTCACATTTTTTTCCACATACTGTGTCAATATGGAATATGTTGTTCGGAATTTCAGAGAACGGGATGCAACCGTGGGATCATCGGACGGGCGCTGAATCTTTTTGCCTGTTGTGTATTGCTCCTCCGCAGTCAGCAACTTATTCTTCGCATTGGCGATATGCACCTGCGCACGATTGGATATCATTGAATTAGTAACTCTCATAGTTGTACCTCCTAAATCAAGGGATGTTGATAATTACACTCACACTGCTGTACCATTTATCAGCTTATCTAACACTTCATTCATTACCGATAATACCCGGTATTGATACTCTAACAGACTCTGATAGATAATCAGGTTCTGACCTTCTTCATCCTCGTCCACACCGGAAAGGGATACTCTCCTGTTATCAACAGAATACAGGATGTTTGTCGCATTGATTGCCGATTTCTCTACTCTCTCGGTATCCACGCCCAACACTGCAGTCTGTAACACATTCAAGAAAGAACCCGGATCTCCCTGCTTAAACATAGAATTGTCGGTCTGTAGCGCCAACATTCTGGTCAGGTTCTCTGCTTCCTCCCAACCCGGCATACCCTCTGTATTATACATAGAGCATGCAAGTAATTTTCCATCGGCTACAAGGTCATTGTTTGCCCAGTAATTCAAAATAGTCATACTATAGTAACATGCCGGTTCTTGTGCCACAGAATTAAAGGAGAATATATTATTGTCGCTTTGAGGCATATATACTGTCTCCACAACGTTACCGCTTGCATCCTTCATAGTGTAATAATTCGGCTCTCCGTTTACTGTAGTTTGAGTAAATGTATAGCCTGCGTCTCTATAGGACTGATACGTAGCAGCATTAAATACCTTGCAGCCGTTCCGGTAATAAAATTCATCAGCACTGTTATATAGAAATTCTGTCATCTGGTACTGCTCACCGCTTGTAATATCAGAGCAAACAAACAGATCCTTTCCCAAATTTCCATATAAATCATATCCCTGATTCTGCAATTGATTGAAGTTTGCAGAGAATACACGGATAAACTCATTCAACTGTGCCATATAATACGGAATACCACGAAATGCTATGGAATCTCCTGCCGTCGCCTGTCTCTTTTCTATATCCGGATTAGCCATGATATTTTGCAGGCGTGTGACATCACCATCCGATAAATCATCCATCAATTCAAAGGTATAGGTGTAAGTTCCATCTGCCGCAACAGTTACTGAGAAGGATTTATATTCATAATCCACACGTCCTATTGTCAGCACACCATTCTCAGCAGGTAAATCTAATTTCGAAAGATTAGAAGCATTCGCACTACTGAACTGGTCACTGGTAAGAGTCAGGGTAGACTTAGTCACTCCCGTCAGTGTAGCCTTGAAGTTCTCTCCATTATTTCCATCACGAATTTCAAACAGAGCCTGCAGCCTTCCTCCCAGAATCGTGCTATGAGAATTGAAGTCCTGTCCGTTACTCCACTTCAAATCGTACAGGTTAATTGCATCATTCTGATAGATTCTGGTGCTTTTACCCTCAATTTTAATCGTATTGTAGCTCATGGTATCCACCAGGACACCACCACCCAGATTGACAATAAATTGAGCAGCTCCATTATTGTCTGCCGGTTCTTTCTCTACCACGGAGATATCTGCCAATTCTGCCAGCTGATCCAGAATCACAGCTCTCTGGTCGCGCAAATCATTGGCACGGTCTCCATACACCTCTATTGCGTTAATCTGTTTTGTCAGAGAAGCAATCTGCTCTGCATATGCATTAATCTGTTCTACAGTTGTTTTAATCTCACCATTAACATCCGTCTGCAGCAACTGCAGTTTTGTTCCTACATCACGCACATAATAAGCAAGACTGTCTGCAAAACCGGTAACTTCCTTGCGAATAGTCGTATCCATAGCAGATGTCCCCAAGTACTTCAAGGATGTAAAGAAACTATCCAGGGAATTGGTAATACTTCCCGTATTCTCATCAATCGGATAAATATAATCCTCTATACTGCTGAGATAAAAGGACTCTGTCGCATATTTTCCAACAGCTGCAGCACTCAGTCTGTATTTCGCATCGTAGTATTCATTACGGGTGCTTTCAATTTTGTAAGCATTTACACCCGAACCCAACATTCCGTATGAAGTC
The DNA here is from genome assembly GCA_022510685.1 of Lachnospiraceae bacterium. Classification (GTDB taxonomy): domain Bacteria; phylum Bacillota; class Clostridia; order Lachnospirales; family Lachnospiraceae; genus Butyribacter. Next base: position 42,304 of record JAFLTA010000012.1, on the reverse strand, counting down.
CGAAGAGAAATCGCCTCTTTCGCTGACTGGTAAACCAACTGACGGCTGTATCCCGGTGTCAGTCTGTTGGAAATATTATGTCCTGTAGTAATCAGCCCGGCATTGTATGTAAGCATACCGGATGTTGCAATGTTTAATCCAAAAAAGGTTGATGGCATATGACAGCCTCCTTATCTTAAAATTCTTGTTTCTATGTTGCTCATAATATAATCACTCAAAACCTATGTCACTTACTATATCGACTAGCCAAGGCGCATAATCAAGTGTTCCAACATGGAATCAATCACTGTGATATAGCGTGATGCCGCATTGTAAGCATGCTGGAATTTCAACAGGCTTACCAGTTCCTCTTCACTGGAAACGCCCATAACCTGCTGTCTCTTATCCTCTACGCCCTCCACAAGTTTTTCCTGATTGGCAAGTATGCTCTTCCATGTGTCACCCTGCGCTCCCAGCTCTGTCACCATGAAACGATAGTAATTATTAATCGAATAGGAAGTCTCATTGTTGGGGTCTAATATCGCAAAGTCTTCCATAGTCCACTGAGAAAGCAGTTTCTCAATCACCTGCATAGCATAACCGTCCTGCTCACCCAACAGCGGATTTAACTTGACCGGAAGCAAGGCATAATCCTCTGCCAACTTAGGATTTATTTCCAGGCACATGAGACTGTAGCATGTATTGAGATCATCCGGGTCTTCCTCGTTATAAACATATAATTTATATGTAAATGTACCATCCGGATTTTCAATTTCCTGTGCTAACGGTATCTGATTCCCGTTTTCATCTGTGCCATAAACCTGAGCCCGCGTTGCTGATTGCCAAGTAATCACCTGATAGCGGTCAACAGATTTTCTGGAAAAGACTTCTGTACCAAGGGTTGCCGGGTCATCCGTACCAATTGGACAATTGACTACATCCAGAATTTTGTATTTGCCGTTTAGGGTTACCGTATTACCTTTGGCATCCACACCGGAAACTCCATTCAAAGTCTGCTCAATGTTCGGACAAAATGCATCGTTAATCATTGTGACAATTCCATGAATCAACCGGTCAAACTGTGCCTCGATACGAGTCAGTATGGAAACGCCGGTAGTGTTATTGAAGACTTTTAAGTCATCTTCATACTTGTTCATTGCCAAGTCATATGCGGTCTCGTCGAAGACACCTGCAGCATTTGTATAATCCTCTTTTTCCGGTTTTACAGGAATATCGGTATAGTTTGCATAAGCATTACCGCGTGCCGTAAGAATTCCCAGCAGGGAACCTGTATCAGTCTTGCGGGCAGTGGAATATGCTTCCTCCATGTCATATACGTCACGGTATCCGTTATCTTTCCAGACAACCTCATACATTTCCGAAACGCGGGTCACTTCATACTGCCCTGTAGTAGGATTATATTCCTCAAACTTGATGCGCTCTACACCCATATGATAACTGCTCACATCCGTAACCAGCGGCGCATTGCCGATAAATATGAGTACATTTCCTCTCTGATCCTCATTATAGGTGTAATATGTAAGCTCCGCCAACTCATCCATGAGCTGATTCCGTGCATCACGATAATCGTTTGCATTCTCCAACCCGGAAGCCTCTGCCATACGAATTCTATAATTCAAATCGTAGATTTGTTCACCTATGGAATTGATTTTATCCACCTGACTCTGAATCTCGGTATTCAGATTAATCTGATAATTTAAAAGTGTCTGATAGACATCTATGGCACTTTTGAGAAAGGATTCTGCATTAGAGATAAATAATTCCCGATTTGTAATACTCTGTGGATCCATGGAAAGCATCTGCAAAGATTCCCAGATATCATCCATAGAATATTGAAATTCTACACCTTCCATCTCCCCCAGAATATCTTCAATTTCTTCTGCCGTTATAACCTGCCTATCATAAAATGATTGGCGACTGACTTCATAACGATATTCCTTATCTAAAAAGATATCGCGTATCTGGCGAACAGTTGCCACAGTCGTTCCATAACCAATCTGCTGTATACCCCTGCTGGTTACTCTTATGTTATTGTAATACGTATCTCGCAGAATATTTTCCTGTCTGCTATAACCTGTCGTCTTAGTGTTTGCCAGATTATGCGCCGAAGTATTGATGCCTGCCTGAGAGGCCTGCAATCCGGAAACTCCAGCATTAAAACTTGTTAATAAACTCATAAGTAATCTCTCTTTCTGTTTCAACTCTAATTGATATCAAAATACATTTATAGCAAAAAACACGTCTGCCTTCCGGAAAACGATATTTCGTCGGACAGACGGGATCATCCTCATCCGTCCGACGAATCACTGCTTTGCGTCAAAGGAACCGGCACTATATCCGGAATCCATACTGCCCGCAGCAGATGCGTTCTTATTGTAATTATTATTTCCCGGTGACATCCGTGTGCTTTGAATGAAATTCATATTGAATTCAATCATTTCAAGGGAATTTTCTATTAAGTTTTTATTTTTCTCATTGACATCCACAAGCCGATGCATCGTCTTGCGAAGTTCATCATGAAGATTTGCCAACCGTTTCTTCTCTTCAGGTTGCTTAGCCAGCAAAGTAATCAGTCCGGATAAATCAAGCTCCTTTGGGTCACGATTCAGTACCATGCCCATATTGGCAATGACTTGCTCCCTGTGATGCGCAGATGCTGTCGCATCATCCAAAAGCTTCTGCTCTTGCTCTGTCACTTCCTGTAGTTGCTTCAAATCTCCACGAATTAAAATTTCTGTCTTCTGCTCAGAAACCGGAATCAGTTTCTGATAGATATCCATTTCCTGTTGCAAAACTGCAGCCAGGTCATCCACTAAACTTGCCAAACTGCTCCCTCATTTCCCTGGTTCATTCAAACCAGTCAGGCTCCCTATATTAAATAAGAGAATCAAATAATTTGCTCACCATCTTCTCTGCGATCTCCTGAGAAGACACATTGTAGGTACCGGATGCAAGTGCTTCCTTGTACTGTGCTACCTTGTCCTCACGAATCTCTGAAGCTTCACTCACCGCCTGTTTCGCAACCTGATAATCCTTTGCTTCTCGGGATATCTGAAACTCATCTTTCGTGTAAGCGTTGTCTGTTTTCGCTGTCTTTTTAGGCTTTGCCTGCTGATAAATCTGGCTAACCTGATTCAGTGCATCTACTCTCATTCTAATCACCACCTGTTCTTTTTTACACTTGGTTTCATATAATTTATCGGTGAGAATCGAAAAGACTTTAGAGTTTATGTGAAAAAAGTTTCCCAAATCGCAAAAAATATATACATGACTACATAATTTTAAACAAAAAACTCCACAACAGATGTCATGGAGTTTACTTTTATCGGATAGAGCTGTTTATTCCTTTACATTCGCCAAAATGTCACAAAAATCAAAAGTTGCAAAATAATCCTTCGGCTCCTCTGCACGGCGGATCATCTTTACACCGCCATCCTCCTGCAGCAAAAGTTCTGCTGATTTTAATTTTCCATTATAATTATAGCCCATGGCAAACCCATGTGCGCCTGCATCGTGGATGAACAGATAATCTCCCATCTCAATTTTCGGCAACATGCGGTCCACAGCAAACTTGTCGTTATTCTCACAAAGGGAACCTGTCACATCATATTTGTGATCGCAAGGCTCGTCCTCTTTACCCAAAACAGTGATATGATGGTAAGCACCATACATTGCAGGGCGCATGAGATTTACAGCACATGCATCCACACCAATGTATTCCTTATAAATATGCTTTTCATGGATTGCCTGAGTTACCAGAGCACCATACGGTGCCAGCATAAAACGTCCCAACTCAGTGAAAATAGCCACATCTCCCATGCCCGCGGGAACGAGGATTTCCTCAAATTTCCTCCGGACACCTTCACCAATCACTGCAATATCGTTTGGCTCCTTGTCCGGTGTATACGGAATTCCTACACCACCGGATAAGTTGATAAACGCAATTTCCACACCGGTTTCTTTCTGTACTTCTACGGCAAGTTCAAACAATATACCTGCCAGCGTGGGATAGTATTCATTCGTCACGGTGTTACTCGCCAGAAAGGAATGAATACCAAAACGCTTTGCCCCCATATCTTTTAATCTGCGAAACGCCTGAATTAGTTGCTCCTTTGTCATTCCATATTTGGCATCTCCCGGATTATCCATGATATCCGTACCCATTTTGAACACACCGCCCGGATTGTACCGGCAACAGATGGTTTCCGGAATCCCTGCCGTCTTCTCCAGAAAATCAATATGTGTTATGTCATCTAAATTAATATATGCACCTAATTCTTTTGCCTTTTTGTACTCCTTTGCCGGAGTGACATTGGAAGAAAACATAATATCGCTGCCCGTAAATCCACACGCCTCGGACATCATAAGCTCCGTCAGGGAAGAACAGTCAACACCACAGCCCTCCTCCTGTAAAATTTTTAATACAAACGGATTCGGTGTCGCCTTTACCGCAAAATATTCACGAAATCCTTTGTTCCAGGAAAATGCCTCTTTCATCTTGCGGGCATTCTCGCGGATTCCCTTCTCGTCATATAGATGAAAAGGTGTCGGATATGTCTTTGTTATTTCTTCAACCTGCTGTTTCGTTACAAATGGAATTTTTTTCATAAGTATTGATGCCTTCTTTCTGCTATCTGACTCAAAACACGTCCCACGCACTTTAAGCCCTTATATTAGTTAAATATCGTTTAACCGCACCCTATCATAACAAAAAAAGAACTGCTTTGCAAGATATTCTGCCGGGGACAAAATCCCCCTGTAGGGCTAAACTGTACACATTGTTGGGTTAGTGTTGCAATCCCACCCCAATATATGGTATAACAAACACGGAAACAGTGTTTCCATACAAATCAAAATACGATTAAGGTGTGGAAAGCCCCTTTGCGGGCTAATTCGTCACAAGAAATGAGGTAACTATGGCAGAATATACTGGTAAACAAATCGTCGTACTGGAAGGTCTGGAGGCTGTGCGGAAGCGTCCCGGAATGTATATCGGTTCTACGGGTCCGAGAGGATTACACCATCTCATCTGGGAAATATTGGATAATGCTATTGATGAGCATCTGGCAGGACATTGCAGCGAGATTCATGTCACTATGCAGAAAGACGGAGGCATTTGTATTCAAGATAACGGCAGGGGGGTTCCCGTAGATAAGCATCCTACACAAAAAATCCCTACGGTGCGTGTTGTGTATACGGTTCTCCATGCCGGCGGAAAGTTTGACAGCTCTGCCTATAAGGTATCCGGCGGTCTGCATGGTGTGGGTTCTTCCGTAGTAAACGCTCTTTCCACACGCATGATTGTAGAAGTACGGCGAGACGGTCTCATATACCGGGATGAGTACGCTGACGGAGGCAAGCCGGTCAGTCCCCTGGTCAAAGGAGAGCTGGAAGTAATCGGAAAGTGCCGAAAATCTGATACCGGCACAAAAGTAACATTTTATCCGGACCCGGAAATTTTTGAAACCATTCTGTTCAAACCGGAAGTCGTGAGAAAGAAATTAAAAGAAATCGCTTACTTAAATAAAAATCTGAAACTAATTTATTACAATGAATCAGAGGATGATGAACGTGTCTATCAGGAAGAATTAGGGATTCAAAGTTTTGTCAGCTACATTAACCGGGATGCCACCGCGATTCATGACACTCCCATCTATGTGGAAGGCAAAAGCGGAGATATTGAAGTGGAAATTGCATTCCAGTATACGACTAATTTTTCCGAGCAGATTAATCCTTATTGCAACCGCATTAACGTAGCAGACGGCGGTACTTTAGTAACCGGATTTAAGACAGCCCTCACCCGTGTTATGAACCAATACGCAAGAGAACTGGGTGTACTCAAAGATAAAGATGAAAATTTTGACGGCAAAGATATCCGAAACGGTATTGTAGCCATTATATCCATAAAGCATCCTGACCCGCAGTTCGAGGGACAGACAAAAACAAAACTGGGAAATACGGATGCCAAAACGGCTGTGGAAGACGTATTCAGTGCCAAAGTACAGCATTATCTGGACAAAAACGTGGATGTGCTGAAAAAAATTCTGGATAACTCCATGAAATCCTATAACGCCAGAAAAGCAAGCGATAAGGCACGGACTGCAGCATTGAAACAGCTCAACGACATGGATACGAAAAGCAAGCTTGCCGCCTGCACCTCCAAGAAACCGGAGGAATGTGAAATCTATATCGTCGAGGGTGATTCTGCCGGAGGCACTGTAAAAACTGCACGAAACCGAAAAACACAAGCAGTCCTTCCCCTGCGCGGTAAAATCCTCAATGTAGAGAAAGCGACTCTTGAAAAGATTTTAGTTAATAACGAAATCAAGTCCATGATTACCGCTTTCGGCTGTGGTATCGGTGAAGAATTTGATTTATCCAAACTCCGATACGATAAAATCATCATCCTCACCGATGCTGATGTGGACGGCGCCCATATCAGCACTTTGCTGTTGACGTTCTTTTATCGCTTTATGCCGGAACTGATTTACTCCGGCAAGGTATACCGCGGATTACCGCCTCTCTATAAAGTAGATTATGAAAAGACGGGCGGAGCAAAAGCAAGCAAGGCAGAAAAAGCGGCAGAAACCTCAGACAGTAAGACCAAGAAGCGGGGCAAAAAGAAATTCTCCCAATATGTCTTTAATGATTTTGAATTGGAGAAGTTCCGTAAAATCAAGGAAAATAAAATTACCGGCATACAGCGTTACAAAGGATTGGGCGAGATGGATGCAGAACAACTCTGGGAAACCACACTGGACCCGGAAAGCCGTATTCTGGCACAAGTCACCATCAGCGACTCTGTGGAAGCTGACGACATTACCACTACACTCATGAGCAGCAACGTACCGCCCCGCCGGGAATTCATTATGGAAGAAGCAAAATATGCCACTTTAGATATTTAGATTAAGGTGCAAAAAGCAGCACAGAAATGAGGAAATCATGAAATCACAGAACGATTCCATTATTCAATTAGACTTTACGGAGGAGATGCGTAATTCCTATCGCGATTACGCCATGAGTGTTATTATCTCCCGTGCCCTGCCGGATGTGCGGGACGGATTAAAACCTGTGCAGAGGCGTATTCTTTACGCAATGACTGAACTTGGACTCCTCCCGGACAAACCCCATAGAAAGAGTGCACGTATCGTAGGTGATACCATGGGTAAATATCATCCCCACGGTGACAGCTCTATCTATGATGCACTGGTACATTTGACAGAGGATTACTCCCTGTCTATTCCTTTGGTAGACGGTCACGGAAACTTCGGCTCCATCGACGGAGACAGTGCTGCTGCAATGCGTTACACGGAAGCACGCCTCTCCACCGGTGCTATGACCATGTTGGAAAACTTAGACAAGCAGTTAGTACCTTTCGGTCCGAACTTTGACGAGAGCGAAAAGGAGCCTCTGGTGCTGCCTGCAACCCTGCCGAATCTTCTCATTAACGGTACGACAGGTATCGCCGTAGGTATGGCAACGAACATGCCACCCCACAACCCGTCAGAAATCATTGACGGTGTCATTGCATATATGAAGAACCCGGATATCACTGTACGGGGATTGATGAAATACATTAAGGGACCGGACTTTCCTACAGGAGCCATCATTACCAATGCAGATGAAATTGCACAAATTTACGAGACCGGTGAAGGAAAGATAAAAATCCGTGCAAAAACAGAAATAGAAAAAAGCGATTACGGCAGACAAAATATTGTCATTACCGAGATTCCTTACACTGTGGCAAATAATAAATCGAAACTTTTAGAAAATCTGGTGAATCTGGCAAAAGATAAAGTGTTTGATGAGATATACGATGTCCGGGACGAATCCTCCAAGGAGGGAATCCGTCTGGTCATTGAAGTAAAAAAAGACCGCAATATCGACAACCTCCTCAACGGTTTGTATAAAAAAACCTCCATGGAGGATACCTATGGCGTGAATATGCTGGCAGTCAAGGATAAGCAGCCAATCACATTTGACCTAAAGTCGTTGATTCAAGAATTTGTCCTATTTCAGGAAGAGCTATATACAAAAGAGTATGAACATCTTCTGGCAAAAGCGAAAAACCGTCTTGAAATTGTAGAGGGACTCATCAAGGCAACAGATGTCATTGATTTGATTATCGAAATTCTCCGCGGCAGTTCCTCTGTAAAACAGGCAAAGGATTGTCTGATAAACGGCAATGTTACGGATATCAACTTCCGCAGCAAAGCATCGGAAAAACAGGCAAAAGCTCTGGATTTCACGGAAGCACAGGCAGACGCTATTCTCGCCATGCCCCTAAGCCGTCTGGTAGGTCTGGAACTGCTGAAACTGCATCAGGAAAACGATACTTTGTTAGCAAACATCGGGGAATACAATAAAATATTGGGCGATAAAGCAGAACTTCACAAAGTAATTCAGACACGACTAAAATCCTATAAAAAGCAATTTCCTATACCACGGCGCACAGAACTCGCCAATGTCACTTTGGAAAATTACGTGGAAGAAATCAAAGAAGAAGAGCTGTTTGTCCTAATTGACCGTTTCGGCTATACCAAATCAGTAGATGCATCTTCCTACTCCCGCATTGCAGCGGAGAACTTAGAGGAATATCACCATATCATTCCTCTGAAAAATACTGACCGACTCTGTGTCTTCACGAAAGGCGGCAACATGCATCAGGTAAAAGCAATGCAGATTCCCAAGGGCAGGGCAAAGGATAAGGGTGTCTTAATACAAAACCTGTGTAAACTGGAGGGAGATGAACCTCTTATGTACATCAGTTTTGAAGACTTATTTGACTCCCAACTGTTGTTTATAACACGTCACGGCTTTATCAAGCTGGTATCCGGTGTGGAATTTGAGACAAATCGCTCCACCATTGCCTGTACAAAACTGGCAGATGACGACGAACTCATCTGTGTACAGCAGGTCACCATTGAGGATGCCATTTCTGCCGACCGCAAAGTAATCGTCATCACTGAACAGGGATTGTCTCTGGGATTTCCGCTGGTGGAAGTAAATGAATTGAAAAAGACAAGCCGTGGAGTAAAAGGTATCACATTAATTGGGGATGACCTCGTAAAATTTGCCGGGTTCGTCACTCCGGATACGGAGCGGATCGATTTTGACGGCAAGGCATTTAATCCGAAAAAAATTCGCACACGCAGACGTGCAGCAAAAGGACAAAAATCACAGATTACAACAAAATAAACGGAAATAGTAATAAGCCCCCGACAATGCGTCAGGGGCTTTCTTTACTACGATTCGGTGCAGGATGCACCGAAGTCTCAATATTATCTTCTATTCTATATCATCCTCGTCGTCGTCTTCTTCATCATCAATATCCAATGTAACATATTCCCGGTCATCTACCTCGTCTGCAAACACATCATCGAATTCATCTTCTTCAAAATCCTCTGAATCGCTGCCGCCAAAGTATTTCTTCCATACATACAACGCACCGATAACCACTCCTGCCGTTGCCACAACACCCATAATAAATTTGATTAATTTCTTCATAAAAATCCTCCATTCTGCCACTCCTTATCAGCGGCATAGATTTAGCATGCCGGCACTAACCAGAACCTTGCTTCTACCCTCTTGTGGTCAATTTTTTAGTAATATGAAACAGATACGGATCCAGACTCTTAGACATTGCCAATGCCTCCTGGATATCGTAATCCTGAAATTCCCCGTCTGTATAACCTACTACACGGTTACTCGCTCCCTCACAGAGAAGTTCTACAGCCTTCGCCCCCATTGCAGAAGCATACACACGGTCTTTGCAAGTAGGATTTCCACCACGCTGGATATGTCCCAGAATCGTCGCCCGTGTCTCTACTCCCGTGGCAAGTTCAATCACTTTTGCCATCTCAGCGGAGTTTCCCACACCCTCTGCATTGACAACAATATGATTTTTCTTACCCAGCTTATGACGGTCTTTAATCTTTGTTATGATACGCTGAATATCGCCGTGATATTCCTCTGTCGTTAAAATATACTCTGCACCACTGGCAATTCCCGTCCAAAGTGCAATGTGTCCTGCGGTACGTCCCATAACCTCCACAATACTGCAGCGTTCATGGGATTCCGATGTATCACGCAACCGGTCAATCGCCTCCATCGCTGTGTTAATCGCTGTATCAAAACCTATCGTATACTCGGTGCAGGCAATATCCAGGTCAATCGTTCCCGGGACACCAATCGTATTGATTCCCTGTTCCGATAGTCTGCTGGCTCCATTAAAGGAACCGTCTCCACCGATTACCACAACACCATCAATACCATGTTTCCGGCAAATTTCCGCACCTTTGGTTTGGTATTCCAATTCCTTAAATTCCAGACAGCGCGCTGTGTACAAAATGGTTCCCCCAAGCTGGATGATATCTGACACATCAAGAGATGACATATCATATATATCTTCCTCCAATAATCCTGCATAACCACGACGAATTCCTTTTACCTTTAACCCGTTTGAAATGGCAGTGCGGACTACAGCACGGATGGCTGCATTCATTCCCGGTGCATCTCCACCGCTTGTCAACACCCCAATTGTCTTTACTGCACTTCCCATTATCGTCCTCCTTGTATGTTTATAACAAAATTTTACGCTAAAACCTATTATTTTTCAATACTCTTTTCCTGAATTGCCACACATTCTTTTCCGTATTTGTCCAATATTCCGCTGGCAAGCATTTTGCGGGCATCCGTCTCATAGGATTTTGGCAGTCTCTTTATCTGTTTCTCCTTTGTCAGATACACACATACCCCGTCATTGCCATCCTGCGCGGCAAGTTGCTGCAGCAAATTTTCTTCCTCCTTCAAATATGTCTCCTTGTCGGGGAAGCGAAGCCACAATTCACATGGCACCTGCTCAAAAGGAATGATATCCTGGCAGATTATTTTGCCGTTTTTATTTTCCTCGGTCTGTGCCCGCCCCCTGATAAACACTTTGGAGCCCTCCACCAGAAGATGTTTCTTTTTCTCATAATCCCTCGGAAATAATATCACCTCTACTGTACCATATAAATCTTCAATGGTTATAAATGCCATCATCGTATTATTTTTCGTTGTTTTGACTGTTTTATTCTCCAGAATACCTCCTACAACTACTCTTTCTCCGTCTTTTACCTTTGCCTCCGTGTCCTCCTCTGAATCCTCCTCTACAAGAAAATCCGAAGAAAAACAAGTACAGTTTTTCTTGATCAGAGAAACGTATTCCTCCAAGGGATGACCGCTGATATAAATTCCCAGCACCTCTTTTTCATAGGCGAGGAGCTCCTCCTTGGGGAATTCCTCTACAGGTGGCAACGGGTACTGTTTTTCCTGAGACAGTTCTTCATCTCCCAAATCGAACAATGATACCTGTCCTGCCATATTGTTGCGCTTGTCCTTACTCACTGCATCCATCATGTCAGGGTGGGCAATATCCTTCTGCTTTCTGTTCCCCGGCAGGGAGTCCATGGCACCGGATTTCACCAGATTTTCTACTACATGCTTGTTGACTTCCCCGGAGCTTAACCGCTCCAAAAAATTCTGCAGGGAAGTATACGGTCCCCCCTTTTCCCTCTCTGCCACGATATTGTCAATGACATGTACACCAATGCCCTTTATGGCAGACATTCCGAAACGAATCCTGCTGTTATCCACAGAAAAGACACTGTATCCCTGGTTGATGTCCGGCGGCAGAATTTCAATTCCAAGCTCCTTACAATTCATAGTATAGTTAATCACTTTCGCGGTATGATCACGCACCGATGTCATCAGCGCTGCCATAAATTCTACAGGGTAATGACATTTCAGATATGCTGTCTGATACGCCACGACAGCATAAGCAGCCGCATGAGATTTGTTAAAGGCATATTTGGCAAAGTCAATCATCTCGTTGTATATTTTGTTGGCTATCACCTCGGGGATGCCATTTTCAATACAGCCTTTTACCCCCTCTTCCTCATTGCCATATACAAAATTTTGCCGCTCTGCCTCCATGACACTTCCTTTTTTCTTGGACATGGCACGACGTACCAGATCGCTTCTTCCGTAGCTATATCCCGCCAATCCGCGCACAATCTGCATTACCTGCTCCTGATAAACGATACAGCCATAAGTGGGTGCCAAAATGGGCTCTAACTGCCCACAGTCATAGACAATGCTGTCACGATTATTTTTCCCTTCGATATACTGTGGGATAAAGTCCATAGGTCCCGGTCGGTACAGGGAAATACCGGCTATGATATCCTCCATGTTTTCCGGACGCAGCTCCTTCATAAAGCTTTTCATCCCCGCACTTTCCAACTGAAATACACCCTCCGTTTTTCCGGAGCCAATCAGTTCAAATACCTCCTTGTCATCAAAAGGAATGTTCATCAAAGTATCATCCTCAAGTCCTGCCATCTGCGCAGCATTCTGGATTACTGTCAACGTACGCAGTCCCAAAAAATCCATTTTCAATAGTCCCAGTTCTTCCAGAGTGGTCATGGTATATTGTGTGGTAATGGTACCGTCAGACGCCTTGGACAGCGGCACATACTCATCAACTGGTTTCGGACTAATCAGGACTCCTGCCGCATGCATGGACGTATGCCTGGGCAATCCCTCTAAGCGCATTGACATATCTAATAAATTCTTTGCCTGCTCGTCTGAATGATATACGTCCTTCAATTCCGGATTCATATCGAGAGCCTGCTGAATCGTAATTTTCTTTCCCTGCTGTGGCATGGGAATCATTTTCGCAATCACATCCACATAATTGTAGGGTAAATCCAGTACACGTCCCACATCACGAACAGCATTACGTGCTGCCATCGTTCCAAAGGTCACAATCTGCACCACATGGTCCCTGCCGTATTTGTCCATGACATATTCAATGACTTCCGGACGTCGCTCATAGCAGAAGTCAATGTCTATATCCGGCATAGTAACGCGCTCGGGATTTAAGAATCTCTCAAAGAGCAAGTCATATTTTATAGGGTCAATATTAGTGATTCCCAAGGAGTATGCCACGATGCTTCCCGCTGCGGAGCCACGTCCTGGTCCCACGCTGATTCCGTGATCTCTTGCATATTTAATAAAGTCCCAAACTATGAGAAAGTAATCCACAAATCCCATGGTCTGGATGGTTTCTAACTCATAACGAAGCCTCTCTGACAACGCATCGTCCAAATCACCGTATTTTTCCTGCAATCCGTCCCGACATAATTTCTCCAAGTACTCTTCCGGTGTATACCCTTCCGGCACATCAAATCGAGGTAATTTATAATTGCCAAACTCGATTTCCACATGACAGCGCTCTGCTATTTTTGAGGTGTTTTCTACCGCCTCCTTAGCATACGGAAACAGTTTAAGCATTTCCTCCTCCGATTTCAGATAATACTGTCCTCCCTCATAGCGCATACGGTCTTCATCCTGTACTTTTTTCTGCGTCTGAATACACAGGAGTAAATCATGGGGCTCCGCATCTTCTGCGGTGATATAATGCACATCGTTTGTGGCAACCAGCTCAATCCCCGTCTCTTTGCTCATTCGAATCAGCCCCTGATTAACCATCGTTTGGTCTGCAATACCGTGATCCTGAAGCTCCAGATAAAAATGGTCTTTCCCGAAAATCTCCCGGAGGCGCAGCGCCTCTTTTTTTGCCTCCTCATACTGTCCATGACGCAATGCTGTCGCCACAACTCCTGCCAGACAAGCACTCAGGGCAATCACCCCTTCATGAAACTCTTCCAATACTTCATAGTCAACACGGGGTTTATAATAAAATCCCTCTGTAAATCCCTTCGATACTATTTTCATTAAATTGGAGTATCCCTTATCATTTTCTGCCAGAAGCACCAGATGATTATAGCGTTCTTCGCCTTTAGAAACCTCTCTGTCAAACCGGGAACCGGGTGCTACATATACCTCACAGCCAATTACCGGATTGATACCGGCACTACGTGCCTCACGGTAAAAATCAATCACTCCGTACATATTACCGTGATCTGTAATGGCGAGATTTTCCATCCCCAATTCTTTTGCGCGGGCAATCAACTCCTTAATTTTACAGGAGCCATCTAACAAGGAATATTCTGTATGCACATGTAAATGGGTAAAACTCATTGCCTACCTCCCAAAAAGAACAGTCCAAAATGGACTGTTCTCTCTTTATCATTATAAACCACTGTATTAATTATATTTACCACCTGTGATTCCAAAAAATCTGCATATTAGGTTACTACGCCTGAGCAGCACTAGCACTGAGATACTTTTCAATTTCCTCCATGGCATTTGTCTCATCCTCACCATCTGCAGAAACAATCACTTCCTCACCGGCAGAAAGTCCTAATGTCATCATGCCCATAATGCTTTTGGCGTTGACCTTTTTATTTTCACATTCCACATAAATCTTACTGGTATACTGGCTGGCAACCTGTACTAATACAGCTACCGGTCTTGCTTCCAATCCACTCTTAATCTGAATCTTAATTTTCTTTGTTATCATAACCATTTCCTCCTTTGGAACAAGGTCGAGCAGCTTGTTCTTCACGCAAGCGCTCTGCAATCCCACTCAATTTCCGCAAACGATGATTTACACCGGACTTTCCCAACGGTTTGGACAACATCTGCCCTAACTCTGCCAACGGTGTATCCGGATATTCCAGCCGTAATTCAGCCGTCTCCCGCAAACCATCTTTCAAAAAACTAAACCCTCTGTGAGTCTCGATATAACGGATATCCTCTATCTGCCTGGCTGCCGCCGTGACAGTCTTATTAATATTCGCTGTCTCACAGTTCACTTGGCGATTCACTGAATTGCGCACCTCTTTCAGAATACGCACATTTTCAAAATCCATCAATGCCAGATGTGCTCCCATCACATTGAGGATATCTACAATCATAGAGCCTTCTTTCACATATAACACATGATATTTTTTGCGCTCCACAATCTTAGCGTCTACCTCGAAAGATGCAACCATCTTCTGCAACTGTTTGCAGTAGACATCTGATAACACAGCTATCTCCAAATGATATGCCTTCTCCGGATTGGTCACTGAACCAGCCACCATAAAAACACCCCGCAAATATGCTCTCTTGCAGCAGGTGTTTTGCACCAGACGGCTCGGTATCATCGAAAAATCGCCCCATCGATCTTGTGTTTCGCTGAGTATCTTCACCGCCTTTAATATCTCATAGACTGTTTCCTGCGCCTGAATCACCAAAAAATATGTCGGTGTCCGGGAATGAATGCTATGATTTCGTATTCTAATTTGCGCCTCTACATGAAACGCCATCTTTATTAAGATATAAAATTTTTTCGCAACTGTCAAGTTCTCAGTGTGCATCTCCAAATAAATTTTTCCGCTTCTTTTACGTCGTACTTTTCCACAAAGTGAAAAAATAGCCGAAAACTCTGCAATCTGGCAATGTCTCGCCGAACTCACCTGCCCAGCAAGTTCCTCTTTCACCTTACCTGAAAACGACATGCACTCACTACCTTTCCCATCCTATAGTTTTTATCCCTTGCGCTTTGCATCTTTTTCGATATCTCTGTGCTCCATCTTGACAGTGTATGGTAATACTTTCATCTGCTCCTCCAATGCACGCACCATGGTAACAGAACGATGCTTTCCTCCGGTACAGCCAATGCTGATGACAATCTGATTTTTTCCCTCCGTAATATAATTGGGAATCAAGAATTTTACCATCTCAAATAATTGTCTGCGGAATTCTTTTGCCTGCTCGGAAACCATTACATAGTCATACACCATCTGGTCATTTCCTGTTAAGTGTTTCAGTTCAGGAATATAATAGGGGTTGGGGAGAAAACGTACATCAAACACTAAATCGGAATCTTCCGGAATTCCATATTTGAATCCAAAGGAGAGGATGGTTACAAAAAAGTTTTCATACTCCTCCTCACCTAAAAAAATCCGGTCTATCTCGTGTTTCAGTTCCCGCACCAGCATATGGCTCGTATCTAAGATAAAATCTGCTCTCTTTTTGACATGGGCAAGCTCCACACGCTCTGCAGCAATGGCTTTATCCACACGCCCCTGCAGTGCCAGAGGATGATTGCGCCTCGTCTCCTTGTACCGCTTAACGAGAACATTGTCGTCAGCTTCCAGAAAAAGCACTTCATAAGGATATCCCTGCTCCTTCATGTCATCCAGTATTCCATCTAATTCTGCCAATCCTTGCAAATTACGGATGTCTATTCCCAACACCATGTTTTCCATGGCATCATGCTCTTCCACCATCATACTGGTCATTTTAGGAATAAGACGCACCGGCAGGTTATCCACACAAAAGTATCCTAAGTCCTCTAACATTTTCAGCACGGAACTTTTCCCCGCACCGGACATTCCCGTCACTATCACAAACCGCATATCAATCTCCATTCCTCCGCATACAAACAGCCTTTGAAAAACGCTGCTTCCTATGTTCTCTGATGCAAACTTCACTTACTATGGAATTCTTTTCACTTCTGTTTCCAATGTCACCCCATACACATCCTGTACGGTTTTCCTCACATGGTCAATCACCCGGTCTGCCTGTTCACAAGTACCATTTCCTACATTTACCACAAAACCACAGTGTTTTTCTGATACCATCACATCTCCGACACGGTATCCTTTCAGCCCGGCATCCTCAATCAACTTTCCGGCAAAATATCCCTCCGGTCTCTTGAAGGTACTTCCTGCACTTCCGTATTCTAACGGTTGTTTTTCCCGGCGACGCTCATTGAATTCCTGCATTTGACTGCGAATCTCCTGCTCATCCCCGGCTTCAAAGGCAAACAACGCCTCCACAACGATCATATCTTTTTCCTGTACAACGCTGTGACGGTAACTAAGCTGTAATTCATCTCTGCTCATAATATGTATTTCTCCCTGAGCATCCAGAACTTTTGCAGCCACAATGACATCCTTGATTTCCCCGCCATAGGCTCCTGCGTTCATGACCACAGCACCGCCCATAGTTCCGGGAATGCCTCCGGCAAATGCAAAGCCTGCCAGCCCTTCCGATGCCACCTTACCTGCCAAAGCGGATAACATGACACCTGCACCGGCACATACCAGCGTTTTTCCTTCGGTTTCCTCCGGTGAAACTGCATATTCCTTCAATAATGATGTATACTGCTCCGGAGATGCTTCCCTTGAAACAACGCGAATCCGATGCATATCACTCTCGCTTACGGAATGCGTACTAAATACAACTGCATCAATTCCTTCATCTGATACAAGCAGATTACTTCCATTACCAATAATATACCATTTTCCACCACATGATACCATATATTTGATACAAGCTGATAACTGCTCCGCAGTTTCCGGCAAAACAAAATATGCCGCAGGTCCCCCTATCCGGAAGGTGGTATGATTCGCCATAGGCTCATTTTTTTTAACCCGGTCCTCTCCCACAATCTCTACAATTCTATCTATTTGAAACATAAATAATTCTCCCCTAATACTTTAGTATGACAAAAAGCCCTTGAAAATTCAAGGACTTTCCCTAGCGTGCGCGAGAAGATTCGAACTCCCGACCTTCTGATCCGTAGTCAGACGCTCTATCCAGCTGAGCTACGCGCACATTCCATTATGCCGTCCGGTTTAAGTACCGTACTTGATAGAGTATACACTACCCGATTCAAAAATGCAAGTATTTTTTCGTCATTTTCTCTTACAAAGATTAAGGAGAATGTCAACCAGAGACATTCTCCTTAATCAGAGAAAAATCTATATTTTGGCAACAATAATGGAGTCCAATGATGCCGAATAATTACATCAAGCTTTCATACAGCTTGGTGATATCCTCCACACTGGTTTCTTTCGGATTGCCCGGACGGCATGCATCATCATAGGCAGACTGCGCTAAGAACGGAATATCCTCTGTCTTAACAATGTCCTTTAAGTCTGCCGGGATTCCCACGTCCTGTGAGAGTTTCTTTACTGCATCTATGGCAGCTTTGCGATACTCATCCTGAGACATATTTTCTGTTCCCTGTACTCCCATTGCCTTGGCGATATCACGATACTTCTCGCCGGTTGCCTCCGCATTGTACTCCATAACTGTAGGAAGGATAATCGCATTTGCAATGCCGTGTGGTGTGTCATATAAAGCACCCAGAGGATGCGCCATGGAATGTACAATACCAAGTCCTACATTAGAAAATCCCATTCCGGCTACATACTGTCCCAACGCCATTCCCTCACGTCCTTCCGGAGTATTTTCAACGGCACCGCGGAGTGAGCGGGCAATAATCTCAATTGCTTTTAAGTGGAACATATCGGACAGCTCCCAGGCACCTGCGGTAATGTATCCCTCAATTGCGTGAGTAAGAGCATCCATTCCGGTAGCCGCTGTCAGTCCTTTTGGCATAGATGACATCATCTCAGAGTCAATAAACGCAACGACAGGAATATCATGGGGGTCTACGCATACCATCTTACGATTCTTCTCTGCATCGGTAATTACATAGTTAATGGTAACCTCTGCAGCCGTTCCTGCTGTGGTCGGTACCGCAAAAATAGGAACGCATTTATTCTTTGTATCAACAGCACCCTCCAAGCTGACAACGTCCTCATGCTCCGGATTGTTGATGATGATACCGATTGCCTTTGCCGTATCCATGGAAGAACCTCCACCGATAGCAATGATATAATCCGTCCCGGCATCTTTAAATGCCTGTACACCCGTCTGCACGTTCTCGATAGTGGGGTTTGGCTTAATATTGGAATACAGCTCATACGGCATACCATTTTTGTCCAGTATGTCTAATACTTTCTGGGTCACTCCAAACTTAACCAAGTCCGGATCAGAACATACAAAAGCTTTCTTAAAACCTCTGGACTTTGTCTCTGTAGCGATTTCAGCAATCGCTCCTGCTCCGTGATAAGATGTCTCGTTTAACACAAATCTGTTTGCCATGTTATTTTCCCTCCTTATATTTAGTGGTATTGCATAAAAAACATGCAAATTACTATACAATCATAGTGCAATTATACAAAATCCAAATAAAAAAAGCAATGTAATCTATACTCTTTTTTTGTCGAATGATAACAGCAAAACAAATATCAGCATAACGGCGCCAATAGAGCCTTACGGCATTATTCGCAGTTCGTTTCTCATTTTATGGACCTTGCCATTAATCTGCGCATAGATATCATATTCCCCCGGCTCCAGACCGTCCACCTGAACAGCAAATATTTCTTTGCGCTTTCCCATTGGCAAATGTGAATAGTCCTGAACATAGGTCTTATCTTCACCCTTGAAAAATATTTTTTCAACTATTCCGGGATACAGAGAAAATTTAAATAAATTATCACATAAATGGACATCACTCAAAATCACTCGTCGTATGCGCTCCTCCGATTCCTCCGGCATATTTCCGTGAAACTCCGGCGGAGTCGGCAGATTTCCATACAAAGTTTCTTCACAAACATCCATTCCCCGGCAAAGCGACGGTATATCCGGCTTAAACTCCCAAACCCACAGGAATTTTCTCGCAAGTTCTATCGTTTTTTCCGTCTCTCCTGTCTTTGCATCCAACAACACAATCTGGGAATATTTGTCTTCGCTGTAGTCTGTGGTAGCCCCCGTCATATGCAGATATTTATCCATATTCTGTATATACAAAGCACTACCATACCGCATTGTCTTCAGACAGCTATGGCTCTCTATCTGCTCATAAGTAAGCATCTTCCCATCTATTTTAACCCGAAGGACAGCAGACTCCTTAGGATTGTCATACCCTCCATCCACTTCTCCTTTTGAGCCGGTGCTGTATATGAGCATCTCCTCCTCGTTAATCCATGTTGCACTATCCGGTCTGCCAAGCATGAGCTCCTCTCCCTTTGGCTGCAATGCGATATCTGCCAAAGGAGTATCCTTCCATATAGCCTGTGGAGCAAGCACCCATTCTAATTTGCCGCTTTCCCAATCCACCTGGGCAATCGTGTGGATTTTTTTCAGCGTCAAAAGAAGTTTTCCGTCCCGATATTCCATCGCTGAAAGCAATAACCATTCTTTTCCCTGATAATATTTCTCTCCCAGCAGAGCAAGCAGATTAAGCCGTTTCACAATTTCCCCTGTATCCATATTTAACTCTATAATACAATCGTCATAATGTTCCCCATCTGATGTCGTCACCAGAAACAGAGAATTTTCATGCTGGGCAATTGCTGTTCCAATGGGATCACTTAACACATAAGTGCGGTACACCCTCCCCATATAGTCCATCTCATGATAACAGCAGGTCTGTACTTTCCCCATACTGCTGGCAATATTGGCAGTGTGGTCTGCCAACAATACATGACCGTTGGACATGGGAAGCATACCCATTTTGAATGTCCGAATCTGCATGGAATAGCGGATTACCCCGTCCGCATCTAATACCACCGGACTGAACAAAGCACCATTCACAGCCAATAACGGAAATGTCGCTTCCTCTTTTCCCTTGACACCAAGAAGTAAGTTCTGTACATTTTTTGGTCCTTCTGAGACATAGATGCGGATAAGACGATGCTTTACTACATTACCCTCTCTGTCAATCAAAGACAGATCCACTTTATTGCTACGCTCCAAATAAAGTCCCAAAATGGCAATACGATGACGCTTAGTATACTCGGATTCCCCCACAAAATCATTGCCATGGTCTCCGAGAACCCTATAACGTACTTTATACTCTTTGGAGGAATTAAATAATATCAGCGCTGTTTGTTTCGCCAGACCATACGGGTTTGGAATCACCAACACATGGGAAAATGTATATAAATGTCTGTCGAGAATTTTTTCAAAAGCATAATCTCTAAGTTGTGCTAAAAAAGCACGCTGTGGCTCCTTGCGATACGGTGTCAATACTTTTCTCATTCCGATATCAGACAATTCCCTCTCATACATACGATCCATCTTTTTTAAATCATTTTCGCTGAGAGTTACTTTCGTTCCTCGCTTTACTTCCACAAATAATTTTTCTCGTAAGCCCATTTGCTCTCCCTTCTACAGTTTCATCGTCAATTGAATTCGCTGTTTTTTCAGGTCAACGCTCATCACTTTAACATCCACAATATCTCCTACACTGACAACCTCCAGCGGATGCTTCACAAACTTCTTGTCCGACATTTGGGACACGTGCACCAGTCCATCCTGATGAACTCCGATATCAACAAACGCACCAAAGTCAATGACATTACGCACTGTACCTTTCAGAGTCATTCCCTCTTTTAAGTCTTTCATTTCCAAAACGTCTGTCCGTAAAATAGGCTTCGGCATCTCATCACGCGGGTCTCTAGCCGGCTTTTCCAACTCCTTTAATATATCGACCAGAGTAATCTCCCCGATGCCCAGTTCCTCTGCCATTTTCTTCTTATCCTTGACACGCTTCTGAAGACTGCCCACACCCTTATCTTCACCTTTGTCCTGTGACTCCTCATCTCCCGCCGGTAAGTCCATATTTCCGAAGGCCTCTGCAAATGCTGCTCCAAATGCCGTATGGGTATTGCGAATCACAAAATCCTGCTTCTTTTTCTTTGGCGTAGAAGATTTTTTTGCCATAGGCGACTGTTTTTTCGCTGCTTCTGACTGGATTTCCTTTAATTCCTCCGTAGAAATATCTAATTTTTCCAGCAGGGCATTTGCCGCATCATATGTCTCCGGATGTACGCTGGTAGCATCCAACGGGTTTTTCCCGTCAGGAATTCGCATAAATCCTGCACACTGCTCATAAGCCTTCGGTCCCAATTTTGGTACTTTAAGAAGTTCTTTCCGACTGGAAAATTTGCCGTTTTCTTCCCGGTAGGTAACAATATTTTTAGCAATCACCTTACTGATACCGGAAATATATTCTAACAGGGATGCCGATGCCGTATTCAAATCCACACCCACTTTATTTACACAATCTTCAACAACACCGGATAGTGTCTCCCCTAATTTTTTCTGGTTCATATCATGTTGATACTGACCCACACCAATGGACTGCGGGTCAATTTTTACCAGCTCTGCCAACGGATCCTGCAAACGTCTGGCTATAGATGCCGCACTTCGCTGTCCCACGTCAAACTCCGGGAATTCCTCTGTGGCAAGTTTACTGGCTGAATACACGGATGCTCCTGCCTCATTTACAATTATATATTGTACAGGGGCTTTTATTTCATGCAGCATATCCGCAATAATCATCTCGGATTCTCTGGAGGCAGTTCCATTTCCCACGGAAATCAGAGAAATACCGTACTTGTCTATCAGTTTTTTCACTTCCCGCTTTGTCTCATCCACTTTATTTTGAGGTGCCGTAGGATAGACCACTTTGGTATCAAGCACCTTTCCCGTCGGATCCACCACCGCCAGCTTACAGCCTGTCCGAAATGCCGGATCCCAGCCAAGGACGGTTTTCCCCGCAATCGGAGGCTGCATCAAAAGCTGCTCCAGATTCTTTCCGAATACTTTAATGGCACCATCTTCTGCCTTCTCTGTAAGTTCATTCCGGATTTCCCGCTCAATGGCAGGGGCTATGAGACGTTTATAGCTGTCCTCCACTGCCTCTGCAATGGCTGGTGTTGTATATTCATTTTCCGCTGTGACCATCATCTTCTGCAAATAGGTGAGAATCCTCTCCTCCGGCGCCTCCAATTTCACTACGAGGAATTTCTCTTTTTCACCACGGTTCAACGCCAAAATCCGGTGTCCCACAATTTTGTCTACCGGCTCCTGAAATTCATAATACATCTCATAGACTGACTGGGCTTTCTCATCCTTTGCCGTTGAAATAATGATACCCTCTTCTCTGGTAATATCACGAATATAGCTGCGGTAATCCGCGTTGTCGGAAATCAGTTCCGCAATGATATCCCTCGCCCCCGCAATGGCTTCCTCCACATCTTTTACCTCTTTTTCTTCGGAAACATATTGCTCGGCAATATTTGTCAGCGGTTCTGTGATTTCCTGCGCCAAAATAATTTCAGCCAGCGGCTCCAATCCCTTTTCCTTGGCGATAGTTGCTCTCGTGCGGCGTTTCGGACGGTATGGACGATACAAATCCTCCACAACAACCTGGGTTTCTGCCGCGAGAATCTGTGCCTTCAACTCCTCGGTGAGCTTTCCCTGCTCCTCAATGGTAGCCAGAACCTGCTCCTTCTTCTCCTCCAGATTGCGTAAATAGGTGAGACGCTCACTTAAGTTTCGAAGCTGCTCATCGTTCAGAGAGCCATGTGCCTCCTTTCGGTATCTGGCGATGAAGGGAATTGTATTTCCCTCGTCAATGAGTTTGATAACCGCCTCCACCTGCTGTGGACGGATTCCCATTTCCTCTGCTATTTTCTTCCCGATATCCATGATATCCTCCATTTCTCCGCCATCATCGGCGTCATATTAAGAAATTAAACGTGTGTTTTCAGAAAAAGGACAACCCTTTGTCACGGCTGTCCTTTTCGGTTTCTCACTGTTTGATTTTCCGCAACAACATATTTCGGTTAAGTATCTTTTTATCATCTGCAATAAATTTGATACATCCTAACCATATTTTTATCAGCCCATTGTCTATGCAAGCCTGATGGCAGCATCAGGCTAGGGCAAACGCTTCATGAACAGCCTGTGCTGCCTCATTCACATACCGCTCCTCAACGAGGACACTGACACGGATTTCTGAAGTGGAAATCTGCAAAATGTTCACACCGGCATCATACAATGCTTCAAACATTTTTGCTGCCACACCGGGATTGGACATCATTCCGGCACCAACGATAGACACTTTTGCTACCGATGTATTGATTGTAGTTTTCTCGCATTTCAGACTGCTTTCTGCGTGACGTTCCAATGTATCCATAGTGGCCTCTGCCATATCTCTTGTAACGGTAAAACTGATATCCTGCGTTCCGCCGTGCTCCACAGACTGCAGTATCATATCCACATTGACATGATGATTTGCCAAATGCTGGAACAGCTTGAAGG
The DNA here is from genome assembly GCA_022510685.1 of Lachnospiraceae bacterium. GTDB lineage: Bacteria > Bacillota > Clostridia > Lachnospirales > Lachnospiraceae > Butyribacter. The sequence goes on along the minus strand of JAFLTA010000012.1, from coordinate 18,397 downwards.
CAACGCCCGGTTTGTTTTCCAAACCTTCTACTGAAACCTGTGCTACGTTTTTATCCGTGGCAACACCACTTACTAACATTTTCTCCATCTTACTCTCCTCCTTTACTACAGTTCCTTCGCTGGTATTCAAGCTGGAGCGGACAACTAACTGTACGCCATATTTTTTTGCCATTTCCACGGAGCGGTTATGCAACACTCCTGCGCCAAGGCTGGCTAACTCTAACATCTCATCATAAGAAATCACATCCAGTTTGCGTGCCTCCGGTACCACACGCGGGTCAGCGGTAAATACTCCGTCTACATCCGTGTATATCTCACAGGAATCTGCATGTAGTGCTGCCGCAAGAGCTACCGCTGTAGTATCAGAGCCTCCGCGTCCTAAAGTAGTGTAATCGTCATATTTATTAATCCCCTGAAATCCTGTGATAACTACAATACGACGGTTATCTAACTCATAGCGGATACGCTCTGTATCAATTCTTTTCAGTCTGGCATTTCCATATACCTCTGTAGTGTGCATCTGCACCTGAAATGCATTCATGGAAACTGCGGGAACTCCCAAAGAATCCATCGCCATTGCCATTAGTGCCACAGAAGTCTGCTCTCCGGTGGTCAGAAGCATATCCAACTCTCTGTGAGATGCTTTTGGATTAATATCATTTGCCATATCCAGAAGTACATCTGTCTGCTTTCCCATGGCAGACAACACGACCACCACCTGATTTCCTTTCTGATAATCTTCGATACAACGCTTTGCCACATTGAAGATTCTCTCTTTATTGGCAACGGACGTACCGCCAAACTTTTTTACAACTAACATAATATCCTCCATTCTGCCAACTATCTCTCTAATAGTTTACTCATTAGCGTATAACCTTGCTCTACCACAATGCCGCTTTTTTTTGCATCAAATTCGTTGTAACACTGTTCTTTCTGCAAATCTTCTCGACTGTCATAGAGCAGATATGGCACCGCATCCGATGTATGGGTCCGACAGGCAATCGGTGTAGGATGATCCGGCATAAGCAGCAACCGATAATCTTCTCCCGATTCATCCAGACGCTTTACCACAGTAGCTAACACTCTGGCATCCAAATATTCGATTGCTTTTATTTTACGCTCCAGACTGCCCTGATGACCCATCTCATCCGGTGCCTCCATATGAATATAGACAAAATCTTTTCCGTCCTCTAAAAGTGCCTTCACAGCGGCATCCGCTTTTCCTTCCCAATTGGTCTCTAACGTACCGTCCGCACCATCCACATCAATATTGGTCATCTCTGCACCAACGGCAATACCTTTCAGTAAATCTACAGCAGAAATCATGGCTCCCTGCTTGCCGTATTTTCCTTCAAAAGAATCCAGCGCCGGTCTGGTACCTGCGCCCCAGAACCAAATGGAATTTGCTTTATTCAAACCTTTTTTCGCTCTCTCTACATTAATAGGATGCTCATTCAAAATATTATAACTGCGCTTCATCATGCCACGAAGTTTTTCATCCTGCGGCAAATAGTCACCGATGACTTTTCCTAATATATCATGGGGCGGTGTCAGTTCTACCACCTCACCTTTTGCCCATATTGTCAAATGTCTGTAGCTGGTGCCCACATAGTACTGATAGATTTCGTCATTCATCTCCTTCTGAATCGCTTCCAGAAGGACTGCCGCATCCTCAGTGGATATTTCACCGGAACTATGATCTATAATCGTTTTTTTCTCATAGGGTAAATCATCATCGGAAACCGTGACAATATTGCAACGAATCGCAATATCCGTATCCTTCATTGGCACACCGATACTTAATGCCTCTAAAGGAGAACGCCCCGTATAATACTGCTTGGGGTCATACCCAAGCACTGCCAGATTGGCTGTGTCACTTCCCGGCTTCATTCCCTCCGGAATAGTGTGTGCCAATCCCACCTCTGACTTCTTTGCCAGAGCGTCCATAACCGGAGTATTCGCATAAGAAAGAGGGGTTGCACCACCGATTTCCGCAATTGGCTCATCTGCCATGCCATCCCCTAATACCACCAAGTATTTCATCGCAAACTTTTCCTTTCTGTTAGTTCCCTTACGGGATTCTGCTGTCAAAAGCACCTTATATGGAAATGCGTATCTTATTGATGACGTTTCCCATGCTGTCAGCCGCTTTCTGATAATCTCCCTCTGTCATTTTCTCAGTGATAAATGCATATTCATCGTTAAATCCCACATCTACTGCATCCACCGCTCCAAAGAATTCCTTCACCTTCGCTTCGTTGTCAGCCTTAGAGCCACTTACACGAACAAAAAACATATTTTTATTCTCCGAAAACGGCACCAGAGAAAGAGGTTCTTCTGACCACTGGATTTCCACTGTGGAGCCTTGGTTTTTCGCTGCCTCCATGACGTCAGATACCACGGCACTTGCCGTTGCCAGTTTGCCGGCACCCTGTCCGTAAAACATCACATCTCCCACCATGTTGCCTTTTACCAGAATGGCATTAAACACACCATCCACACTATATAATGGGTTATCCGGATAAATCATGACCGGAGCCACCATGGCACTTACCCTGCCACCTGTTTCTTTGCTGGAACCGAATATTTTCACCTTTGCGCCAAGTTTACCGGCGTAAATGATATCTCTGTCTGTAATATTGGTGATTCCCTCCGTATATATATCCTTAAAGTCCAGATTTTTTCCGTAAGCAAGGGAAGTCAGTATTGCAATTTTGCGACATGCATCATGCCCCTCCACATCTGCCGTAGGATCCGCTTCGGCATAACCAAGGTTCTGAGCATCACTCAACACAGAATCAAAATCCGAGCCCTTATCGGTCATTTCCGTTAATATATAGTTTGTAGTTCCGTTGAGAATTCCGGATATTTCCAATATTTCATCCGGATTCAAGGAACTCTGCAAGGGGCGGATAATAGGAATACCACCACCAACGCTTGCCTCAAAGAGGAAACTGGCGTTATGCTCTTTTGCCGTCTGAATCAACTCCGGTCCGAAGTCCGCCACCAGTGCTTTATTGGAGGTACATACGCTTTTTCCCTGCTCCAGACATGCTTTTACAAACTCGTACGCAGGATGTAACCCGCCCATTGTCTCTACGACTACCTGAACTTCCGGATCATTCTTAATAATATCAAAATCGTGTACCAGAATATCCTCCACAGGATCCCCCGGAAAATCTCTCAAATCCAGTACATATTTTGTCCTAATCTCCTGTCCGATGCGCCCGGATATCAATTCGTTATTTTCACGGATAATATCCACTACACCGGAGCCTACCGTTCCGTAGCCTAAAACACTTACGTTAATCATAGCTTCCTCCATTTCTCGCCAATGTATTTTATTAAATAATCTCCCATTTCATATACTAATATAACAGCACATACATAACTATAATGAAATAAGGCTTTTCGCTTTGTCTTCTATGAGGATTATTTTTTGTAATCTATGTGATGTTCACTTTGTAATCCATGCAAGATACGCATTGATAAATGTATCTAAATTACCGTCCATGACATCCTGTACATTACCCACTTCCGTATCTGTCCGATGGTCCTTTACCATGGTATAAGGCTGCATAACATAGGAGCGTATCTGGCTTCCCCAGCCGATTTCCTTGGATTCACCCCGGATACCACTCGCCTTTTCCAATTGCTCCTGCTGTTTCAACATATACAGTTTCGCTTTCAGCATCTGCATTGCCTTGTCTTTGTTCATATGCTGGGAGCGCTCGTTCTGGCACTGCACCACGATTCCCGTTGGAAAATGGGTAATGCGGATTGCCGACGAAGTCTTATTGATATGCTGTCCACCGGCACCGCTGGAGCGGTAAGTATCAATACGGATATCATCATCTGCAATCTCTACATCCAAATCTTCTTCAATATCCGGCATTACGTCACAGGACACAAAAGAAGTCTGCCGTTTTCCTGCCGCATTGAACGGAGAAATCCGTACTAACCTGTGTACTCCATGTTCGGATTTCAAATAGCCATAGGCATTGATTCCGTTAATCTGTAATGTTACCGATTTATACCCCGCTTCATCACCATCCAGGAAATCTAACATTTCCACCTGAAATCCCTTTTTATCTGCCCAACGCTGGTACATACGACACAACATACTCGCCCAGTCACAGCTCTCCGTGCCGCCAGCGCCTGCATGCAACGTCAATATAGCATTATCTTTGTCGTATTCCCCGGCAAGGAGTGTCTCAATTCGCAGAGATTCAAATTCCTGCTCAAATTCTTTGAGGGAAGCCTCAATTTCCGGCAATATTCCCGCATCATTTTCCTCCTCGGCAATTTCAATGAGCATGAGCATATCGTCCCTGCTCTCCTCCAAGGATTCAAAACGTTCAATGACAGATTTTAATTTCTTGGACTCCTGTACGATTTGGGCGGACTTTTCCGGTTCGTCCCAAAACCCCGGTTCTTCCATGGTTTTATCCAATTCTTCTACCCGGTCTCTCTTATTAGCCAGGTCAAAGTGAATTCCCCATTTCAAGCAGTGGTTTATCATAGTTTGAAAGCGTCATTTTGATTGCGTCAAACTCGACCATTCCTACTCACCTCTTTCTTTTGCTGTTTTCGCCACGAGTCTGCGGACACCAATTGAAGCTTCTGTCTCAGCTTATTCGGATGCCTTCACAGCAGATTATGCGCGACGACCGCAGCACTGTTTATATTTGCGCCCGGAGCCACATGGGCACGGGTCATTTGGCTGAATTTTTTTATTGGCACGACGTTTCGGCTGAGCAGTCTGTGAAGTATCTTTATTCGTTCCCGTCACCTTTGCCACCTGCTCACGCTCTACTTTTTGCTCAATCTTAATATGCGTAAGTGCCTTTACCGTCTCCTCGGTGATAGAATCAATCATGCCGTTAAACATATCAAATCCCGCAAATTTATATTCTACAACCGGATCTCTCTGACCATATGCCTGTAAACCGATTCCCTCGCGAAGCTGATCCATATCATCAATGTGATCCATCCACTTGCGGTCAATGACTTTCAGCATAATGATACGCTCGATTTCTCTGATTTGATCCGGCTCCGGAAACTCGGCTTCTTTTGCCTCGTATACTTTGGTAGCTTCTTCTTTTAATTGCTGTATCAAATCTTTCTTAGTACCATGCTTTAACTGCTCATCCGTAAGCACGATCTTCTTGATGGGAATAATCGGTATCAACAAATTATTTAATTCCGGAATATCCCATTCCTCTGCATTTCCCTCCTCAGGAATCACAGCATTGACACAAACCTCTACCTGGTCGGCAATCATTTTATAAATGGTATCCCGCATGCTCTCCCCGTCCAGCACGCGACGACGCTCCTTATATATCACCTCACGCTGTTCGTTGTTGACGCGGTCAAACTCCAACAGATTTTTACGGATACCGAAGTTGTTTCCCTCTATTTTCTTCTGAGCATTCTCAATGGCACTGGACAGCATCTTGTGTTCTACCTGCTCACCGTCCGGCATGGCATCAAACAATCCCATGATTCGCTCAGAGCCAAACAGACGCATCAAATCATCTTCCAAAGAAATATAGAAACGGGACTCTCCCGGATCACCCTGACGTCCGGAACGACCGCGAAGCTGGTTATCAATTCGACGAGATTCATGACGCTCTGTACCGATAATCTTTAATCCGCCAAGTTCCGTCACACCCTCGCCCAGCTTGATATCCGTACCACGACCTGCCATGTTCGTAGCAATCGTTACGGCACCTCTCTGCCCGGCATCCGCGATAATTTCTGCCTCCAATTCATGGAATTTGGCATTTAAGACTTTATGAGGAATACCTTTGCGCTGCAGTTTTTTACTTAACAGTTCTGATGTGTCTATGGTAATGGTACCCACCAATACCGGCTGTCCTTTTTCATGGGATTCCACAATATCTGCAATGACCGCATTAAATTTGTCCTCTTTACTCTTATAAACAGCGTCATTATAGTCCACACGGGCAACCGGAAGATTTGTAGGAACTTCCACTACATCCATCTCATAAATCTCACGGAACTCCTTTTCCTCTGTCAATGCTGTACCGGTCATTCCGGATTTTTTCGCATATTTATTAAAGAAGTTCTGAAAAGTAATCGTCGCCAGTGTTTTACTCTCTCTCTTAACTTTTACATGCTCTTTTGCCTCAATTGCCTGATGAAGACCGTCAGAAAAACGGCGTCCCGGCATGATACGTCCGGTAAACTCATCCACAATCAGAACTTCGTCATCATTTACCACGTAATCCTGATCTCTGTGCATGAGAGAATGCGCACGAATTGCCAGGTTAATATTGTGCTGTAACTCCAAGTTGTCCGGGTCCGCAAGGTTTTCCACCTGAAAGAAACGCTCTGCTTTCCGTACACCTTCCTCTGTCAGGTTGGCATTCTTGTCCTTCTCATCTACAACGTAATCACCGGTTTCTTCCACTTCCTCATTCATGAGGATGTCCATCTTGGACAGTTCTTTGGCAGTACCTCTCTTCAACTGTCTGACGAAAATATCACACATTTCATATAGTTTCGTAGACTTACCACTCTGCCCGGATATAATCAACGGTGTTCTCGCCTCATCAATCAGCACAGAGTCCACCTCATCGATAATAGCATAATGCAAATCCCTTTGCACCAACTGCTCTTTATAAACCACCATGTTATCACGTAGATAATCAAAGCCCAATTCGTTATTGGTAGCATAAGTAATATCGCAATTATATGCTTCCCTGCGCTCATCATTGTCCATGTCATTTAATATGACACCAACCGTCAATCCCAAAAACTCATGCACTTTACCCATCCATTCCGCATCACGCTTTGCCAGGTAGTCATTGACTGTGACAATGTGCACGCCTTTTCCCTCCAACGCATTCAAATATGCCGGCAAAGTGGAAACCAACGTCTTACCTTCACCGGTACGCATCTCCGTAATACGTCCCTGATGCAATATGACACCACCGATTAACTGCACCCGGTAATGACGCATATCCAGTACACGGGTCGCTGCCTCACGTACTGTAGCATACGCCTCCGGCAAAATATCATCTAGTGTTTCTCCGGCAGCCAGACGCTCCTTAAATTCCGGAGTTTTCGCCTGTAATTCTTCATCTGTCAGCTTTTCATATTCAGATGCCATTGCTTCAATTTTATCCACAATAGGAATAATACGCTTTACCTCACGCTCACTGTGAGTTCCGAAAATTTTACTCAATATACTCATAATGCACTCCTAAAAATCAAAAATTCATAACAAACCAACCTATAGTATAACATTATCCTGCATCAAACGCAAGAAAAAACACACTTTTCCCCCTCGACAAATCACCCCGGAAAAAATACAGCGATAATCGGAAATTCTCCGTAGCGAATGTGTAGTTTCCTCTCATTCAGTCATCTAAAAACTAGAGGGGATTTTTCCACGGAGTATTATCCGCATCAAACAGCTGTGGGCATTACCCTCTGGTCGCAACATCTCCGTCCTTAAGAAGGACTATTGCTTTTTGCTTTCCACGTTTGATTACGTGCCGCACCGCAAACTCACCCGATTTTGAGAAGTCCTCTTAATCAATGGGGGACTTTGAAGCGCGTCAGCACTTATGCTCTGTTTTTAGAGCATTATGTGCTGTTACGTGCTTCACGTAGCGCAAGCGTCCCCCATGATTAAGATGGACTTTTCTAAAATCGGGTTCAGACAAAGCTCAAGCGGCACGATATGTGGAAAGCTTAAAAAGCAAAGTCCTGCTAAAGAACGGTGTTGACTTTCCAGAGGGTAATGCCCACTGTTGTTTGATGAATCTATGTTTTCAGGGAAAAATCCATATTCAGTTTTCATAGAAGACTAAATGAGAGCATCAATATTTTACGGAGAATTTCCGATTATCGGTGTGAGTTTTGAGTGATATGGAGGGGAAAAGGTGTATTAGATGGAAAGAAAAGGGAGCTTGGAACATGTCCATTGCGGACATGTTCCAAGCTCCCTGAAGTATCGTTGTTGTTGTTTTAGAATTCCGGTTCGATTAATCCAAAGGTGTTGCCCTTACGCTTGTACACCACATTGACCTCATCTGTATTTGCATTGCGGAATACGAAGAAACTGTGTCCCAGCAAATCCATTTGAATACAAGCTTCTTCCGGATCCATCGGCTTCATTGCGAACCGTTTGGAACGGATAATCTTGATTTCATCATCATCGTTGATTTCTTCTTCCACAAACGCTTTGCTGAGGCTTGCAGCCGTCTGTTTCTGGTCAACCAATTTATTTTTGTACTTGCGAAGCTGTCTCTCGATAATCTCCTCCACCAAGTCAATGGAAACATACATATCGCTGCTGACTTGCTCTGCACGGACGATATTTCCTTTCATTGGGATGGTAATCTCGATTTTTTGTCTCTCCTTTTCCACACTCAGAGTCACATGAACTTCTGTATCCGGAGTAAAATAACGCTCTAACTTTCCGATTTTGTCATAAATCGCTTCCTTAAGTCCATCTGTAACATCAATATTTTTGCCACTGATAATATACTGCATAATTACCACTCCTTTGCTGTTTAATAGCCTTATTATACCCCACATATGAAACAGAATCAAGGACAAAATGCACAATTTTCACAAAATTTTTCGAAAATTTTCGCTATTCTTATGCACTTTCACCTATAAACCGGCGTTACATACCTTTGTCGGCTGTATATGTGGATATTATCAGTTTATAATAAACGAAAAGTTTCCTAATAAAATAAAAAAGCGGGCATCCATCCAGATATCCGCTTTTTTTACCTTTTTATTTTCGCTACAATTAGCCTAATTTTGCCTTTGCAGTGTCAACCAGAGAAGCAAATCCTTCCGGATCGCTGATTGCCATCTCGGACAGCATCTTGCGGTTGATGTCGATTTCTGCCAGCTTCAGACCATACATGAAACGGCTGTAAGATAATCCGTTTAATCTTGCTGCAGCGTTGATACGTGCAATCCAAAGTCTTCTGAACTGTCTCTTTCTCTGCTTTCTGCCTGCGAAGGAAGATGCCAGTGCTCTCATGACAGACTGCTTTGCAACACGATACTGCTTAGAACGGGCTCCTCTGTATCCTTTAGCCAGTTTTAATACTCTGTTATGCTTTTTCTTTGCGTTTAATCCGCCTTTAATACGTGCCATTATACCATTCCTCCTTCTATTACTTTGAATATGGAAGCATACGCTTCATCATCTTTGCATTTGTTGCATCAACTTCAACTGCCTTGCGCAGTCTTCTCTTTCTCTTGGTTGTCTTCTTGTTCAGAATATGGCTTTTATTCGCCTTCATCTTCATCAGCTTACCTGTTCCGGTTGTCTTAAAACGCTTTGCAGCGGAACTTTTCGTTTTCATTTTTGGCATAATAATTTCCTCCTTAACCTTTGTTTATTTACTAAAGAATGAACCGCAGAAACCTCTGCGAATAGCATACTTTATCAGCGTTTCTTTGATAAAAACATAACCATGGATCTGCCTTCCATTTTGGGTGGCTTATCCACAACAGCAATATCTTCCACTTTTTCAAAAAAGTTGTCAAGAATCTGCTTGCTGTAATTGACGTGAGTCATTTCCCTTCCACGAAAACGCAGGGTAACCTTTACTTTGTCTCCCTTTTCCAAAAACTTTCTTGCATGATTTGCCTTTGTATTTAAGTCATTAGTATCAATGTTCGGTGAAAGTCTGACTTCCTTCACTTCCATCGTCTTCTGCTTCTTTTTCGCTTCCTTCTCCTTGCGCGCCATCTCATAGCGGTATTTTCCGTAATCAATAATCTTACATACCGGTGGTTTTGCGCCCGGGGCAATCTTCACTAAATCCAGTTCCGCCTCTCTGGCAAGCTTCATAGCCTCCTTGGCAGACATGATACCAAGCTGCTCTCCATCCTGTCCAATCAAGCGAACTTCTTTGTCTCTGATTCTCTCGTTAATCATTAAATCACTAATGGCTGTGCACCTCCAACTTCTTTCATACTTCAAAATATTACATGCAACTGTGCGTTTCTTTTTACTTCGATACGAAGTAAAAAGACGTGGAATCCAAAGAAATCCACGTCTAGAAAAACAATCCGGTATTGACTGTGCATACAATATCCTTTCACTGTATGCTATTTCACTAGAAACCCAAGTCACTTACTCGTGCTAAGGTGAGAGTGGATACTCTTCTTTGGATGTGTAAACTCACACAACAGGGGATATAATACCATAGTTATACGGCAATGTCAATCCCCTTTATTCAGAAATTCATACCGCTCAATTATGGTAGCTCTGCACAATCGCCACAATGTCCTTGGACGCTCCCTGTGTCTCTGCCATAATGCGGTCAATCTTCTCTACCATTGTAGTTCTCGCACTCTCATTATAAGAAATGCGCTCTCTCAGCTTTCCTCTACGCACATTGAGAGCGTGACGGATTTCCACCATCTCTCTGGAATCCAAAATGGCAATTGTCTGATTCACCCATATATTCGGCTCTGCCACACGATGCTCATTCAGCATATCAATCAACTGATTCTCTGCCAGCTGCAGCTGCTTTGCATTCTCCTGGAATTTTCGCTCGTACTCTTTTGCTTTACGATACTCAATCCACTTCTTTTCAAAATCTGCCGCATTCTCCACATGAAATTTTTCACAATTGTAATCCAACAGACTCCGATTATTGATATACTTTATCTTGACCCGGTTCAAAAGTCCGATTGCTTTGTTGATTTTTCGTCCCGTAAGCGTTGCATTGACACGATTGCGGTTAGCTTCCGCAAATATCACTGTAGCAGAAATCGCCGCCAGTAAAATAGTCCCCATATACGGATACGTCATATCCGTTTCCAGCGCATAATAAATTACCACAAACAGTACAAAAAGTGACACTATCAAGGCAATCAAAATTTTTGCCATTTTTTTCAGAGCCCTTTGATTTTCCACAATCTGTTTTTGCTGTTTATGGAGATTACGCTTTTCCTCCTCCAGCTTTTCGATATCTCCTTCAATCGCCATCTGATACATCTCTCCGTCATACATCTTTTTGACTTCCTGGGAAAGAGCATCCTCATAAGGATCAAAATACCGTATTTGAGCATCCGTAATCGTAAGATGACGATTCTTGTACTGGTTACGCTCCTGAGATAAATACATGATTCGTTTACACGTCGCCAGTAAATCATCCCGTTCCTCACCTTTTATCTGTTCAATATGCTGAATATCCATCAAACGGGAACTCACCTTATCATATTCACCTTTTGCCGCATCCCTCTGGCTCTCAATTTCCCGGATTGCTTCACAGCAATCCCGCACAATGCGTTTGCTGTCCTCTGCATTACCAGGAACCCACTCTTCTTCCTCTAATTCCGCTAAAATCTTTTCTACAGAAACTTTATTCTTTTTTTCCTGAGCTTTCTGCTTTGCTATGGCGGCTTCCTTTTCTTCCTTCTCCTTTTTATCTCTCTCCTGTCGTTTCTGCTCCCTGCGTCTGTCAAACTCCTCCTGAGCCTTAAGCATCTGCTCCTCCAGCATCGCCGCTTCTTCCGCTTCCTGCTTTTGTCGCTTCCGTTTCCAAAACGCCATCGATTCCTCTCCTCTCCCGGCTAGCATGATAGCGCTAATCTGAAGCCTGTTTCGTCCCCTGCCATCATACTACCCAATCACTTATACACTGATTTCCCTACGGTATTCTTCTTTCCAATCCTGAATCGTTTCCCGAATACGATCATAATATTCCGACAATTTTCCATTGTTTGCCGGATAGCGCATCTTCTTAATCTGGCGAACTTTTACGGCAACAGAACAGCTTTTTTGACACTCCTGATACTCTGCCTCCAGTTTTATCAGTTTTTCCTGAGAAGGATTCAGCTGCTCTGCCACTTCCTTCCACGCATCCGAATCCCCTGCCAGATGCAAAGCCGTCAGATAACTTTTCAGGCACACATCATTTTTATTCGTCTCATAGGCACGCAAAAAATGATCTGCTGCCTGACGGTATTCTCCCAACAATCCTAATGCAACTCCGATGTTATGATATAACGGAGCATACTCTGCCGGACTTGCCTGCAGCATATCATCGCTGTAAAGGATGGCACGATACCCTTCAATAGCACTCTCATAGCGTCCGCTCTGCAATTCCGTGTCCGCTTTTATCTTCAAGCGTTCCCTTTCAGGACGATGCTCTGTATCATCCATAATCTTGATCAACTCATTGATTTGCGGCTCATCAAAGTAATCGCAACTACAGCAAAGAGTAACCACCATATCTTTTAATGTATTTTCTCCTTCCAACAGGCGCTCCATCTTATCTGCTGTCTCCGTCATCTCCAACTCCTCCCGGAGCCAGTTGACAAAACTTTTATCAAAAATACTCTTTTGCATGAGATAAATATTTTTTGAGATAAAATAACATATCTCCTCTATGGAATATACTCTCATATCTCCTAAATGAAAATGGTACGGTCTCTTTGCTATACTACCGCCACACTGAATCAATCTACCCATAGATTACTCTCCTTTTGATAATCTCTCATTGATACAAAGCCACAAACCGTGCGTTACGATATATATAAATATCGGCACGTATATTATATTCGGATACTGCGCTCCCAAATACGATTACTGGTAGGAGATATCTCCCCAAAACCGTTATCCTTTAACGTAATGACACAAGTTTCCCTATCGGCAAACCGCAGGCGCACCGTAAATCGGGTAGTCTTATTTTCCCTGCCGGGAAACCCATTTAATGACAACATATGCGCTTTCGTTTGATGCCGTATGACATCCTGTGTCGTAATCTGAATCTCATTCTCATTATCCGGTATGACATCCACACTCACATCCACATCTGCCCAAAGGCTTCCTGCCTTGGCAAGAACCAACTCCTGCATCTTTGCCTCATGGTAAACACGCAGAGAAATATTCGCCGAAATCATTTCCTCATCCAGAAACATACACTGTTCCAGCTTGCCCTCCCCTGCAAGTTCCCTGGCAGCAAAGCAGGCACCCTTTGTGTATATATTCTGTCCCCGGAAGACTCGTCTTCCGTTACAGAGTTCCTGCAAGGCATCATTCGCCCACGCTCCGTCAAATCCTTTTCCTGTCATATACAGAGTGGTAACCATCTGCTTGTGGAGTACCATTCCTGCTGTATTAATAAAAGCATAACTACTGTCCACATTCTCATCCTGCAACATGGAATAATCGAAGACATCCGTAAGGTCTCTCTCCGTCACACCCACAATCCAGGGCAGTGTCCTTCTGTCTATGTTAATCTGGGAATACATCAGGCTTTCCTCATCAAAGGAAAACAACCCCACATTATTTAACCACAGCTCCTTTGGCTGACTGACGGCATAATACATATAACTGAGACGGTAATTCTGAATCGTCATACGGTCCGGAAATAACCCCAATTCTTTTCCCACAAGCTGCAGACATTTCGTCACATTTTGCAATTTTTGAGGTACGGTAATAACGAGACGCTCAATCTTCTCATCCGGAAAATATTCTCCCAGTATATTAAGCAGCTTCAACATATAGTGTTCCATAACATCCACAGCAGAAAACTTTTGCCCGCTAACCGTAAATGTTTCATGCTCTATCTTGCGAAGCAGCTTATCTATAATGATCTCCCTGCCGCCGTCTCCCTGCTGACACAAAAGACGCCATATCCCCATTTCGGGCATTACTTTGATCGCAGTGGGAATCTCATAGAGACGCTCCTCCTGTCCTTCTACAGAAAGCCCCACAGGCATCGCTTCATAGGTTTTTCTGTCAAAGCAGGAAATTTGTGTGACTTTATCTCCCAAATCTATCCCTACGAGCAAACTGTTTTTGTCAGACATCACACACCTCCTACATCGGTTTGAAGATTGTCGCTGCAATCTCTCTCTCCATGGTAAATTGTTCCATCATATCGATCAAATCCGAATCCTCCCCGGCATTCTGTGCTGCCATCATCTTATTGAGTTTATCATAACGGCTGCTGCTGTCTAAACGTTTCGGAGTACGATCCATGGTAATTCGTTTCGTATCACTTTTCACATCTCCCGACACATGATGCTCCGTCATATAATACTCCAACACCTCATCCTCAAACAGCACAAATTCTATGACACGAATCCCTGCAAATACATCCCGCATCTTTTCTTCGCGGAATGGTCCCCTTTCATTTTCCGAATAAATCCGATAATGGATAGAAACCTCACAATCCGGATCCGCAACATAATCCACATACACCTGGTCAGGTATATGTACTGGAAGTGTAAACTTTCCGTGGAAGTTTTGATAAAAAGGAAGTATTATTTTTTTGTCATACAAACGGTTTACATGATAATCAGAAAACTTTATTTCCTCCTCCGTCAACGTCTCCTTACCGCTGAAGTATTTCAAAACAGCAAGCAGGCACGGAACGTTATCCCGTATCTGCACATCCTTAAAGTAACTCTCAAACATGCTATCCGGAAGCTGTCTGTCACGGAGCAGATACTCATGTGCCATCCACTTTTTAAATGCGAGCACCACTTGTTTATTTTCTGCCATATCTTGATATTTCAGAAATACATCAAAGATTTCCGGACATACTTCTCCTGAAAATACACACTGGGCGATAAGACGCTCCTGCAGTTCTCTGTTATCCAACTCCATCTTTTCTGCTGCCTGCCATATTCTGACTAAATCTTGTACCTTGCCACTGTAAAAACGCATGAGATACTCTAACACATCCCGTCCATAAGCGTCTTCTTTGAATAATTCCCACGCCAGACAGAGCATCCTCTCGTCCGGCATCGCCGAGACATCACGGAATGTTTTTTCTGATATTGTCTGCAGACGTTTTACGGGAATACCGGCAAACCCAAACTGCAAAACTCCTTCCATTGCTTTTTCATAACAACCGCACAGGGCACAATATTCAATGAAACGTCCCCTGTCTGCCGGTATCACGTGGCTCCAGTCTAAATGTTCCATTGCTTCCTCTAACAGTCCCTGTTCCCCATGATGATAATAATAGTGGATAAGCTGTGCCTCCACACGATGCCTGTAAGTTTCACTCAGTCCATCCAATTCCAAAATCTGATGTCTGAGCTTCATGGTTTTATGATTCTCCACAGGCTCCCGATTCGCCTTGTCATTTAAATACAACAATAACTGCCTGTTTTGTGTTTGATACCGGTGACAAGCATCTGCCATATGCTCCATAGAAAGCAGCGGTGTCAATGTATAGTCTTCTCCGTGAACATAACGGTTTTCATCACGGTCGACGAAAAAAATCTTTGCCCGCTCTGTCAGGCAGCTAACCATTGCCTTTCCTTTTATCAGCGGTACAAACTCCTCCGCTTCTAATTCCGGATGGCAGACATAAACACCACGGATATTTTTGTTGTGGCAAGTCAACTGGCTGCGTAAAAATATACCTGCCAATTTTTCTGCTAAGTCTTCATCCAAAATTTCTTCCGTAATAAACTCCTGATACAGAACTGCCAGATTTGCATTGATTCTTCCTTCTCTCAACTGCTTTATGGCAAAATTCTGCATTGGTATCCGATAAGATTCATAGGTTTCCCCGTCATTTGCTTTCTCTTTGACAATGTAAGCATAAAGCATTGCCTTTTTTTCCATAGTCAAATGATTATCATACAAAAAGTACAGTAAAATAGCATGAGTGAAGGACAGCTCCTGTTCCTCATCCAATGCGTACATATAATATTCAAATAAATTGGTGATTTTCAGATTATGTTCTACACCTTTTGCATACCAAACAAAGGCATCCCTGGTTGTAACCTGCCCTTTCATAAGATTTTTACAAATAGCAGTGAGAATTTCATCCTCCGGAAAACATTCATATAACAGTGTCATATCTTCCAGAATCCCGGCTGAATAATAACGCATACGTCCTGCCAGATACACATAACGCAATGCGATTTCCTTCTCTAAAAACTGTTGCTTACATCCCCAGTGCAATGCCTGTACTACTTCTTCGTCCAGCTCCGTGAGAAAATCCGGATTATCATTCAGAAGCTGACAGATTTCCACATACAAAAAAGGACTGTAACAACCCGTTTGTAACTGCTCCATCAGTGCCTGATATTTCTTTTTGTCAGATTGCATTGCCGGATCCAGATAGAGCAAATACCATAACACATGGGCATTTTGTCCCTGCTTATCATAACACTCCCTAATCCGCTCCACACAACTTGCAACAACATCTTCCTCCCCTGACCAGACTCCCTTGAGATAATAATATCCCGCATATAATTCCGGTGCATCCCTGTGCAGCACCTCTGCCTGTTCCTCCAGGGCATTTAACCCTTCCTCGATAACTTTCACCTGATGTCCCATAATTGCCAGATGGATTCGGTAAAGCTGCAGCCTCATACTGTTTTTTTCCAGACCACTGCTCTCCAAAAGACGATCCATCTCCTCCAGATACTCCTCCATGGGCAGACGGTTCATACTAAACTTTAAATGCTGTTCCAACAGACGGCACAGTGTCCTTTGCTCCCTACGGTTTCTCTGGGCACGTTCATGCTCCACACCCGGTTTTATCGCCGTGACGGAAATTTTAATCGTCTGTCGTAGCGTAGAAATATTGATACGGGCAAAATTCTTTCCCATGACCATCTTATCCGGGTCGAGGGTAAACTTACAAGAAGCAGAATCGCCCTCGAAATCTGTGGTGGCAATGGTTTCCTGATGCACACAAAGAAACGGTGCATCAGAAGAAATGTGAATCTTTTCGTACCCCCATGTATTTTTCAATATAGTAATTTCATCCTGAATGGCATCTGTGCAGTCTTCATACTGTTTGTAGACTTGTCCGACAGCTATGCCAATCGGCTCTTTCTGCTCAATGCCTACAAGAAACTCCTCCAACGCAGAGAAACGGTTTTTAGAGGAAGATAATCCTTGATATAAAAACTGTTTTTCCCTGTCCTTGGCAAGAAGCCCCGATGCAAATGCGTCTTGGTCAAACAGGCGCACTGCCTCCGCGAAATCCTCCTGTGCCACCTGCACAAATTGTTTCATGCTTTCTATTTTTTTCCCTGCCGACTCCGGCATAGGATATACTATATTTATTTTCAAAGGAATTTCACAAATCCCGCAATCGGATACAATCTGCAGAGAGGATGTATAAGATTCTCCTGCCTTGATGCGGTCTGTCTGGACACTGATTTGTATTTCATTTTCCTCACCACGGAAATTCGCCGGTGTTACAGACACTTCCGGACTATGGGTGGTGACAATCCCCTTCATCAGGCGTCCCTTCTCATTGGAAATCACAATAGATGTCTGACAGGTCTGCACAGCTGCACTCTCCAACTCCAGCCGCTCCGGCGTAGTTATGATACCGGATGTCTGATATTCAAATTTCCCCTCTGCCAACTGGTTTATCTTCTCTCTCATACTGCCTCCCGGTGTTTCCAATGCTCTTTCTATCCTGAAACCATTTCATATTTGCATGGTCTGTTGTATTATACCACTACATTGCATGTCGTTTCAAGACCCGCTTCCCTATCTGCCGGATTCCATACAGCATTTCTAAGTTTAACCCCCAAAAGTATGCCTGTATTCTTGCACAAGCGGCTCTACAGTGCTATACTTTCCATCGTATTACATTATTTTTGTCATTTGTAAATACGCTACCATGATATAAATTGACGCTGGCGCGAAAGGAAGGACTATATGGAACAAATAGAGCATTTTCACGGAAGTGACTTAGAAAAAATAGAATCCGTCTACGGCATAGCAAAGGAAAATATTACCAGTTTTTCTGCCAATGTAAATCCTCTGGGGATATCTTACAAGCTTCAAGAAGAACTCCCTTCCCATCTGGATGCCATCACCCGCTATCCGGACAGGGAATATACATCTCTGCGAAAATGTATTGCAGAATACACACGTACTGATTTCCAAAATGTCCTGGTGGGAAACGGCTCTACTGAACTTATTTCTCTCGTGGCACAGATATTGCAGCCCAAGAAAGCACTGATCGTGGGTCCCACTTACTCTGAATATGAACACGAAATTTCACTGGTAAACGGACGCTCCCGCTATTTCCGGCTACAGGAAGAAAAAAATTTCACGCTGGATGTGGATGCACTAAGACAAGCACTTACTGCTGATATCGATTTACTGGTACTGTGCAATCCCAACAACCCCACTTCATCGCAGGTTGACCGCGCCTCCATGCGTAAGATTCTGGATACATGTAAGGAGCAGGGCATCTTTGTCATGGTGGATGAAACCTATGTGGAATTTGCCCCAAAGTCAGAGGAAATCACCTCTATACCGCTGACAAACTACTATAATAATATTATCATTTTGCGAGGAATTTCTAAATTTTTTGCGGCACCGGGGCTGCGTCTCGGTTATGCTGTCTGCGGCAACCGCAAGCTAATACGGGAAATTGAC